>CALVDT010000063.1 GCA_944326385.1 uncultured Bacteroidales bacterium | reverse complement strand
GATAAAGGTGTAAGGCGCAACTACGGCTTTGCCAAGTATCTGCACGATTCGTTGCCCAATGCCACGTATGTAGGCTTTACAGGCACACCGATTGATGCCACGATTGACGTGTTTGGCGAAGTGGTGGTTGCCTATACGATGACCGAATCGGTGGAAGATGGCATCACACGGCGTATTGTGTACGAAGGACGTGCCGCCAAAGTGTTGCTCGACAACAAGAAATTGCAGGAGATAGAGCGGTATTATAAACAGTGCGCCGAAGAAGGGACGAATGAATATCAGATAGAGGAGAGCAAAAAGGCTGTCACTAAGATGGAGCGCATCTTGGGGGATTCCGACCGCCTGCAAGCAGTAGCCGAGGATTTCATTGCACACTATGAGAAGCGGGTGGAAGAAGGAAGTACGGTAGAAGGTAAGGCTATGTTCGTCTGTTCCAACCGGACAATCGCTTTCGACCTTTATAAAAAGATTATCGCCTTGCGTCCCAAGTGGGCAGAGATACCCGGTGAAGAAGTATATGAAGGCAATTATATGATGGCGGCAGAACAGCGTGTTCCGTATGGGAATCAGAAACTTCCTATCGAGAAGATAAAGATGGTAATGACCCGAAGCAAGGACGATGACCCAGAACTTTACAACTTGCTGGGAACGGATGAAGACCGCCGTGCTTGGGCTGAGGAGTTTAAAAAGCCGAAATCAAACTTCAAGATTGCCATTGTGGTCGATATGTGGACAACCGGTTTCGATGTGGACTGTCTAGACACGATGTACATTGACAAGCCTTTGCAGCAACATACCTTGGTACAGACCATCTCACGAGTGAACCGTGTCTATCCGGGGAAGGAGAAAGGTTTGGTGGTGGACTATATCGGCATCAAAAGCAACATGAACGTAGCTTTGAAGCGGTATGCGCAAGGAGATGCCAATTTTGATTCGGTAGAAAGCATTGAGCAATCGGTTACGATGGTGAAAGATGAATTGGATATTATCCGTCGGATGTTCGGCAAGTTTGATTATTCCAAGTTTACAACCGGGACACCCTTGGAACAACTGGATTGCTTGAACAGAGGAGCCGAATTTATGCAACGCACCAAGGAACTGGAAACCCTGTTCATGGGACACGCCAAGAAACTGAAATCGGCGTTTAACTTGTGCAGCAACAGAGAAGAAATCAGCGATGCAGAGCGTGAAGAAATCCACTATTTCACCGGGGTGCGTTCCATTATCTATAAGTTGACCATCGGTGACACACCGGATGCTTCGCAGATGAACCGCCGCGTCAGTGAGATGATTGAAGAAGCGATACAATCGGAAGGTGTAGAGGAAATCATCCAAATAGGCAACGACAAGGAAAATCTGGATGTGCTGAGCGAGGAATATATGGAACGCCTAAGTAAACTGAAGTTGCCCAACACCAAGGTGAAACTGATGGAACGCCTGCTGAAAACCGTTATCACGGAATTCAAGAAGGTAAACAAAGTGAAAGGCGTGGACTTCTCCAAACGGCTGAATGCATTGGTGGACAAATACAATGACCGCCGGGACAGTGCCATTTTTGCGGACGAAGTATTGACAGAAGTAGCCAATCAGATGGCAGACTTGTTGAAGGAATTGAACAAGGAAAAGAAGTCTTTCCTTGATTTGGGCATCAGTTACGAAGAAAAAGCCTTTTATGATATTCTGAAAGCCATAGCCAAGCAATTCGGGTTTGAATATCCGGAAGACAAACTCTTGAAACTCGCAGCAGAAATCAAGAAGATAGTGGCGGATAAGTCCAAATACACTGACTGGTCTACCCGCGACGACATAAAGGCGGAATTGAAAATGGATTTGATTTTGGTTCTGGCAGAATATGGCTATCCTCCTGTGACAAATGACGAGGTGTTCAAGGAGATTTTGGAACAGGCAGAGAATTTCAAGAAATATAATGGATGATAAAATGATAAATACCGAATCCCATAACATGGAATTCAGCGAATCCTGGCGTAATGAAAACCTTATGGGTTTGCAGTCCGACTACGATATGCATAAAGAATCTGCAGTTACAAGATATTGAGAACGAAGTAATTGACTATGAGGTTCATCTTCCGTCCGCACCGCAATAAACATTGAAAAAATGTTTGACAAATTGTGGCCGACCCAAAAGGGGACTTTCTGCATTACGCCTGAAATTCCTCTTTTTGAGTCGGCCTCTTAATACGAAAAAGCTGTCGGTGCTATTCTGCGGCAGTGACTGCCGGTGGAACTATATTGATCTCGAATTCCTGCACGTCGCGGGATTCATCGATATAGTTGCTGTTTGTTCCGACAAAAGTGACAGTGTAGGTACCCGGTTCAGTGAAGGTGTACTCGTAGGTATCAAGATAGTTCTGGATATTCTTGATCACAAGTCCCTGATCAGGCTCGGAGACATTGAATGCCTGAGGGACAGAGAACAGCCATCCGTTACAGTCATGCTTGATTTCATCATAATATCCGCCCTGGAATATCACATCCCATGTGCCGTCCTGGATTCTGATGCTTCCATTACCCTGATCCATCCAATATACCGGATCATGATCAAAGATGATAGCCTGTCCCATCAGGGATTTGAGATCCCTCTGCTGCGGGTTCATCCCTTCACACTCTATCGTCATGATGCCGTTTATCCTGTATGTGTCCATAGGGATCTTATGGTCATTATTGACAGTGTTTTCCGAAGGGTTCCAATGGAAGGCTATGCAAAGGTTGTCTACGCAATCCTTCATGTTCCCGGTCTGGACCTGGAAAGTAACGTCGGCTTTCGGACCCGGATCCTCGAAATCCACCTTGGTCCATCCTGACATTCCTCCTTCATACATACCTTTGACAAGCGCAACATCGGCTTGAGCGTCATTGCCGTTCAACCCAGGAAATTCATTTGTATAGTAGATTTCAAGTGCAGAATGATCCTTTTCACCATAGCGGTGCTCTATATTCATGTCCAGAACGATGGAAGTCACCTGCTCCACCGGCACTTCGTAGCGGTCACGGTACTGATAGGCATGACCTATCTCCCCGCTGTAGAAGAGAAGGTTGTCGGGATTGCCGCTGATATTGAATCTGACGGGTTCTCCTGCCACATAAGTATTCGAAGGATCCAATGTCACATTGAAATCCACTTCGGAATATATGTTCGCCTGCTCGCACCCTGCCGACAGGAACAGGACGCCCATAGCTCCGGCGATATATGGTAATAATCTGTCTGTCATATCTTTTCCAAATTAAAAATCAACAATTCCTACCACAGCGGATTCTGTACAAGACCATTGACACCGAGTTCAATGGAAGGTATAGGAAGCACTATATGTCGCTCCTGTACATTCGATGCCGTCGTCGCTGCCACAGATGCAGTATTGCCCGGCCCCCAGTACAGAGGATCGGAAGCATCGGAGATGTACTCCTTCATGCACTCCACGAAAATCCCCCAACGTATGAGATCGTACTTGCGGAGAGATTCGAAACAAAGTTCACGTCCTCTCTCGTTGCGGACAAATTGGCGGAAATCATAATATGTCTGATACTCAGTATAATCTCTCGTCTTGATACCGGCTCTGTCCCGGACTTCCACTACGCAGTCGTAAGCTTCCTGCGAAGGTGCCTTGTAATACTCGTTATAAGCCTCGGCATACATCAGAAGCACATCGGAGTACCGCAGTATCGGATAATTCACCGGAGTATACGTACCCCTGTCGCCTTTGACTCCTTCATAGATGACTTCACGGGAATATTTACCGCAGTTCCTTATGCCCCTGCAGTCGGCAGGAGTCTGAAAGACGGAAGTCGTAGACCTGTAGTACGGCATTTTGTCAATACCCGGCTTATATGATGCCACTATGACATCCACTCCGTTCTCCTTTTTCGTGATCTCTCCTCCTTTGTAATTATACGGACGCATATTCCAGTACTGGCGTTCATCCCAGCCCGGAGCCTGGTCAATGCCTGGAGTACCGTTGCTTTCACCGCCAATCGATGTCTCATCATCGGTGCGGTCTTCGCGCCAGTAAAGATTCCAGAGCTTGAGGGAACCGTTGTACTGGCCATAAGCGAAGTTGCATGCGACATCATTGTATGTCCCGACGTCAGGACTGCTCTGAAGTCCGATAAGGTCACCGATACGGCCGTTGCTCCAGTTATCTGAGCTGGAACGGTTGCCGAGAAAGTCAGCCTCCCACATGGACTCCCTGAAGTCAGTGTCATAGACATCGGAAATCATGTTTATGAACACCTGCGCATAATCATCGTTAAGAGTATGCTTGCCGGCATCGATCACGGCTTTGGTGTACTTCATGGCCTTTCCGAAATACTCGTGCTTCATGTCATCCGTAGTGCCCTGAATCGTCTCGCCTGCCATGAAAAGATTCACTCTGGCAAGAATGCCGCAGATAGTCGAAGGAGTAACCCTTGACGGGGCATTTGTAAGATCCTCGCCTGCCAGAATCTCTGTCAGGACAGGATCAGCCGCCGTAGGACTTTCAGGAACCTCTGCATCCCCATACAGGCAGGCCTCCATCTCATCAGAAGCCCACTGCAGGACTTCGAGCTGAGGGGTAGCGCCGCAATAGATATCGGGATCATTGAGATCGGTAAGAGCCGTGGTCTTCAACGGGACATCCCCCCATGCCTGGGCAAGGATAAAATGATAGAATGCCCTTAGGAAACGCGCTTCCGTATAGCACGCATGGTCAGGATCGTACTCCGAATCCTTGACATCGTTCATGAAGACATTGGCTGTGTTGATACCCTGGTAAATGGTTGTCCATGCAGAATAGATCTCCGGTGAACTGGCATCATGGGTGTACCATACCGAGTAGTTGTTCGCAGTATTCCTGTTATAGTAACAGAGGTCATCAGTGTTGGACAGCATCAGGGAATAATAGTTTCCGTAGAAACCCTCATTGTTGATGACGCCGTACACACCGGCAAGACCGTATTCCACCTCAGCCTTTGAAGTGTAGAAATTGTCTCTGGTGAGGATCTCAGGCTTGACATCGAGGAAGCCGCAGGAAACTCCGGCAAAAGCCATCACCGACAAAGCAAATATATTTACGATTTTCTTCATATCTTTCTCCTCCTTGGTATCAGAATGTGAATGAAACGCCTGCTGTCAGACCGAATGCCCTCGGATAGGCAGACCAGTCGAATCCAGGGGTAAGCACTGAATTCCTTGTGGAAACTTCAGGATCAGGACCCGAGTAGTTCGTCCATGTCCAGATGTTGTCTGCAGAGACATAGACCCTCATGGTATCGAAATGCATGGCTCTGAGTGCCCTCCTCGGCAATGTGTAGCCGATGGAGACATTCCTGAGCTTGAGGAAAGACCCGTCTTCAACCACTCTTGATGAATAGACATTCATGCCTTCTGCCCTGACTCTTGGGATATCGCTGTCCGGGTTGGTCTGGGCATTGAACCTGTCATTATATGAAGCAAGCTGGTTAAGGTTGGCTATCGAACCGTTCTCGAAGATCAGTCTGTTCGCGTTGAGTATGTCGTTGCCGTAGCTCCACGAGAAGAAGATGTTCACATCGAAGCCGTAGAAATAGAAGGAGTTTCCGAAACCTCCGGTGTGCAGAGGCTGTCCGCAACCTATGATTGTACGGTCCTCGTCATCCACGACACCGTCGCCGTTTATATCCCTGTACTTAGGGTCACCCGGCCTGATGTTCTCCCTGGTGACACTCGACAAGGCAGGGACACTGTTCTTCAGGGTATTTCCGATGAAGTCTTCCTGCTTGTATGTACCTTCGTATATATAGCCGTACATCATGCCGGAAGGCTTGCCCACCTGGGTGATGTATGGATACTGGTTGTTGAACCTCTGATCCCAGGATACTGAAGTAAGGAGAGAATACTGGTTGTTCGTCAGGGCCGTAACCTTGTTCCTGTTGAAAGCTATGTTGAACGATGTGGTCCACTGGAAATTCTTCTTGTTTATGTTCAGGGTCTCCAGAGACAGTTCCCAACCCGTGTTGCGCATCGAGCCTATATTCATCATTGCATTTTCATAACCTGATGAAGAAGGCATGGTGGCGTTCAGGAGAAGGTCGTAGGTGTTCTTCATGTACCAGTCAGCCGTGATCTTTATCCTGTCATTCTCGAAGAAGGTCAGATCGATACCGGCATTCCATTGCTCCGTCGTCTCCCATTTGAGGTTCTTGTTACCGAGTTTGTTCGGATAATATCCCGAAATGATCTCACCTCCGAATACATAGTCGAGGCCCGACTGGCTGCCTGGCAAAGTGGTGATCTGAGGATAGAAATCGTACGGAGTTGAAGTCCTGTTGTTACCTGTCAGACCCCAAGAAAGACGGAGCTTGCCGTTCTTCAGCCATGTGCTGTTTTTCAGAAGGTCCTCCCTGTTGAAGTTCCATGCAAGAGAGCCGGACGGGAAATAACCCCACTGGTTGTGCGTAGGGAACTTGGATGAGCCGTCAGCCCTGAAGGACGCCGTGAGATAGTATTTGTATCTGTAGTTGTACTGAAGCCTGAAGAGGCCTGACATCATCCTCCAGTTGTATTCCCACGGGGTTACTGTCTGGTAATTTCCCGTATGCATGCCGTTAAGGCCGAGGGATTCCGTAGTCATGTTGGTAGACCGCGTACCTTTGTAGTCATTGGTCTGTCCCTGGAATGTCACACCGCCGAGGAGCGTCATATGATGCGCCCTGTTGATATGCTTGGTCCAGGTGATGGTGTTCTCGTTCAGCCAGGTCACCCAGTTTGTCCAGTAGATGGCTCCGTTGATGCCGTTTCCTGAAGGAGAGCCTTCGTATCCCGTGTATGTCTGGGTACCGTTGAACTCTTCCCTGCGTCTTGCCTGCAATGTATAGGTTGCGGTCGTCTTGAACACGAGATCAGGAATGATGGTATATGTGAGACCGAACTGTGCGTTGAGATAGTCCTGTATGGTCTTCCTGTACTCGTTGCGCACTGAAAGGGCAGGATTGAAACGGTAATCGTTCGCATCTGCGATATCCACGTCGATAGGAGACATCAGGAACTCGTCATCCGATGTCTCGTCCCATATCGGCTTCACAGGGCGGTAACCCCATACGGAATAGATGAGCCAGCCTGAAGCTGAAGAAGACTGCTGTGCGGCAGTAGGATTGGTACCGCTGGTGACAGAACGTGAATAGTTGACATTGAGATCGGCCTTGATCTTCTTGCCGAGATTCTGGGAGAAATTGATCTTTCCCTGATACCTCTGGAAATTGGAATTCACGATTATACCATCCTGATCCAGTACAGAGAAACTTGCCGCGTACCTGTTGCCTGCCTCCTTGCTTCCGCCGGAGATGGAAACATTGTAGTTCTGGACAAGTGCAGTCCTGTAAATCTCATCCTGCCAGTCGTAAGTGCGGACATTCAGATAGTCTTCAGGAGTCCATGTCTGGCCGTCATGTGTCAGATAGATATTTGTGCTTCCTGAATTCTCGTACATCTCCGTCTGGAACTGCACGAACTCGTAGGCGTCCATAAGATCGATCTTGTTATAGATCTTGTTGCCTGTCCATGAAGCGCTGAAAGTCACCTTCGGCTTGCCCTCGACACCCTGCTTGGTGGTAATGACGATGACACCGTTGGCACCTCGCGCACCGTATATGGCGGTGGCGGAAGCATCCTTCAGGATATCTATGCTCTCGATGTCGGCGGAGTTGAGCGAGAGTGCGAGAGAACTTTCGGAAGGAAAGCCGTCAATGACATAAAGAGGCGCACTGCTCTGCGTGAGGGAGTTGTTACCCCTGATGACGATATTGGCCTCGGAACCGAGGGAACCGTCGGATGTCGTGACCACGACTCCGGCTACACGTCCGGTAAGCGCCTGGTCGAAATTGGTGACCGGAGCCTTCATCATTTCACCCATGTCGACTTTGCTGACGGAACCTGTCAGATCTCGTCTGGTCACAGAGCCGTATCCCACGCTCACGACTTCGGCAGCATCTATGGACAGCTGCTCCTCTGCCAATGAAACATTTATTGTGCTGCGCTTTGCCACAGCCTCCTGGATTTCCTCAAAACCCAGGCAAGAGAAGATGATGGTCGCAGTCGGAGGAACAGTCAATGTATAATTACCGTCGATATCCGTCACTGTTCCGTTTGAAGTATTGCCGGACTCATAGACAGTAACTGCCACAAGCGGCTCTCCTGACGTGTCGGTGACACGTCCCTTGACCTCAACATTCTGTGCTGACATATCCCACACGGATGCCGTGAGAAGAGCCAGCGTCGTCAAAAGTACAGTTAGTTTATACATCAGTTCAAGATTATTAATTATGCTGATTAAGTATTCTTCATATCTTCTTCAGACGGAACTCGACAGGGATACCGTCCACGCAGGATGCCGTGACCGTCGTCTTTCCGGCATCAGTGCTGATGCTGACCTTGTCGCATGGGGCAGCCAGTCCCCAGTTTCCGTCGATGACAACCTTCTTTGCTATCACCTGGCTCGGCTGCGGTGTCGTGTAAGCCTTCTGTGTTATTCCAAGATCAGGAGTGCAGATACTCATCACCACATTGCCGTCTTCAAGAGTGCGCTCCATCACCATGGTTTCGGCATCGATCGCAGCTATCGGAAGGTACGGCCTGGCCTCCTTGCCTTTTGGCAAAGATGCAAATGCCCCGGCGGATGACGCTCCGTCATATGCCTTGTAGCAGGCGTAGGCCGTGATGCCTGTCAGATGGTCATTTACCACATGGGCAGCGTTGTCCTTGCGGATCACCGTATACGGAAGCTTCTTGGAGAACTTGTTCACGTCCTTGCCGGCAGGCTGGACAAGCATCATATACTCATAGGCAGCTTCATCAGGCGAAACGCCATGGTCTATGTAGGCTGTAATGAAATCTCCGGTGCCGGTCTTTTTCCTTGTATCTGAAGGAGATGTCTGGTTCTGTTTCACTACAGTCAGGCCGGCGGCATCCGGGATGATGAAATAATTGCCGAGAGGATCATTGAGCACGGCCTGTCCCTCGCCCGCGAACCGATATGTCGAAGGGAAAGGGAAATCCCCGAAGAAGTCGTCGTTTATATCCACTACAAGCCCTTCCCTTTCATCGAGTCTAAGCTGATACAGGGTCGTTTCCGTAGGATAGCCGTAATTGTTTGTATTTGATATGCCGCTTCCGATATAGATTATCCTGTTGTCAAAACAGAAGACACTCTTTGTGGCAGTGGCACCGGCACAGAAGTTCTGTCTGTCCTTCTCGACATATGTGAAAGCCATCATTCCGTTCATGCCCTCAAGGGACGAGCCCCCGGGGAAGCGGGAATCATTCCTCTCCATCAGAGTACCCTTAAGCGGACTGTCGAGCATCTCGAACGGCAAGTGTACCGTAGTGGCCCCCGGCATCCTGTTCCAGTCCCAGCCTTCCTGGGAGAATCCGCTCGCCTTTGCGGAAACCGGTTTTCCGGCACCTATCAGCTGCGCTGTCCCGTAACTCTGGTAACGGCCGTACCTGTTGTCAGCAGCATAGATTTCAGCACTCCAGACATCGGAGTTGTATGCCTTGAGGGAAAGCATCCAGTTATCCCTCCGGTGGATGCCCAAAGCAGCATAATTCAGGACAAAGAAGCCCTGCGGTGCCTCAGAAGCACCGGATACACCGGCTTTCCTCAATGCTGACACGGATTTCTGGTCTGCACCGCCAAGATAGAAATATGCGCCACCCAGTTCAGGATCTGCTCCGAGTCCGGACCCGGTCAGGTCGCCAAGCAAAGCCAAAGAAGCAAAGGCTTCGATATCGGCTTTCGGAATGAAACCGTTGAACGGATGACGTCCGCAGATTCCGACGCCCCAGTCCGTAAGATTGCAATAGTCGCGCATGGTCAGAAGCGCATGCTTGAAAGTGCGTCTGGCATCCTCGGTAATCACGAAATCCGTATCCTTGGTATAATGGCAGAAATCCCCTACTGCAGCAAATGCGCCTACCGAATAGGCCGGGTAATGACCGCCGTGATGGAAAGACGTCCCGTCCACCTTGAGACCGCCGAGAGTACCCGGCGAATAGTCGAGCGACCCGGACACCCATCTCGAGAGGCATTTCATCTTTGAGTATCTGGTCGCAGGATCAGAATCCAGCATGGCTGCTATTATCTTGGCATCAAGCAGCGTATGCCAGCTGTCCAATATTTCGTCCCTGCCATATACAAACGGCTTGCGCGTCTCCTGAAGACCGCTCCAGTACTCCAGCACTTCCTGATATCCGTCAAGTTTTCCGGCAGCAGCCAGTTCATCGCGGAACAGCCAGATACCTCTGTACAGTTCCCTGATCTGATAACCGTAATGATGGTTGGTACCCTGGCCGCTTCCGTAAGCGAACCCCTGGTCAATGGCATGATCCATGGCATTGATCACCTTCTCCAGATTGGCAGTATTCCCCGTGTAGGAATAATCCTGGGCATAATAATCGACAATCTGCCCGATGAAACGGATACGCATCTCGCCTGCAGCATTGTTGAACTCGTCATCGCTGAGCAACGGTGCACCGGTAACGGAACCGTCCTGATTTCTCCCGATATAATATTTATTATAGGTATCGTCCGCTCTTTTGAGCAGCGTATTCTTCACATAGTTGTCGCTGGATCTCCCGGCCTTGATGCGCTCGTCCATCCTCGCCTCGACAAGTTCGAGCATCTTCTCCTGATCGGCGGTGATCGGTACCACTTCTTCCGCAGGATACTGCTCCCACTCCCAGAGGCGGCACCAATGCCACATGTTTCGCTTGAGATTATAATTGTTCTCAGGAATCTGCATATCAGGAGTGATCTGGGCATGCAGCTGCCCGGTAGAGAAGGACAGCCTGTCAATATAGATAGTGCCCTCAGGGACTGTTGCCGGTGGAGTTACAGTCATTCTGGCTACATTGGTAGCCCTCTCCTTGAGTTTCCTGTCACCGTAATGTCCGTACGGCGAAAGCATGTCCTCATATTTGATCCACGCGGTACGCCAGCCCTTGAAATCCATATTGAATTCGAAGTGGCAGATCTCCTCGTTGCTCCAGTTCCAGAAAGTGAAAGTAAGCGGAGCATCCATCGGCGCAGTATTGTATATCCAGACAATCACTCCGGCCCTGTTCACCTTCATCGAAGCCTCGATATCCGTGCAGTTGTTGAATGACAAAGCCGCCTGGCCTTTCCATGAGAATTTTATGGAGGACTTCCCGTCCTTGAACTTGTCGGTAGAAGATACCACTTCCCCGTTACCGGTCACGCGCACGAAACCAGGCACGCCTGACTCGAAATTATACTGGGAATTGATTGCTGCAAAAGCCGAAAAAACAAATAAGAGAGCGAAAATTACTGAAAGAAAACGTCTCATCCGGTTCCAATGGTTATTAGTGTTAATGCATTTGGCAAAGATACCATTTATTTTGAAACTGTCAAAATGAAAAGAAGAAAAACATTCATAATGACAAGTTTATTTTGGCTTGAAAAGATTTTTGACTAAATTTGCAGAATGGACGTGTAAACGTTCACGGAACCTTGAACACATACGGAAACTAATAACTCAAACTGCAATACAACATGAAATTCAAATTTCTCTCTACGCTGGCTCTGGCAGTGATAGCCGCCCAGTGCGCACCTGAGACTGACATCATCAAGGACAATGTGGAAAATGCCAAAGTACAGCTCAAATCGCTTGTTGAAGCATCTGAAGCAGGAGACACTGTACGGATTCCATCGACCTTCAAAGACGGTGAGATAGTCTACGTTCCTACCGATGACTGGGTCAGCGGATTCTTCGCAGGGACCTTGTGGTACATGTACGAGCTGACAGGAGATGAATATTGGGCAGAACATGCCAGGAAACAGACGGAAGTGCTGGATACCATCCAATATCTCAAATGGCATCATGACATAGGCTTCATGATTTATGACAGTTACGGGAACGGCCTGAGGCTTAAGAACATAGACGGCTACAAGGACGTCATAGTAAACGCCGCGAAATCCCTTTCCACAAGGTTCAGGCCAAGAGCCGGCGTCATCCAGTCTTGGGATGCAGACAAAGGATGGCAAGGCACAAGAGGATGGAAATGCCCGGTGATCATAGACAATATGATGAACCTCGAGCTTCTGATGAAAGCCACGGAATTCACCGGAGATTCCACATATGCAAAGATTGCCATAAGCCACGCTGACCAGACCATGAAGAACCATTACCGCCCGGACTACAGCACATATCATGTGGTGGACTATGATCCGGAGACAGGGGAAATAAG
The DNA here is from genome assembly GCA_944326385.1 of uncultured Bacteroidales bacterium. GTDB lineage: Bacteria > Bacteroidota > Bacteroidia > Bacteroidales > UBA932 > Cryptobacteroides. Next base: position 84,962 of record CALVDT010000063.1, on the reverse strand, counting down.
GGGAAGATGCACCGCCCAGGGCTATGCCGACGAATCAGCATGGGCAAGAGGACAGGCTTGGTCCATCTACGGATATACAGTAATGTTCAGATATACCGGAGACAGGAAATATCTCGAAAGGGCTGAAGTTGTGGCCGATTACCTGTTCAACAACCCGAACATGCCGGAAGATCTCGTACCATACTGGGATTTCGACTGCCCGGACATACCTGATACATACAGGGATGCCTCTTCCGCAGCAATCATAGCATCGGCACTCTATGAACTCTACGGATTCACAGAGATCAGCCTGTACAAAGAGAAGGCCGACAAGATGATCGAATCGCTTTCTTCATCGGCGTACAGAGCCGCCCAGGGGACAAACGGAGGCTTCATCCTCATGCACTCGGTCGGCAGCATACCTCACGGCAGCAGCATAGACGTCCCTCTGAACTATGCTGACTACTACTTCCTTGAAGCATTGATCAGAAAAGGCAATATCGAAAAAGGGCTTGCTCCTGTAAATTACTGATATGCAAAAAGCTATATGCATCTTATCAGCCTTGGCGTTCTGCTTTGCCACAAGCGCCAAGGTTGTTGATTTCAATCCCCTGACCGGGGTAATGTCTTTTGAAGACGGGGCCGGACAGGTCTCGGCAGGGAAATCCTCTGTCCTGTCCATATCAAACGACCATTACAAACTCGGGAACAATTCGCTGAAATGGGAATGGAAGAAAAACGGTGCATATCTGGAAATAGATGGAGAAATCCCGTATCTTCCTGAGAATCCCAATCCTAAGGAGACATCGGTCTCCACATTCGTGTTCTGGGTATATTCACCTGAGGAAATCGACGGCAGCCTGGAATTCATTTTCTACAAAGGAGACAGACAATGCTGCAGTTTTGACTACAGGCTCGGATTCACAGGATGGAGAGGAGCATGGGTCGCCTTCGACAGGGACATGACAGGAGAGCCTGAAACCGGTATGGACAGGATTGTCATTGCAGCTCCTGAAGGAATACGGAAAGGCACACTTTATTTCGACGGGATCATCACATCCGCCTTCGAAGATGTACGCCACCACACACCGGACTGGCAGGCGCCTTTCGTGAACAAGGATACGGAGTCCCACTGGCTTGTACTGAACAACAGCTGGAACCTTGAACTTGACATAAAGCCGGCAGAAACAATATCGGATACGGAAAAGGCGGAACTGGAAACGATAAGGGAAAGGTTCATAGAACTGGTTACCGACGGGAAGAAACCATGGGACTACGGGAAAGTGAAGCAGATGTACGACAGCTATGAGATAAGCTTCAACCAGGACCGGACCATCAAGGGGAAACCCGTATTCTTCACCAGATACGGGGAAACATATATCAATCTCGGCATATCCGATGCCTCCGGACAATTCGGAGCAAACGGCCAGCTGCTCAGGCAGGCTAACGACAATCTCATGCAGACAGCCATCGCATGGATGCATGAGCAGGATCCTGTCAAAAAGGCGGAGATAGCCGGAATGTACGTGAACCTGACCCGTCATCTGCTCGACCAGGGATTCGAGGCAGGCAGCGGCCTGGGGACTGTGCACCATCTCGGGTACAGCATGAGGAATTTCTACAATGCACCGGTCATAATGAAACCGGTCCTTGAAGAAGCAGGACTCGGCAGGCAAGTGCAGATGGCCATGGAATGGTTCTCCGGAGTCGGTGAGGTCAAAACCGCTCCGACGGCACCAGGGATGGACATCGATGCCTTCAACACATCCCTCATGGGCAGGGTCGCCTCGCTCCTGATGATAGAGGATTCACCATACAAGGCCGCATACATGAAAGCCCTGTCAAGATGGGTCGACAACGGATTCCGGTACGCTGACGGCCTGAAACCGTGCTTCAAGACCGACGGGACAGTAATGCACCACAGGAAAGCCTACCCGGCATATGCCATCGGCGGCTTCGACGGGGCTGTCAACGCCGTATGGATGCTTCACGGGACAGGATTCGCGATATCGGAGGAAAGCCACCGCATACTGACGAGAGCATTGCTTGAAATGAGATTCTACAGCAACAAGCTCTCCTTCCCTCTCGCCATGTCAGGCAGGCATCCCGACGGCAAAGGCGCACTTATACCACGGCAATATGCCCTGCTTGCAGACGCCGGTTCTCCCGACGGCTCTCAGGAAATCGACAAGGAACTTGCCGCAGCATATCTGAGGTTATCGGACAGCCCGGACTCATGGAGCAGGAAATTCGAAGCCGCAGGAATAAAGGCGGAGCACGCCCCGCAAGGGACAAGGGTCTATGGATACAACTGTTCGATGTCTCACAGGCAGGATGAATGGCTCGTGACCTTCGCAGGACACAGCCGCTACCTCTGGTCTGCGGAAATCTACAACGGGGCAAATCTCTACGGCAGATATCTCACCCACGGAAGCATGCAGATCCTTGCAGATCCCGCTGACAATGTTTCGGCTTTCGGGTCCGGGTATGCAGTGGACGGCTGGGACTGGTGCCATATTCCGGGAACAACCGCAGCCGAAATCCCGATGGAGGACATGCTCGCAAACGTGCTGAACGTGGATGAATTCTCCGGTTATGAAGAAATGCTGCTATCCGATGAATGGTTTGCCGGAGGCGTGAGCCACAAGGGAACGAGCGGGACATTCGCCATGATTCTCCATGAGCATGACAAATACAACGGCTCATTGCGCGGCCGGAAGTCGTTTTTTGCATTCGGCAACAGGATAATCGCCCTCGGTTCCGACCTCGAAAGCAGTCTCCCCGGCTCCGAACTGCACACAACCCTGTTCCAGAACACCGTTCCGGACAGCCTCAAAGGAGAAAATTTCCAATGGATATGCACTCCGGAAAAAACTGACAGCAGATCCATGCTTACTGACCGTTTCGGCAATGCATACTTTATAAAAGGCACTAAAACAGTCCTCACCATAGACCTGCAGCACTCATTCCATGAAGAGACAATGGCGCCGACGGAAGGATGGTTCGAAAAGGCCTATCTTGACCACGGAAAGATGGTCCGCAACGGCAGATACGAATACATGACTGTCATCCACGCCACTCCCGAAGAGATTTCCGCATACAGGGACGAACTTCCGTACGAAGTGGTACGATGCGATTCGTCTGCGCATATCGTCAGGGACAAGATCGGCGGCATCACTGCATTCGCGATCTTCGAAGGTCTTAAAGACAGGATCGATCCGATATTGGCGGAAGCAAGCCCGTCCATCATCATGTACAGCGTTGATGACGATACACTTACCCTGAGCGTCTGCAATCCTGACCTTGCATTGTATGAAGGCGAAAGCGACGAAAGGTTCGACAAGGACGGCAAACGCATCGAGCGCAGCGTCTACGGCAGAGAATGGGTAAACGACGACTGCCGCCCGGTAACCGTGACATTGACATTGACCGGAGAATGGACTGTAGCAGACATGGGAGCCTCCCGAGTGGAAGCATTCTGTGAGGATGGGAAAACCCGGCTTGTCTTCAGAACAAGAGAAGCCAGGACAGAAGAGATAATCCTGACAAGGGTAAATAAATAAGAAAGCTTATGGACAAGAAGAAATGGATAGTTCCGGTTTCAGGACTTGCACTGGCAGCCTGTACGGGTGAAGTACAGGAAAGGCCGAACATAATCTATGTCTTTCCCGACCAGTTCCGCAACCAGTCGCTCGCGTTCTGGAACGATGAAGAATATGCGGAACATGTACGATGGAAGGCAGATCCGGTCCGGTCACCGAATCTGGACAGATTTGCGGACGAGGCAGTTGTCCTGTCCAGGGCAGTGAGCACATGCCCGCTGAGCAGCCCGTACAGAGGTATGTTCCTGACAGGAATGTACCCGGAAAGGAGCGGGGTCACACTTAACTGCATGGCATTGAGGCCGGAAAGCACCCTCAATCCTGATGCCATATGCATCTCCGACGTATTTGCCGCAAACGGATACAGCTGCGGTTATATCGGGAAACTGCATGCAGAGACCCCGATGAAAAACGACCCTGCCAATCCGGGACATTATGTGAGCGACCGGAATCCGGAATGGGATGCATACACACCTCCAGAGAGGAGGCACGGCTTCAGCTACTGGTATTCCTACGGCACATATGATGTACACAAGGACCCTCATTACTGGGACACCGAAGGAGTGCGCCACGATCCGCATGAATATTCAGTAAAGCATGAGACGGACAAGGCTATAGAATTCCTCAGAAACGGGAACGGTGAAAGAAAGGAAGGCGCACCGTTCTTCCTCGCTCTCGCATACAACCCACCGCACAGCCCGTATGAAAAAGCGGAGGACTGCATGCCTGAAGACTATGCGATATACGGGGATATGGGCTACTCCGAACTCTATGTCAGACCGAATGCCGACACTACCCTGTCGAAGGCTCCGGCAGCAAGATACTATTTTGCAAACGTCACCGGAGTCGACCGTGAATTCGGCAGACTGCTGGATGAACTGGAACGTCTCGGGCTCGACAGGAACACCATAGTGGTATTCACATCCGACCACGGGGAAACCATGTGCAGCCAGGGTACGCTGGATCCGAAGAACTCCATCTACACCGAATCATTCAATGTCCCGTTCATGATTAGATACCCTGAAAAGATCAGGCACAGAGTCGATTCCACCATGCTCAGCACCACCGATATCATGCCTACTATGCTCGCGCTCGCGGGTCTTGAAGACGAGATACCGGAATCGGCACAAGGCCGCAACCTTGCTTCCGTACTTCTTGAAGACGGAAAGGAATGCGACATACCGGATGCGGCTCTCTATATCAGGAATGTCGACGGAGAGAAGGACGGGAACGGGATAATCCACGGCTTCTTCCCTGTGGCAAGAGGAGTGAAGACAGACCGTTACAGCATGGAAATAGCCATCGGAAGAGACACTACAATCTCCAGAGTGCTCATATTCGATGACTGGAATGATCCTTACCAGCTGGAGAACATTCCATACAAGGATAATCCGGAACTTTTCGCAGCCCTCTGCGGGAAGCTGGAGGAAAAACTCGAAGAAGCTGACGATGTATGGCATCGTGAAGGATTCATGGAAAAGCTGGGAACTCCGACCGGAAAAAATGACCAATAATAAAATAACACTCTATATCTATGAAGAGAAAATCTTATCTGACAATAGCCTGCCTTGCAGCAGCTCTCAGCTGGACATCATGCGTGGACACTGAGAACATAGAGTCTGAGCTCAGCGGGCTGGAAAACAGGGTCGCGGCGCTTGAGAAGACTGCTTCACAGATCAACGGGAATGCAATAAGCGCATACAAGCTGATCACCGAAGGACAGATCATCATGGCGGTCAACGCGCATAAAGACGGCACCGTGTACCGTCTGGACCTTAGCGATGGTTCTACCATCGATATCTACATCACTGCTGAAGGGACTGGCATAACGCCTGTAATCGGCATCGATGAGGACGGAGGCTGGGTATATTCCACCGACGGCACCGAATTCCTGCCGATATCCGACTCTGATGAATCCACTGACACGAAAGCCATCCCGATGCTCAGGGCAAACGAAGACAACGTCTGGGAACTGAGCACTGACGGAGGGGCATCCTGGTTTGAAGTGACTGACAAGAACGGGAACAGGATGCCTGCAAATGCCGGATTCACCAATTCACTGTTCACATCGGTCACATACAACGAGGCTGACAGCAGTGTAAGTCTGGTCCTCGCCACAGGTGAGACCATAAAGATCCCTGTGTACGAGTCTCTTACCATGAATGTCGAGAACTACACCGAAGGGATGGACATCAAATTCGACAGCGAACTGGAATTCGATGTCACATTCTCTGACGACGTCATAGATGCCACTGTCAAGGTCTGCCCTGACGGATGGAGAGTACGCATTACGGAAGAAGGGAAATTCATCATCAACAGTCCGGCTACCGGAGAAGCCGGGGAATATACTATTGAAATCTGGCTGCTATCGGAGGAGCAGTATATCCGGAAGTACAAATACCCCTTTCGCCTTGGCAATGTAGACCCTGACGCCTGCGATGCGTGGAATGAATACATGACCGGAGACGAGAACAATGTCCTGCTGGACTTCTCGTACGCCGGATACATGCACGGAGAAGAAGCTCCTGCTGAAGTGACCGTCACTGAAAATCCGGACGGCACATGCACTGCAAGCAACGGCTACAAGGTCTACAACATCGAAAGCTACGGTGCGGACGGCACAGATGACCAGACAGACAGGGAGGCATTCATAGCAATGCTCACCGATGCTCTCGGAGAGCCGACGATAAACAAAGACCAGATGACTTTCCCTCACAGCAACCAGCCGAGGAACATTGTATTCTATTTCCCGGAAGGGAATTTCATCCTGCATACTGCCGCCGATGACGTAAATGGGATAAGCCAGTCGGTAATCATCAGAGGCAGCAACATCATCCTGAAGGGAGCCGGCCGGGACAAGACTACGCTCACAATGGCTGACCCGAACCAGCCAAGCCAAGGTCCCTCGGTAATGTATTCATCCCCGGACATGATACAGCTCAAACACAACACAGGAATCCAGTACACGACTGTTCTCGCAACGGTAACATCCGATGCCCATAAAGGTTCATTCTCGGTAGAGACGGGAGGAGGAAATCTGACTGCAGGAGACTGGGTATGCCTCTTCATGCAGAACGACTCGAAGGAAGCAGTCGATGAGGAGCTTTACCCGTATACAGCCAAAAGCAGCTGGGCGATCAGCCAGATCAGCAATGCCGACCGCGGCGTGGGCGGAGTAGTCGTAAAGGACATTCACCGGATCAAGTCCGTCTCGGGCAACACCGTGACCTTCCATGAACCGATAATGCACGAAATCGATGCCGACTGGGGCTGGAAGATAGTAGGATACCAGCACTATGAAAATGTAGGAGTGGAAGACATTACCTTCAAGGGAAACGCCAAGGAAGATTTCGACCATCACTTCTCCTGGGAAGATGACGGCGCTTTCAAGCCGATAAGCATGACCAGAGTCGTGAATTCATGGATGAGGCGGGTAGACTTCGTAAGTGTGAGCGAAGCCTCCTCCATCATCGAGTCGGCCAATGTCTCTGTCTATGACTGCACGATTTCAGGACAGAGGGGCCATTCAGCCATCAGGTCACAGGCATCGTCCAGAGTATTCATCGGGGCTGTCCTGGACAAGGCGCACGGCAAGAGCATGGATGTACTCGGGCATGATGTGACAGGAAGCGACCCTGATGAAATCACCGGTCAGTACCATGCCGTAGGAGTGTCCAAGGAAAGCATGGGAGCAGTGCTCTGGAGAAATACCTGGGGCAGCGACGGATGTTTCGAATCACACGCGACGCAGCCTCGCGCCACCTTGCTCGACTGCTGCGAAGGAAGTTTCAGAAGATGGAGACAGGGCGGAGACGACGTACAGATGCCGAACCATCTGGACGATCTTATAATCTGGAACTTCAACAACACTACTCCATTCACGGAACTCCCGAAATGGATATGGTGGGATGACAGTTCCGACTGGTGGAAGATCCTGCCTCCTGTAGTCATAGGCTTCCACGGAGAGCAGGTGGACTTCGAGACCGCATCGACCCAGATCAAGCGTCTCGAAAGCAACGGTACGCCTGTGCAGCCTGAATCACTCTATGAGGCTCAGCTCGAAGACCGACTTGGAGCTGTCCCTGCCTGGCTGAGAGATCTCAAGGCTGTAGCTGCAATACAATAACCATCGGAATGACACAAAGACAATAACAATCAAAAACGACAATACAATGAACCTGAATTTTAAGAATCTGATAAGATGCACTGCAGCATTCATCTGCGGAGCAAGCTTGTTTGCCTGCACGGATCTCGGGGAACTCGAAGAAAGAGTCGACAATCTCGACAGCAGGGTCACCGCTCTTGAGAATTCGATAAAGAGTCTCAACTCCAGTATAGAAGCCGTACAGACACTTCTCGACGGCCAGCTGTTCATAACTTCCATCGAAGAAAGTGCTACGGCCGGGGAATACACCATCACGATGAACGACGGTTCCACGCTCACCATCAAGGAAGGCCAGATCGGGAACAACCCACTGATCTCCGTTGACGAGGAAGGCTACTGGATAGTCAGCTACGACAAAGGAAAGACTTATTCAAGGATAGAAGTCAACGGCAAGGACATGGAAGTGACTGCCGCACCGAGATTCCGCGTCAATGATGCCGGTAACTGGGAAATCAGCACGGACGGAGGCGAGACCTGGTCACCAGTCTACTACACCGACGGGACGACTCCTGTGCCTGCAGCAGATGCAGGAGACAGCTTCTTCCAGGCCATAGAATTCGATGAAGAGACCGGGACCATCGAGATTACCCTTGCAGACGGACAGAGCTACTCCTTCACTGTCACCAAGGACTTCTCATGCCAGATAATACATCAGGACGACCCTGAACTGTTCTCGGAAGGAGCCACCCGCAAATTCGACGTAAAGATGAGAGGTGTAGGCGATGTATATATCCAGACACCGAACGGATGGAAGGCTTCGCTCGAATACGATGCCTCTGATCCGACCGCTGAAGTCACCGGCACCCTCACTGTCATCGCCCCTGTACTTACAAAGGTCAGTGCAGACTCCGACAGGGACATCGTCCTCCACGCTGTTGCGGCAGTCGGAGACCGCTCCATATTCTCGAAGATAGCTGTGGAAATGACGACAGCTGCGATGCCGGAAGTCAAGATCACTGTAGGCGAAGTGACATCAAACAGCATTTCCTTCACTCTTGAACCGAACAAGGACGTTACAGAATGGAAGTACATGCTTCTCCCTGAATCGGCCGATGCCCCTGCTGCTGCAGCTGATTTCGATGACAGAGCCACGGTCGGGAGCACGACTTCACTTACGCTTTCTGAAGATGCGGAAGGCAACAAGATCACTGCCGGTACTACTTATGTACTTTACGTCCTCGCTACCGCAGGTGCAGAGACAAAGATCACAAGCGCCAGCGCAACTCCTCAGATCAGCAACTACTATGATGCGTATATGGCAGGAGAAGATATCAAGATAGGAGACAAAGTCTACAACAAGACCACATACGGAGAGCCTGCTCATATAACTAAGGAGAATCCAAGCATAAACACAACATATACAGTACCGACAGATCCGGAGGCAGCTTCATCTCCTCGAATTTACTTCGTAGATCCGGATGCCAATGCCACATATGATGCTACAACAAACGTTATCGATATGGTTATCATCGGTACGGAAAACGGTACAAGGAGTAAACTTACGATCAATCAGCAGATAAAACTGAACAAAGGAAGTAACAACGATTACTCTGGACAACTGGTTGTTTACAACATTGACTTCGATGCTTCAACATTGGCCAACTATCCTCTTGCGCAGAATTGGAATGGATATTTTGAATATGTAATTTTCCTGAATTGCAAAATAAAATGCAATCCATCCGGCAACAGGCCTTTGTCATACATCAATGCTGTCAGAGGATATGCCTACTTCAATATGCTTGACTGCCAATATGAACTGACCTCAGCGACACAGAATTACGTAATCAATATCGGCAGTCAAACGTCGGCATACGGCAAACTGAATATTCAGAACACGATATTCTACAAGGCAGAGGGATCTGGTGACAAGTTCATGATATTCAACGGTAAATCAGGATCAGTAGAGAAATTCACATTCAACAACAATACAATCGTGAATCTTCATACAAATTCTACATTCCTGATCAACGTGAAGTCTCTCAACACAGTCGAGATGAAGAACAACCTTATCTTCAACGACCAGACGATGGCTAACAACAGCGGTTTCCTCAGGATTGAAGATATGTCTGCAGAGACGCCAGTACCTCCTGCTTCCGCATCTGTGACGAGCAACATCGTCTACAATACTGACGACGCACACATCTGGCAGTCAGTTTACAGCGGGAAAACCATAGCAGGCGTCGATAATATCAACGTCATCACCGACAACCCGTTCACCGGCGGAACATTCGAACTCAGCACAGGTACATTCATACCTAACGCCACATATTCGGCCTACGGCTCGGACATCTGCAGATAGTCCTCTGCCACAGCCTTCAAGAAGGGTGACCCATACATCTCCGGGTCACTCTTCTATTATTTTACAATCGGGACGGAAACCGGGACGGACAGTCTCCGGAATCCGCAAGAATGGATACGATCATGAAAAATCTGCTTACATACACTTTTGCAGCATGCCTGCTGCTGGCCGCAACATCATGCAAGGATGAAAATCTCGAGACCGGCCAGGACAAGTCCGCATTGACATTCAATGCCATCATCCAGGATTACAAGTCAAAGACGGCCATAGATGGAGAGGAAATGCTGTGGTCCAAGGGAGACATGATCAGTATCTTCGACGGCAGCGGCAACAACCGCTTCACTCTGAAAGACGGAGCGGGATCTTCCACAGCCACATTCTCCGGAGAGGCAAAACCGGATGCGACTTACTATGGACTGTATCCGTATTCGGAAGAAGCCGGCTGCGTCTCCGGTACGATAAGTTCTTTCCTGCCGTCCGAGCAGAATTCCGGTACGGACGGGACTTTCAGTACAATGACCAGTCCGGCAGTAGCGGAATGCGACGGCAGTACATTGACATTCAAGAACATCACGGCTCTTGTCCGGGTAAATGTAGCTAACATGCCATCTGATATGAAGATAAAGAGCATCCAGCTCTCGGCAGCTCAGGGGATGACAGGAGAATACTCTGTAAATGCCTTTGACTCTGCTCCTTCAGCAAAAGCATCAGGGGATCAGAAGAGAGGTGTAAGACTATACGACAAGGACGGAGGCACACTTGCAGACGGTCCTTATTACCTGTGCGTATTGCCGCGGGCATATACGGATATCGATATCATAGTCAAATTCTCCGATTCCCGTCATATCATCCAGGAAATCAGCAAATACAAAAGCCTCCGTGCAGGAGAGATCCTGAATGTGGACATAGATGCCGGTGATGCCGTGGAAAGTCCCGAAAGCGACCTTTTCCAGGATTTTACGGATCAGAACGAAGACAACATCCTTCTGGACTTCTCGTACGCAGGCTACATGCACGGTGAGACAGCTCCGGAAGAAGTCACGGTGACAGAGAATGCTGACGGCTCCTGCACTGCAAGCAACGGCTACAAGGTCTACAACATAGAAAACTACGGAGCGGACGGCTCGGATGACATCAGCGACCGCCAGGCATTCATAGACATGCTTACCGATGTATTCGGAGCGCCGAAGAACGGAGGGCAATTCGGGACACAGATCACATTCACCGACACTAAATCGGCCAGAGCCATACTCTATTTCCCGGAGGGCAACTTCATTCTTCACACAGCCGATGACGACACGCCTGAAGGCAAGAGCCACTCTATCATCATCAGGAGCGGAGACCTGATACTGAAAGGAGCCGGAAGGGACAAGACCACCATCTCCATGAATGCACCGAACCAGCCGGACAGTGAGCAGCTGTATTCCTCCCCTGACATGATCCAGATCAAGCACAACACGGGAGTGCTGTACAACAGTCCTCTCGCCAATGTAACGGAAAATGCAGAAAAGGGGACATTCTCCGTAAAGGTGGACAATGCCGGCAGTCTGAAAGAGGGCCAATGGATATGTCTTTACATGCAGAACAATTCTCCGGACGTGGTAGCCGCCGAGATGGCGCCTTATTCCGCAGATCCGTCATGGGTGATAACATCAAGTACGGGAGTCTCCGTCAATGACTATCATCAGATCAAAGCCGTCGACGGCAATACAGTGACCTTCCACGAGCCGCTCATGCATGCCGTAGATGCCGGCTGGGGATGGTCGATACTGGGTTTCGAGCATTACGAGAACGTGGGAATCGAAGACCTGACTTTCGCCGGACACTCCAAGGATGATTTCATCCACCATGCATCGTGGCATGACGACGGGGCATACAAGCTCATAAGCGTGAACAGGCTTACGAACTCCTGGATGAGAAGAGTCCGGTTCAACAGCGTAAGCGAATGCTGCTCGATAATAGGAAGCGCAAACGTATCTGTCTATGACGTCCTTATAGAGGGCAACAGAGGCCACGCCGCCATCAGATCGCAAGGCTCTTCAAGAGTATTTCTCGGAGCCGTACTTGACTATGCGGAAGGTCTTGATCTTGACGAGTCAGGCAAGCATATCCAGGGCAGCACCATGGAATGGACCGGCCAGTACCACGCAGTCGGGGTGTCCAAGCAAAGCATGGGCGCCGTACTCTGGCGCAATGTCTGGGGCAACGACAGCAACTTCGAATCTCACGCCACCCAGCCGAGGGCCACGCTGATAGACTGCTGCACAGGAGGCTGGAACATGCTCAGGGCCGGAGGCGACAAGGCACAGCTTCCTAACCACCTGGCTGACCTGACCATCTGGAATTTCAACAGCACGACACCGTATTCCGGCACATGGGTATGGTGGGATGACAGTTCCGACTGGTGGAAATTCCTCCCGCCGATAATTGCCGGCTTCCATGGGGCGGAGACTGCGTTCGACCAGAATCAGGTCATTACAGACTACAGCCACGGCATTCCTGTCTCTCCTGAATCCCTGTATGAAGCCCAGCTCGAGCACAGACTCGGCTATGTTCCTGGCTGGCTTCTGCAGTTGAAATAACGTGAGTCCGACCACCTGAAAAGGTCACGGAGTGACCAGAATAACCTTCGGACACCCCTTGCCTGCATCCGTTTATGCATAATGTCCATGGCCGACATGCCGGTTTTGAGGAAATCTTTCCAGAACAGATGCCTGTATTTCGGGATTGCCGGACTGTTTTCCACGCATGGATTGGCATATATACCGTTTTCATATTCCGATCCGGTATATCTCGTTTCCGGCAGAACGGCATTCAGGTGCTCCAGGCCTTTTTCCGTATATGCAAAGACAAGATTGGTCCCGAGGTCATCATCCATTTCCGGATGGAATCCGGACACACCCCAGAAATCGGCTATCGTAATGTCACTGAGGGAGCGTCCTCCCTTGACTTTGCAGGCATAACAGCTCTGACGCAAAATCATGTCGGACAGGAAGGCCTGCATGAACCTGTTCTCCATATGCATTTCGGACACCAGGATTGAATCCTGCCCGTCATGCACTGACTTCCCGCGGACTACAAGGCTGTATTTCTTCCAGCCTGTCTTCTTGTCCCTGAAGCAGATACCGGTTATTACAGGAGATGCTTCGGACTTAACCGTTTCCCGGAGATATTGTCTCCATACCAATGGACTCGGGACGCCGTGGCATACGACATCCACTGCAAGAAGATTCTCCGGTTCCGATCTCATGAAGCGTTTCAGGCCGGCTATCTGGCATGGTGTTCCGCAGAACATCACTTTCCGGCCTTGTTCCAGAAAGGCTTTTGCTTCAACATAAGCATTCCCGACTATTGCCTGCACGTACTTCGAGCCCCTGAATGCCGCTATACCTTCCGCCGTGTCCGCGTAATCGAACACCGGCTGCCATTCTTCATCAAACCTGACTCCGAAAACGACTCCACCCTCCTCTATCGTCCGCATTGCGAGCAATGTGAATATCCCTCCTGAAGAACTGCATGCCCTCAACTCCTCTTCCATGCTCTGCGCGGCAAAGACTTTCAGAGGCTTCCGTCCATTCTCCGCATTCAGAAACGGACATGCTTTTTCACATCGGCCGCATTCGATGCATCCGGCCTTGTCAACTACCGGATACAGAAAGCCTTCCGAGTCTTCCTGTAAATGAATACACTTGACGGGACAAATCTGGACACAAGCGGAACACCCGCAGCAATCCTTTTTATCAACTATTCCTATCATCAGACAATCATGACTTTATATCTGCAGGATTTTCCTGTGGGCACCTGCCGGAATCAGGATAGCCCTGATCCTGGACAATGACCGGAAGAGGGACGAATTCTGTATCAGGGAAGTTTTCAGACAAATATTTCCTGACATAATCCATGGTGTCTCTCTGTATGATCCTGTCTTCATCGGCCGGGTACATATTGTATATGAGAGTGTGCAGCCGGAGACCTCTCCGACCGAGTGCTTCCAGACTGAGCAGCAGATGGTTTATGCTGCCCAAACGGCCGGAAGTGACGAAAACTGTAGGATATCCGCGGTCGGCAACATAGTCAATGGTCAGATATTGCCTCGTCAGAGGCACCATGAGTCCTCCAGCGCCTTCCAGCAGGACAGCATCGTACCTGCGCGAAAGTTCTTCGACAGCCCTGTCTATCTTTCCGAAATCTATCTGCCTGCCATCTATCTCGGCGGCCAGATGAGGCGAACACGGATAGGTGAAGATCTCCGGCATTGTCAGACCTTCATGGTCTTCCGGCAGCAATCCGCATCCCATGATCCTCCGGTGCAGTTCTATATCTTCCGACATTCCGGTATTGCCCGTCTGGATGAGTTTCTGTGTGATGGTCCTCACTCCCCTTCCGTTCCACAGTCTGGCCAGATAGCCGGTAGCGCAGCTTTTCCCTATCCCGGTATCGATACCGCTTACAAAATATACGTTCTCCATATTCTCAAAGTTCGCTGACGATTTTCACAAGGGCCGATGTCAGACGGGACAACTGCGCCTGTGTGATTACATAAGGAGGCATGACATAGACCAGACGTCCGAAAGGCCTCACCCACACGCCTTCATCGACAAAACGTCTCTGCATGAATGCCATATCCACAGGTTCTTTCACTTCTATCACCCCTATAGCCCCGAGTACGCGCACGTCGTTGACTGCCCTGAATGCCGATACAGGGGCAAGCTCACATCGGAGCTGATTCTCTATTGCGCGGACGCGGCTTTGCCAGTCCTGACCAAGAAGGAGTTCCGTCGATGCCTTGGCGACTGAGCAGGCAAGAGGATTGCCCATGAATGTAGGCCCGTGCATGAAAGCATGGGGTGGATTGTCCGAAATGCCGTCTGCCACAGGTTCGGAAGCCAGGACTGCGGAGAAGGTCATATAGCCTCCGGTCAATGCCTTGCCTATGCACATGATGTCCGGCTCCACACCGGCATGTTCCCATGCGAAAAGCTTCCCTGTCCTGCCGAAGCCTGTGGCTATCTCATCGAAAATCAGGAGGATTCCGTGTTCACGGCACAACTTGGCAGCCTGACGGATGTACTCTGGATGATAGAACCGCATGCCTCCTGCCCCTTGGACTACGGGCTCAAGGATTAAAGCGGCGAGTTCTTCATGATGTGCTTCGATGGTATCCTGCAAAGGTCTGATATCGTCTGGATTCCATTCTCCGTCAAATCTGGAGGAAGGGGAAGGCACGAAGAAACGCACCGGAAGCGCAGAGCCGAAAAGGCCGTGCATCCCTGTGACGGGATCGCAGACGGACATTGCATTCCAGGTATCGCCATGATAGCCGCAGCGGATGGTCACGAAATTCGTCTTTTCATGGTGTCCTGTGGAATACTGGTACTGCACGGCCATCTTCATGGCGACTTCCACGGCCACGGAACCGCTGTCCGCATAGAAAATCTTGCTCATCGAAGGCGGGGCTATCTTCAGAAGCAGCCTGCCGAGCTCTATCGCCGGATCATGGGTCAGTCCTCCGAACATGACGTGCGACATTTTCTGCAACTGGTCCTGTGCCGCAGCATTCAGGACCGGATGATTATAGCCGTGGATGGCACACCACCATGATGACATCCCGTCGACCAGCAGCCTTCCTCCTTCAAGTATTATCTCAGCCCCTTCCGCCCGTTCTACCTTATAGACCGGCAATGGATTTGAAGTGGAAGTATATGGATGCCAGAGGTGTTCCCTGTCGAAATTCTCATTCATCTTATTTTCACTGTTAGTTCCTTATAGCCAGCACTGCAGCTTCTCTGTGGTAAATATAGCGATTAAGCGAGAACAAAGGCAAATTTTTTTGACTTTGTCGAGCGGGAGCTATATGTGGGCACGCAGTGACCAAATATAGCAATTAACAAAGGCAAATTTTTTTGACTTTGTCGAGCGGGAGCTATATATGGCTGCCCAAAATCTTGCTGCTGCGACTACTGCCACTTTTCCCGCGATTTTGGTACTGGTCATCGATAGGCTGTTGCGACCACTGCCACTTTCTCGGTGATTTTGGTACTGGTCATCGATAGTCTGTTGCGACCACTGCCACTTTTCCTGCGATTTTGGTACTGGTATAGGATGGTTTGCTGCGGGATGAGCGGAAAACGAGATTTCGTCGCTGCACTCCGACATCTCGATGCCCCTCGCCGGGGAGGCACTTTCATTCAAGCCGCCAATGAGCTTCGCTCATGCTCCTGTTTGTTTATAATGTCTTAATGAGCAAGCTCATATCCATTATAAACAAACAGCCGCCCCATCCTCCGGATGCAGCGGCTTGAATGAGCGGAAAACGAGATTCGAACTCGCGACCCTCAGCTTGGGAAGCTGATGCTCTACCAACTGAGCTATTTCCGCAATTTATCCCTTAACACGGGTTATAAAGAACTGTCTGTTTTAAAACAGGACTGCAAATATAACAATTTTCCTTGAATAGAAGAAAAATCTTCATAAAAAATGCCGAAAACCCGGAAAATCCTAAAATCCGGAAAATGCCGTGAAGTCAGCGGAGAAGACCGGCTACAAGAAAGGCAAGACAAAAGGACAGGCTGAAAAGGATCTGCAGCTTGGCGGTCTTCTCATCCAGACTTACTATGGCCGGCATACCTTCTTTCCGGTAGCGGATAGCTGTCCTGACATTCTGCAAGGCCGGGAATGCGGCAAGGAATACGACGAGAGTCCACCATGGGAATATCTTCCCGAGAGCACATGAAAACACCCAGAAGAACGGAAGTATGACCTCGAATGCATACAGGAGGATTGACTGCCGGCCGCCGAGCCGCATAGCAAGAGTATGTATCCCGGCACGGTCGTCTGTCATGATATCCCTCAGATTGTTTATGTGCAGGATGGCCACGGTTATGAGCCCCACAGGGACTGCCACCCAGAGGACGCTCCAGTCGATGAACCCAAGAACTGCATATGAAGTACCGATCGACGGCAACATGCTGAAAGCAGTGAATATGACAATATCACCTGCAGCGGCATACTTGAGCGGTGGATAAAACAAGGCACAAGCCAGTCCTCCGAGTCCGATCCACAGCAGCGGCAGACCTGTCATGAACATGAGAGCAACCCCTCCAGCCACGGCCACCGCAAGCAAGGAGACGGACAGATTCCTTATCTCGTCTGCCGTGAACATTCCCGAAGTTATGGTCTTTGCCCCGAAAGTGTCCTCCGCATCCACCTTCTTCCTGAAATCAAACCAGTCGCTCCATGTATTGGCTGCGCAGTGGAACAGGATCATGTCGGCAAGCGCCCATACGCCATAGCCCCAGGATATGTCTTTCCAGACCCAGAAAAGGTACATCATCGTAACCAGCGGCATGACCGAAGCAGGGAAAGACCATGGACGGACAGCAATCATCCATTCTTTGAAAGTATGACTCTTCTTCATGATTCAGCGGTTCATATCCAACATGGAACTCAGTTCTGACATGGCCTTGCGGGGAGATTTGTTTTTGTAAAGGACCTCGAAAACCATATCGGCTATAGGCATGCTCACCTTGTGTTTCAGGTTTATGTGACGGATGCATTCCGCCGCATAGTATCCTTCGGCAATCATGGTCATCTCGTTCAATGCGCTCTTCACCGTACACCCGTGACCGATAAGCAGCCCCAGACGCCTGTTGCGGCTGTATGACGAATAACAGGTGACAAGCAGATCCCCAAGGTAGGCGGAATGGAATGTATTCCTCGAATCGGGATAACTCTGCTGGATGAAACGGGTCATCTCGTTGGCACAGTTGGAGACAAGGACCGCGATGAAATTGTCACCGTAGCCCAGTCCCTTCGCCAGACCGGCCGAAAGTGCATATATGTTCTTGAGGATGGAGGCGTATTCCACACCATAAAGATCGCTGGTATAGCACACATGGATATATCTGCTGGCCAGCTTCTCCCCTACCTTCCTGGCATTTGCCTCATCTGCACTGGCTATGGTAAGGAATGAAAGCTTTCCCCTGGAGACCTCCTCGGCATGAGTCGGTCCGGCAATGATGCCCATCTGGCGGAAACTCAGACTATATGAATCATGGAGATACTCCGCTACCGTCTGCCAGCACCCCGGAATTATCCCCTTTATTGCGGAAATGATGAACTTGTCCCCGAGGGGTACGGTCAGCGGTGCGAGAAAATCCTTCAGGAATGCGGAAGGCACCGAGATTATGACCACATCCGCATTGGAAACCACATGATCAATGTCATCGGACGGATGAATATAATCCCTGTCGAATTCCAGTTCGTAAAGATATTTCGGATTCCGGCCCTCATTCTGAAGGCCTTCCAGGACCTCTTCATTCCGGACATACCACTCCACTACCGTCCTGTTCCGCGTAAGCATCCCCACAATCGCGGTAGCCCAGCTCCCATAGCCTATCACGGCATACCTGGCATCGTTTCCTATTTGAACTTCCATGAAAATGTATGTTTAATCCCCATCCAGGGAATTTCAAACAAAGATAATGAAAAGCCCTGACATCGCAAAACCCGCACACTATATCGGGAACCATACGAAAACGGCTGCATCCCACAACGCATGCGAAACGACAAGCACGCCAAGCTTATCCGGAAAAAACCTGTAGAACAATCCCCACACGATCCCGGCAGTCAATGCCGCCATGACAAGCATGAAATTGCATGAAGGGACATGCACTCCGGCATAGGCAAGCACAGCCACAGCAAAACCAAGGTTCTTCCCTATCCTGTCGGACAGTGCCCGCTGTATATATCCTCTCCAGAAAATCTCCTCTGCCGGACCGATGAGCAGCACCAGAAGCAAAGAAAGAAGCACAGGGTTGATATCCGACCTGATTCCATAGATCATCTCCACCTGCGGTCTTGCGAAATCCAACAGCAGAGACGACACCTTGTCTCCGATCCAGAAAATGCCCCAGAGAAGGCCTGCAAGCCCGAGTCCGGTCCAGAATGTCTTCCAGCAAAGTCCCAGATCCTGCCACCATTTCACTTCGGCAAACAAGGTCAACGTGACCAGCACGACTGCCGAGACACACATCGTCCCCCAGAAATTCACATAAGGGGCAGTAGCCGGGCAGAACATCAGAGTCCACAGTCCTGCGGCAATGACGATGGATACGATAAGGAATACGACACTGTTCTTCATCGATTTTGACTTTACAGGAATTTTTCCGAAATTTAAGGATTATTTGGATAAACGGAAACAATAACCCGGAATAACCTGAACCATTATGGACATAAGACGAGCTTGCAGAAAAGATATCCCCAAGATAATGGACCTGCTCCTGCAGGTCTGCATGATCCATCACAAGGGCCGGCCGGATCTCTTCAGATCCGGAGCAAGGAAATACACCAAGACACAGCTGGAGGAGATAATCGCAGATGACAGCAGGCCTGTATTCGTGGCCGCCGACGGAAACGGTGAAGTCCTGGGATATGCATTCTGCGTATTCATAAGGCATGAAAACGACAATATGCTCACCGACATCAGCACATTGTACATAGATGACCTGTGCGTCGACGAGAAGTCCAGAGGCAGACACATCGGAAGAATCCTCTTCGAATCCGTCAAGGATTTCGCCCGGGAAAACGGATGCTACAACCTGACTCTGAATGTCTGGAGCTGCAACACTTCAGCCATGAAATTCTATGAAAACTGCGGTCTCGTGCCACAGAAGACAGGGCTGGAAACCATACTTTAGAACAATGGGAAAGATGAAAATAGCCATGCTCCAGACCGATATAGTCTGGGCAGATCCCGCAGGCAACCGGGAAAAAGCGTCGAAGCTCCTGGACAGAGTCCACGGCGCCGATATCTGCATACTGCCGGAAATGTTCTCCACGGGCTTCTGCACCTCCCCTGCCGGAATAGCAGAGGAATCCCCGTCCGCATCACTCATGTGGATGAGACATGAAGCCGCATCCCGTGGATGTGCCATAGCAGGAAGCATAGCCATGCATGAAGACGGAAGATTCAGGAACAGGTTCTGCTTCGTACATCCTGACGGGAAAGAGGATTTCTATGACAAGAGGCATCTGTTTTCATACGGAGACGAACACCGTGAATTCACTGCCGGAGACAACCGGGTGATCACGGAATTCAGAGGAGCGAGAATCCTTCTGCAGATATGCTATGACCTGAGATTCCCTGTATGGTCACGGAACAGGGAGGACTACGACATGGCCATATACGTAGCGAACTGGCCTGTGGCAAGGATTGAAGCATGGAAGACATTGTTGAGAGCCAGGGCCATAGAAAACCAATGCTATGTATGCGGAGTCAACAGGACCGGCAATGACCCGTACAACACCTATTCGGGAGCTTCCGCCCTTGCAGGTCCTGACGGCAACGTCATCGTATCCTGCGGAGACAAGGAAGACATTGCCGTGACAGCCAATATTGACCTGGACCTTCTGAGACGGTTCAGGAATACGTTTCCGGTTCTCAAGGATGCGGATGATTTCACAATAGACGAACTTTAACAGATACAGGAAATGAATGAAACCAGATTATTGCTCGGAGATGAAGCCATTGCTCTCGGAGCACTGCATGCCGGACTGAAAGGGGTCTATGCCTATCCCGGCACGCCAAGCACTGAAATCACGGAATTCATACAGGCGGCGGAAGCCAGGGACAGACGGGGAATCCACTGCACATGGAGCTCCAACGAGAAGACTGCCATGGAGGCTGCGCTCGGAATGTCATACGCCGGATTCAGGAGCATGGTATGCATGAAGCATGTCGGAATGAACGTGGCGGCAGATGCTTTCGTGAATTCAGCGATGACCGGAGTGAACGGAGGGCTTGTGGTAGTAGCGGCCGATGACCCGTCCATGCACTCGTCACAGAACGAGCAGGATTCGAGATTCTACGGAAAATTCGCCATGATACCGATGCTGGAGCCATCCACACAGCAGGAAGCTTACGATATGATGGATTATGCTTTTGCCCTGTCAGAAAAAGAGAAACTTCCTGTCCTGATGCGACTTACCACCAGACTTGCCCATTCCAGAGCCGCCGTCAGAGTGGCAGGGACCGTGCGTGATCAGCATCTCCAGCCTGCCGATGATCCTTCGTCCTGGGTTCTTCTTCCGGCCAATGCAAGGAGGAAGAACGACAGGCTCACTGCCATGCAGGCCCATCTGCAGGAATTGTCGGAAAGCTCCCCTTTCACTCTGGTGAGCCATGCGGACGGGAGACAGGCAAGACTCGGGATAATCGCCAGCGGGACCGGCTACAATTACGTGATGGAAAACAAGGCTGCAGAAAACGGGATCCCGGTATTGAAGGTTTCCCAATATCCCCTTCCGGGGCAGAAAGTCAAGGCTCTGGCAGATTCATGCAAGTCAATACTTGTCGTCGAGGACGGACAGCCGTTTATCGAAGAACAGGTGAAGGCTTTGACCGGAGCAGGATACAGCATTCTCGGCAAACTCTCCGGAGATCTGCCCCGTACAGGTGAACTGAATCCGGACATCGTGGCAAGGGCTCTCGGACATGAACCGGTGCAGTTCTACGCCAAACCTCAGGGGATCGCCCCGAGACCGCCTGCATTATGTCAGGGCTGCGGCCACAGAGATGTCTACATCGCTTTGAACAAAGTCCTGGCAGACTATCCGGACGCAAGAGTGTTCGCTGACATAGGGTGCTATACGCTCGGGGCGCTTCCTCCGTTCTGCGCAATAGACAGCTGCGTGGACATGGGTGCATCCATCACGATGGCTAAAGGAGCAGCCGATGCCGGATTGCACCCTGCCGTTGCCGTCATAGGAGACTCGACATTCACTCATAGCGGGATGACAGGCCTTCTGGATGCCGTCAACGACCGCTCGAACATCACTGTAGTCATTTCGGACAATCTGACCACAGCCATGACCGGAGGCCAGGACTCTGCCGGCACAAACAAATTCGAAGCCATCTGCATTGCCCTCGGGGTGGAACCGGAACATGTCAGGGTGGTGGTGCCTCTCCAGAAGAACATGGAAAGCATAACAGCCGTCATCAGGGAAGAGATTGACCATGAAGGGGTCTCGGTCATCATCCCGAGAAGAGAATGTATGCAGACATTGTCCAGAAAGACCCGTAAGAATCCAAAATAAAGGAATACGATGAAATACGACATAATACTATCAGGCGTTGGCGGACAAGGGATATTGTCCATTGCTACAGTAATAGGAGACGCAGCGGTAAAGGCCGGCCTGCAGTTGAAACAGGCAGAAGTGCATGGCATGAGCCAGAGAGGCGGTGAAGTGGAATCAGGACTGAGACTGTCAGATTCGACCATATACTCGGATCTTCTGCCGAGCGGCTCCGCTGACATGATACTGTCCATGGAACCGATGGAGGCTCTGAGGTATCTTCCGTTCCTGGCCAAGGACGGATATATCGTCACCTCGACCGCTCCTTTCAGGAATATTCCGGAATACCCTGAAGAAGCTGTGAAATCCGCCTATGAGGCGCTTCCAAGAGTGACCGGCATCGATATCGAAAGGCTCGCCAGAGAGAATTCCATGCCGAAATCAGCCAACATGATTCTCCTTGGAGCGGCTTCGGGACATTTCGGCATACTGACACCTGAACAGCTGAAGGAAAGTATCGTGAACGTGTTCGGAAGAAAAGGCCCCCAGATGGTGGAGACCAACCTGCGCGCCTTCGATATCGGCATGTCCTGTTCGCAATAATTTCCTTTTTTAATAATTTGTTAACGGAATTTTCCTTAATTTACAGGATTAACTATGAATACTTGACTATATGGCTACCAAGAACAAGAAAATTCCGTATGTAGAAAGAGACATCAGCTGGCTGTACTTCAACCGCAGAGTCCTCCAGGAGGCTTGCAGGGAGAATGTCCCGCTGCTGGAACGGCTGTCGTTTCTCGGTATATACTCGAACAATCTCGATGAGTTTTTCCGCGTCCGGGTCGCATCACAGGCCAGAATAGCCGAATGGGACGGAAAACAGGGCGCAAAGGAAGCAGCAAAGGCCAAATCTGTCGTCAGGCAGATTTCGAAGCTGAATGCCGTATACCAGAAAGAATACGAGGAAGGTGTCCATAAGGTATATGATGATCTCAGGAATGAGAACATATTCATCATATCGGACAAGGAAGTTACGGAAGATCAGCTCGGGTTCATACATTCATATTATTCGGAAAAGATCGACGGTCTGATAGTTCCCGTCAGGTTCGCCTCGGTAAAGCATCTGGACTACGAGTCAGACCAGAGCATATATCTTGCCGTCAGGGCGGTGAAGACGACATCGACGGGAGGCCACGCATATGAATACGCTTTCTTCGAACTGCCGGTACAGAACTGCGGACGGTTCGTCAGGCTGCCTGACAAGGACGGGAAAAGCTATATAATGTATCTTGATGATGTGGTAAGATGCTCCATGCCGAAGATATTCGCAGGCTCAGGCTATACGTCATTTGAGTCGTATGCGTTCAAATTCACCAGGGACGCTGAAATGGAAATCGATGACGACCAGAGGAACGGCATTCTCCAGAAGATATCCAAAGGTCTGAAAACAAGGAAAAAAGGTGAAGCATTGAGAGTAGTGTACGACAGTATGATGCCTCAGGATCTGCTTAAAAGAGTGCTTGGCAAACTGGACCTGGGACTGAGCGACACTGTGATGCAGGGCGGCAGATACCAGAACCACAAGGATCTGATGAAATTTCCTGACTGCGGCAGGAAAGACCTGAAATACAAGCCGATGCCTCAGATCATACAGACTGTTTTCCAGGAGTCGGGGAATATCCTTCAGAGAATAAAGGAGCAGGACAGGTTTCTTCATGTACCGTACCACAGCTTCTCGACTTTCATTGGCCTGCTGCATGAAGCCGCTTTGAACAGCAATGTCAAAAGCATCAAGATCACTTTGTACAGGCTGGCAAAGGATTCGAAAGTCATCAAGGCACTTATCGGTGCCGCCAGGAACGGAAAGAAAGTGACTGCAGTGATAGAACTGCTCGCGAGATTCGATGAGGAATCGAACATGGTATGGGCCCAGAAACTCCAGGATGCCGGAGTAAAGGTCATATTCGGAGTCGAAGGCCTTAAAATCCACTCGAAGGTCGTGCACATAGGGATGAAGAAAGGTCCTGACATCGCGTGTGTAAGCACCGGGAATTTCCATGAGGGGAACGCCAGAAGCTACACGGACTGCATCATCATGACTGCATCGCAGCGGATAACTTCAGATGTGGACATGCTGTTCTCGTTCATCGAGAAGCCGTACATACCGGTGCAGTTCAAAGAGCTGCTTGTCTCGCCTAACGGGATGAAAAAGAAATTCCTAAGTCTTATCAATGCTGAAATCAAGAACAGGAAGGCCGGAAAACCTGCATATATCAAGGTCAAGATCAACCATATCACGGATGAGACGATGGTCGCGAAACTGTACGAAGCGGCCAGGGCCGGAGTGGATGTGGATCTTTTGGTCAGGGGGAACTGTTCGCTGGTCACAAAGGAGTTGCCGGAGGACTGCCATATGAGGGTATGCGCCATCATTGACAGGTATCTCGAGCATTCGAGGATATTCATATTCGCCGGAGGCGGAGTGGAGAAGGTCTTCATTGGTTCGGCTGACTGGATGCCGAGGAATCTGGACAACAGGATAGAGGTTGTGGCTCCGGTCTATGATCCGACGCTCAAGCTTGAGATGAAGAGGATTGTGGAGTACGGCTTGAGGGATGAGCGGCAGGGGCGTCTGGTGGATGGTTCGGGAGAGAATCTGCCGTGGAGATGCGAGAATCCGCTTGAGAGGGGGTCGCAGGAGGAGTTGTATGATTATTATAATGAGAACAGGTAACAGATGGTGTCAGACAGGTTGATGCGGGCACAGGATTACAACCTGCTCCGCAGGTCAACAGTGCCCGCATCAACCTGTCTGACAATGTTCCGCATTAAATAATCACGATATTGAAGCAAAAACAAGAAATATATGGAAGAAGAATTCGCAAATTACAGGGAGAATGCAGTGACATATGCTGCAATAGACATAGGGTCAAATGCGGTAAGGCTTCTGATCAAGCAGCTTGAAAGCCCCGAGACGCCACATTTCAGCAAGGTACTCCTGCTGCGCGTTCCTCTGAGGCTCGGCTTCGACGTGTTCACTTCAGGAAGGATCTCGGAAAAGAAGGAGAAGAACATGATAAGACTGATGAAGGCTTACAGGAATCTCATGAAGATATACGATGTCTCCGACTACAGGGCATGTGCGACATCTGCCATGAGGGATGCCGATAACGGACCTGAAATCATAAGGGCCATCGAAAAGAAAACCGGCATCAGGATAGATATCATCGACGGCCAGGAAGAAGCCAGAATGATATACAACAACCATATAGAATACATGAAAGGCCGCAAAGGCAACTTCATGTACGTGGATGTCGGAGGAGGCAGCACGGAAATCAACCTTCTGGCAGACGGAGAACTGGTATGCTCGCGCTCGTACAATATCGGGACCGTCCGCATCCTGAACGAAGCAGTGCCCGAAAGCGAATGGGGCAGGCTGTCCAAGGACATGAGGGACCTCGCTCTCTCCTACCCCGGCATAAACATCATCGGCTCAGGCGGCAATATAAACAAGCTCATCAAACTGGTCAAGGGCCGTGACAGCCGTTATTCCAGGATGACCGTACAATCCCTTCAGGAACTTTATGACAAACTGAAAGACATGAGCGTGGAAGAACGCATGGAGGAATATGCATTGAAACCTGACCGGGCAGACGTGATAGTGCCGGCAGGCAGGATATTCCTGACCATAGCCGGCATCACGGAAGCCACGTACATATATGTTCCTGTCATCGGACTTGCCGACGGGATCATAGACGGGCTGTATTCCAAAAACATCAAAAATACCAGGTAACCCCGGTTCATTCCGACAGTGTCGCGCTTCTCAGCCCCTTTGCCGAGACAGTGACGTCGGCTCCACGGGTGACGATGACTGTCATTCAATCGGTTTTGAATATACCCGGCGGCGTTTGTGCACCTTGCTGTCAAAGTCGCCCCACAATGACTGGACCTTGAGGTTCGACTCGAGTTCCGGATTGCTTTCAGCGTATTTGAAGCCCAATTTCAGCAGCGAAGGTATCAGTTCACAGAACATCACCGAATTCAGGCCTTTGCCCCGGTATTCAGGCTTGACAGCCACAAGCAGAAGATCAAGGGTGTCCGGACGGTTCAGATAAAGTGCATTCAACAGATGAGCCCATCCGAACGGGAACAGCCGTCCGCGAGCCTTGCGCAGCGCCATGGACAGAGAAGGCAGGGTGATTCCGCAGGCTACAAGCTCACCTTCCGAGTCTTCGATGAAAGTGACCATCCTCAAGTCTATGAAAGTCAGATACTGCGACACATACTGCTCCATCTGCTTTTCAGACAGCGCGGAGTAGCCATACAGATCCTTATAGCATTCATTGATCAGTCTGAACATCTTCAGCCCATACTGTTCCTTGCGGACATCCGACATGGTCAGTTTTCTGGTCCTGAGCCTGTTCTTCTCCAGCACAAGCCTGGACATCTTCATGAAACGTTCCGGCACGGACTCAGGCAGCTTTATAAGATATTCCACCCAATCCACTTCCTTGCTGAAGCCGAGTTTCTCAAAGAATGCAGGATAATATTCATGATTATATATGGTGATCATCGTCCCCATCTTGTCGAACCCTTCCACGAGCATCCCTTCCGGATCGAAGTCCGTGAATCCGAGCGGTCCGGCAATATCTGTCATCCCCCGTTCCTTACCCCAGTCGGACACTGTCCGGAGCAACGCTTCCAGCACTTCGATATCATCTATGAAATCTATCCATCCGAAACGCACCTGCTTCACTTTCCAGGCTTCGTTCGCCTTATGGTTGACAATGGCAGCGACCCTTCCCGCGACTTTCCCGTCCTTCCAGGCAAGGAAATACTCGGCTTCACAGAACTCGAAAGCGTGGTTTTTCCTCTTGTCCAATGTCGCAGCGTCATCTGCGAGCAGGGTCGGGACATAACAGGGATGTTTGCGGTACAGTCTATTTGCAAAATCCATGAAGGTGCGCATCTCTCTTGAAGACGACACTTTCCTTACACAAATTGGCATGGTTCAGGTTTTAGTTTGGTTAAACAGGTTTCAATACAATCTGCGAAGATAATGTTTCCTTGCCATTCCGCAAAAAAAACATGTGGTCAATCATGACACGGCACAAAAGGAGTTGCTTCTGCAAATCGGTCGTAATATTTTCGTATTTTTGGCGACATTTTCAACAGAAGCATCAAAACGGCAGCAGTCATGGAAACACCAGACAGAATCATAGTGCGCGGTGCACGCGTGCACAACCTCAGGAATATCGATGTGGAGATACCGTTGAACCGGATCACAGGCATAGCCGGCGTGTCAGGTTCCGGAAAATCCTCACTCGCCCTCGGGGTCCTGTACGCGGAAGGCTCAAGACGCTATCTTGAATCGCTTTCCACATATACGAGAAGAAGGATGACCCAGGCGGCAAGAGCCGATGTGGATGAAGTCCTGTATGTCCCGGCATCACTTGCCATGCATCAGCGCCCGGGAATCCCCGGGATACGCAGCACTTTCGGCACCGGAACAGAACTGCTGAACAGTCTGAGGCTCATATATTCACGTCTGGCAAGCCACCGTTGTCCGAACGGCCATTATCTGAAACCTTCCCTGCTGGTAGCGGCAGGACAGGAACTCGTATGTCCTGAATGCGGGGCCCATTTCTTCGCCCCATCGGCCGAAGACCTTTCATTCAACAGCCAGGGAGCGTGCCCGGGATGCGACGGGACAGGGACTGTCAGGACAGTGGACGAAAGCACATTGGTGCCGGACGAGAGCCTGAGCATAGATGAAGGGGCCGTCGCTCCATGGAACACGCTGATGTGGTCTCTCATGACGGATGTATGCAGGGAGATGGGGGTACGCACAAATATCCCTTTCAGACAGCTGACCGACAAGGAAAGGGATATAGTATTCCACGGCCCGGCCGAAAAGAAGCACATCTTCTACAAATCAAAAAACACGAACCAGGCCGGGGAACTCGACTTTACCTATTACAATGCCGTATATACGGTAGAAAATGCCCTTGCAAAAGTCAAGGACGAAAAAGGGATGAAGCGTGTGGAGAAATTCCTGAAGACCGAAACCTGCCCGCATTGCGGAGGCTCAAGGCTCTCGGAAGCCGCCAGATCACCTCTGGTCAGAGGAATATCATTGGCGGAAGCCTGCAAAATGACGCTTTACAGGCTTGTGGAATGGGTGCAGGGGATTCCCGAGACATTGCCTGAGGAAATGCGGCTGATGGGAAGTAACATCTGCGAATCATTTCTGGATGCTTCAAGACGGCTGATCGATCTTGGAGTAGGATACCTGAGTCTTGACAGGGCGGCATCCACGCTTTCGACAGGAGAAAGGCAGCGCATGCAGCTCGCCCGTGCAGTCAGGAACCGCACGACCGGTGTACTGTACGTGCTCGACGAACCATCGATAGGACTTCATCCGGCAAACATAACAGGTCTGGCAGGAGTAATGAAAGACCTGATAGCGGACGGGAACTCCGTGGTCCTGGTCGATCATGACACACAGATACTCTCCGAATCCGACCACATTGTCGAACTTGGACCTGGAGCAGGCTCGAAAGGCGGGCTTGTCATTGCCGAAGGAAGTCTGGAAGACATCAAACATGATAAGGCCTCGGGAATCGGTCCGTTCCTCTCAGGTGCCGCAGAAGTCCGGGTACGCGAAAGAGCTTCGTCCGGGGACATGTTCATTTTCGGGAAAATACATCTTTCCACAGAGGCCATCCATACAGTGAAACCTCTGGAAGTGGATATCCCGAAAGGCAGGCTGACTGTAGTTACAGGTGTTTCAGGCTCGGGCAAGACCACTCTTGTACTTGAGAGCCTGATTCCCGGGCTGCAGGCCCATATCACCGGAAAAAAACTGCCAGACCATATAAAAAAGGTGGATGCCGGCGGGATAAGGCAGGTGAAACTCATAGACGCCTCCCCTATCGGGATAAATGTCAGATCCACTGTCGCGACTTACGCAAATGTACATGACGAACTCCGGAAAGTCTATGCCAGGACTGAAGAGGCCAGGAAGCTTGGGTTCAAGGACGGTGATTTCTCGTACAACACCGGACGCCTGCGCTGCCCCACCTGCGATGGTACTGGAGAGATAAGCCTCGATGTGCAGTTCCTGCCGGATGTCGACATTCCATGCCCGGAATGCCGCGGCTCCAGATATTCCAGGACAGCCAGCCTGATAAGGAGGGAAAATGCTGCCGGGGAATTCCATTCCCTTCCGGACCTTATGGCAATGGATATCAGCGATGCCCTGGAGGCATGCGGGGATCTGAAGGCTGTCCGTCAGCGTCTGCAGGTACTCGACGAGCTCGGACTCGGCTATCTGACACTCGGGGAAGCCACGCCGGGGCTTTCAGGAGGTGAGGCCCAAAGGCTGAAGCTGGCCAGCGAGATGGGACGAGGCCAGGCGGATTCCATGTTCGTATTCGATGAACCTACCATAGGACTTCACCCGTCGGATGTCCGGACGCTTCTGCAGGTATTCCAGAAACTTGTGGAGCATGGAGCCACGGTAGTGGTCATAGAACATGACCTGGATGTGATACGCAATGCCGATTATATCATAGATATGGGACCCGGCGGAGGTGAAGAAGGAGGTCGCATCGTCACGGCCGGCATCCCTGAAGAAGTGAAGTCGTGCAAAGACAGCATTACTGCCAGATACATCTGAGGAATATCCCGGGATTTTCAGGCATCCGGATACATTTTTCCGGAGATTTTGCATACCTTTGGATGTTTTTTCGGAAAACTGGACCATGAGACTGGACGCAAAGACACTGGAAGCGGCACGGCTGCAGTTCATCACTCACTTCACGGAGAAGTATTCGTATGTCGATTCCGCGATGATGGCTCTGGAAGGAGGCTGCAGGTGGATACAGCTGAGGATGAAGGACGCTCCGGAAGGCGAGATAGGACGTGCTGCATCGGAGATTCTGCCAGAATGCCGGCGCAGAGGAGCCGTGTTCATCATTGATGACCATGTAGAGACAGCATTGGAACTCGGAGCGGACGGGGTGCATCTCGGGAAGGAAGACATGCCGGTCAGCAAGGCAAGGAAGATGGCCGGAGACGGCTTCATCATAGGCGGCACGGCCAATACGTCCGAAGATATTCTGAGGCTGGCCTCACAGGGCGCCGACTATATCGGTTGCGGACCGTTCAGGTTCACCACTACAAAAAAGAAGCTTGCCCCTACACTCGGACTTGAAGGCTACAGGCGTCTGACAGGACAGATGAAGGAGCAAGGGATAAGACTGCCGGTTGTAGCTATCGGAGGCATTACATACGATGACATCACGCAGATCATGGAGACCGGAGTCTGCGGCATCGCCCTGAGCGGGAGCATCCTTCGTGCGGATGACCCTGTCGCCGCGATGGAAAGGACAGTAAAGGCAGTCCGGGATTGTCTGAAAACGGAATGAATGAACTTAATATTATATACGGAAATGATTGAGAAGAACGTTTCAAAAGGTATAATCAGTACCTACTTCGAAAAACTGGAAAGGAATCTCGATTTGGATGTCGCCATAGTAGGCGGAGGCCCTTCGGGTATCGTTGCAGCATATTATCTGGCCAAGGCAGGGCTGAAGGTGGCCCAGTTCGACCGCAAGCTATCACCGGGCGGAGGCATGTGGGGCGGAGCCATGATGTTCAACCAGATAGTGGTCCAGGAAGAAGCGCTGGACATAGTCAAGGATTTCGGGATCAACTATACGCCGTACGGTGACGGGCTATATGTGATGGACTCTGTGGAAAGCACGTCTGCACTGCTCTACAGGGCCGTACACGAGGGAGCCACCATATTCAACTGCTACTCAGTGGAAGATGTGGTCTTCAAGAACAATGTCGTAAGCGGCGTAGTGGTGAACTGGACCCCCGTACTCCGCGAAGGCCTCCATGTCGACCCTCTCAACATCATGGCAAAATGCGTGATAGACGGGACCGGACACGACAGCGAGATCTGCAGGACAGTGGCAAGGAAAAACGGCATCCGTCTGGCCACGGACACAGGCGATGTCATCGGGGAACGCTCTCTCGACGTCGTGGCAGGAGAACAGGAAGTCGTAAACGGCACAAAGGAAATCTATCCCGGCCTCTATGTCTGCGGGATGGCGGCATCGGCAGTCAGCGGGACTCCGCGTATGGGACCGATCTTCGGCGGGATGCTGATGTCGGGCAAGAAAGTGGCGGAACTGATCATCAGCAAACTCAAATAATGTCGGGATGCTTTGGATAGCAATCACTTCCCCGTCTTTCTACGACGGGGAAGCTTCTTTTATAAGCATGCTGCTTTCCCACGGCGTGGATATGGTGCATCTGCGCAAACCCGGTGCATCGGAAGAAGACTGTGCCTCCCTGCTCGAAGCCTTGTCTGCCGATGTGCTTTCGCGCATAGTCATACACGACTTCTTCGGACTGGCCGGACAGTTCGGACTGCGCGGGATCCATCTGAATGGCAGATGCAGCGAAGTCCCTCCAGATTACACCGGACACATCAGCAGATCATGCCACACCTTCGATGAAGTGAGACTCTGGAAACAGACATGCGACTATGTCTTCCTCAGCCCTGTATTCGACAGTATATCCAAGCGGGGCTACGGGGCTGCATTCACTGAAGACAGCCTTGCCGAAGCAGCAGCCGCAGGCATAATAGACAGGAAAGTTATTGCTCTCGGCGGTGTCACTCCGGAAAGGATACCTTACCTGCACAGATTCGGCTTCGGCGGAGCTGCGATGCTGGGATGCCTGGACAGACTGCACGTACTCCCTGAGGAAGAAGCTGCCGCCAGACTCGAAGCCATCAAAACCAGATTCTAAGATTCACGTATGTTTTCCGGAAAAAACTTTGCGCGGGAAGAAAATTATACTACCTTTGCACTGTACTACTTAAATAGTACGGTAATACTCTTCTATTAATGCTGGAAACAAGAAACATCTGTTATGGCTACAAGGCCGGTACGCCGGTCATCAGTAACCTGTCCGCAGAATTCGCGGAAGGAAGGATTTACGGCCTCCTCGGACTGAACGGTGCAGGAAAGACTACACTGCTCAAGCTTCTTTACGGAATGATCTTCCCCTCATGCGGCAGCATACTCATGGACGGCTGCAGAGTCGGAGACAGACGAAGGGATACACTCTGCGACATTTTCCTCATGCCGGATGAATTCAGGTTCACTAAGATGAGTCTGGAGAAATTCATCAGGCTGCATTCTGTGTTCTATCCCGGATTCAGCCAGGCCATACTGGAAGACTGCCTCAGGGAATTCGGGATGGAGAAGGAAATACCGGACATGTCGGCATTGTCCTTCGGGCAGAAAAGAAAGCTTATGGGAAGCATCGCACTGTCATTCAGGACAAAAGTCCTGATGATGGACGAACCGTTGAACGGCATGGATATCCCTTCCAGAGGGATTTTCAGAAAGCTTATTCTACGGCATCTTGGAGACGAGCAGACCTTGATTTTCTCAGCCCATGAACTTTCAGGAATGGAGAATATTTTCTCGGACATAGCGATTCTGAAAAATGACGGAACGGCATTCATTTCGTCGGCCGACAGCCTGTGCGCCAGATATTCGTTCACTACGGAAGCCGACGGCGAAGATGCTCTCTACGCCGAGCCATGCGCCGGAGGATACAGGACCGTCAGGGAAAAAACGGGAGACGGATACGAAACCGCCATTGCATATGATCTTCTGCTTGCAGCAGTAATTAAGGGAGCAATAATATGACAGATTTCAGTTTCAGAAGAATGATCCGGCTCTGCAGGCTGCAGACGGAATGTACATGGGCCGGCATCTGGAAAAGGCTTGCAGGAGTTTTTGCCGGGATGGTGATATTCCTCTGCATATTGCCGATGCTCGGCGGATGGAAAGACCCGGAAGAAATGATGAAAGTCACGGAAGACCTGCTGAAAATCCTGATTGCGGCCCAGATAACCGGAATATATGCCGCCATGATGGTGCCCGATGCCCCGATTTCATGGATGATGATACCTGTTTCCCCTATGGAGAAATATGTTTCCATTTATCTGAACGCAGCCATGCTCGGTGTCCTTACTTTGGTTACGGCGATGATTGCAGGATCCGGGATCTACTGGGCGGCAGGACAGATATTCGAGCCGGAATCAGCCGGAAAGATGACGTTCCTGTTCGCACGGGAAGGCAGGAATCCGTGGATGGATCTGGCGGAAGTATGCATGCTGTCATCCGCCATCGTATGTTTCCTGCCGTTCATCCGCAGGAAGAAGAAATACAGCCAGACGTTCTTCTGGACGGTCATAACCGTGTTTGTACTCCTGCTCTGCGCTGCACCGGTACTGTATCTGGCCGGGGTGGTTACAAAGGGTGCCGCCACGCTGATGACAGGAATCATCCTGCCGGCCATGACCGTAGCGAATCTCGTCTGGGGATATTCACTTTTCAGAAAATTCGAATTCGACATGAGCGATGACTGATTTCAGGCAGGACAAGGCAATATATCTGCAGATGGCAGACCGTCTGTGCGATGATATACTCTCCGGAAGGTATGTTTCCGGAGACAAGGTCCCGAGTGTCAGGGAACTTGCCGTCACTCTCGGAGTCAATGCCAACACTGTGGTCAGGACCTACGATACGCTTTCAGCCGAAGGTATCATCCTGACCCGGCGCGGATTAGGATATTTTGTAGCAGATGATGCGAAAGAGCGGATACTCCGGATGCGCCGCATTTTATTCATGGAAGAGACTCTGCCGGAACTTTTCAGGCAAATGGAACTGCTCGGAATTCCGATGGAGCAGATAACGGACAGATGGAAACAGCGGTTCAAACAAAAGGAAGCATGAATATATGCAGCCCGTCCGGAAAATATCGATTATTTTTAATAACTTTGGATTTCTCAAATAACTTAGAATGAAGGGACATGGACAACGAAGACAAGTACAGGAAAGAACTCGAAAAGAATGTAATCGAGGTAATTGAAGAGTGTCTGGAGCAGACCGTGGAACTCGACACCTGCCTGAGGGATATCTGCAACAATCTGGACATGATGGAGATTTTCATGGCTGTCGAAGAGGAATTCGAAGTCGAGATCAGCCCGGCAGATGAGGAAATGCTGGAAACTCCGGCAGATTTTGTCCGGTTCATCATGGAGAATGAATAACCGGCCGCCGGCTGATTTAGCCACTCTCCTCTTTTTTTTACTATTTTTGCAGGTCAATACGAAACTTGAAGTAAGACGATGAAGAATTTTGTAGAGGAACTCAGATGGAGAGGCATGATACAGGACATCATGCCGGGAACTGAAGAAAAACTATTGGAAGGCCCTACGGCCGCATATGTCGGGATAGACCCGACTGCGGATTCACTGCATATAGGACATCTGGTCAGTGTGATGATACTTAAACACTTCCAGAACTGCGGGCATAAGCCTTTCGCACTCGTAGGAGGCGCCACCGGCATGATAGGAGACCCGTCGATGAAATCGCAGGAAAGGAACCTGCTTGATGAAGAGACTCTGGCACACAACGTTGCCTGCATCAAGGCCCAGCTGTCAAGATTTCTTGATTTTGACTCCGATGCCCCGAACCGTGCCGAACTCGTGAACAACTACGACTGGATGAAAGGATATTCGTTTCTGGACTTCTCAAGGGATATCGGCAAGCATATCACCGTGAATTACATGATGGCCAAAGACTCGGTGAAAAAAAGGCTGTCGTCGGAGTCCCGGGAAGGGATGTCCTTCACTGAATTCACCTACCAGCTGCTCCAGGGCTATGATTTCCTCTATCTGTACGAACATAAAGGCTGCACCCTGCAGATGGGCGGAAGCGACCAGTGGGGAAACATCACCACCGGCACTGAACTCATCAGGAGAAAACTCGGCAAGGAGGCATACGCCCTCACATGCCCTCTGATCAAGAAAGCGGACGGAGGGAAATTCGGGAAGACGGAAAAAGGGAACATATGGCTCGACCCGGAAAGGACTTCTCCATACCAGTTCTACCAGTTCTGGCTCAACGTATCCGACGAAGATGCCGCAAAATACATAAGGATCTTCACCATGCTGAGCAAGGATGAAATAGACGCTGCGGTAGAAGAACACGTCAAGGCCCCGCATCTGAGGACATTGCAGAAACTGCTTGCAAAGGAGATCACGGTGATGGTCCACGGGCAGGAAGAATACGGGAAAGCCGTGGAAGCCTCGGGGATGCTGTTCGGCAATGCGACATCAGAGGCCTTGAAGCATCTGGACGAAAAGACTTTCCTTCAGGTATTCGAAGGCGTATCCACCTTCGAAATAAGCCCTGACAAGCTGCCGGCCAATATTATAGATCTGCTGGCTGTCGAGACACAGGTATTCCCGTCCAAGGGAGAGTGCCGGAAGATGATCCAGGCAGGAGGAGTGAGCATAAACAAGGACAAGGTCCAGGACATCAATGCCGTCATCGGGCCTGACCAGCTTATAGGAGGGAAATATATCCTCGCACAGAAAGGCAAGAAGAACTATTTTATCATCAGACTGAGAAGCTAAATGGAAGGTAGCAACAGACAGCAGAAAGTGGCCAGGGAGATCCAACGCTGCTTTGCTGAAATAATCCGCGGTCTCGGCATGGCACAGTTTGACGGTGCCATGCTGACTGTCAGCGGGGTAAGGATAAGCCCCGACCTGTCATCAGCCTATATCTACATCAGCATTTTCCCTTCTGAAAAAGCCGGGAAAGTCATGGAGATATTGAAAGCGAATTCCAAGGCCCTGAGGGGCGAACTCGGGAACAGGATGGGCAAGCAGTTGAGGATCATACCTGAAATCACATTCTTCGTGGACAGTTCCCTCGACTATGTAGCCCATATCGAAGAGCTTCTGAAAAAATAGGACAATGAATCTGCCGCTGTTTTTCGCCGGACGATACCTGTTTGCGAAGAAATCACACAATGTGATAAACATCATCTCCGCAATCAGCGCTGTCGGCATGGCTGTCGGAACGGCGGCATTGATCATAGTGCTTTCCGTCTACAACGGTTTCGACTCGCTGGTGAAGTCCATGCTCAGCGATTTCGACCCGGACATCCTGATCACACCTGCCGAAGGGAAAGTCTTCATACCGGAAGGAGAGGTATACGACTGGATTTATGACCAGGAGACAGTCAAGAACATGAGCTGCGTCCTGACAGAGAATATTTTCGTAAGCTACGACGGTCGTCAGAGCATGGTCACGGCAAAAGGCGTGGACTGGGTGTTCGAGGAAGAATCGCCTGTACGGGACCATATCCGCAGCGGGGAATTCAGCCTCCACAGGGGTGACATACCTCTTGCCGTCGCAGGCAGCAGTCTTGCCTACAGACTCGGCATCAATCCGAGATTTGTCTCTCCCATAGAACTGTATTTCCCGTCGAGGACCAGGAATTTCTCCGTATCCAACCCTGCAGCATCAGTAGAATCCGTCAATGTCTGGCCTTCCGGGATATTCGCCATAAACAGCGAAATCGACGACAGATACATCATCGTCCCGATCGATGTGATGAAGGAGCTGCTTGAATACGGTAATGAAGTATCCGGAGTGGAGATCAGGGTCACGGAAGACTGCAGCAGGAAAGAGCTCAGGAGACTGATCACAGGAATTTCAGAAAGGCTCGGACCGGAATTCAGGGTAAGCGACAGATTCCGGCAGAACGAATCATTGTACAAGATGATGAGATACGAGAAACTCTCGATTTTCGGCATCCTGGTCTTTATCGTAATCATAATCGCCTTCAACATCTTCGGCTCCCTGTCCATGCTCATTATCGAGAAACATGGCGATATACGGATACTTGAAAGCATGGGGATGAAAAGATCCTGCGTCAGGAACATATTCATTCTGGAAGGCTGGCTGATATCCTTGACCGGCTTGACGGCCGGTCTTGTACTCGGCATCGGCCTTTCCCTCCTTCAGCAGGAATACGGCTTCATCAAGATGCCAGGCAATTTCATTGTCGAAGCATATCCGGTCATACTGTCAGTGACAGATGTACTTGTCGCCGCCATCTGCATCGCTGTCGTCGGCTATGGCATAGCCAGGATACCTGTAAGCCGGTTCATTCCGCGGAATTCCGGTTCCGCTGCCACTAGTCAGCGGCAAAGATGAGGGTGGGCCAAAAGGGTACTTTCTTCATTATGCTTGATTCGAAAATCCTCATGTACACCAGTACACTGCGGTTTTCTCATCTTCGCAGGCCTTGAAATTCCACCTTTTGACCCACCCTCACGGTACTACTGCTGTACCGCAGTCATGTCAATCATCAATGTCTATCAGATTGAAATTGGCGTCAAATGTAAGCTCCAGCCGGTTCGTGAGCTTCACCTCATAATCCCTGTAGCCTTTCTCGATCTTCACGAACTGCACGTCAGGGAAGTTCTTTTTCACGTACTCGCGTATCTGGGCCGGCACGAGCGCTTCATTCAAAGTTGAATAGCGGCAATCAACCTCTTTCCATATCCACTGTCCGTTGAATTCCACCTTTGAGCCTTTTGCAAAGACGACCTCATAGGAAAGTTCCATGAAATCCGCCTCCTCTTTCACGTATGAAACCTTCTCATCCGGGAAATACTGCTTTACGAATTCCTTGGCCTTGGCGGGAAGCTGGTCGAACTGGATTATCCTGTCATCATCAGCGAATGCGGCTCCCGCAAACATGAACATTGCCGTAACGGCGAACAAAATCTTTTTCATATCAGAAAATCTTTAAAATTAAAAGTTGACTAATGTTGTTTTCTGATGCAAAATTGGGGGACAAAACTGAAAAGAAATTGAAATCCGTAAAATCACAGTCTTTTTACCGAAAAAACATGCCGGCCTCCTGTAAAGGCATATCCGACATGCAGGCCGTAACCTTTGCAGATCGAATGTACGATAGCAAGCCCGAGTCCGGTAGATCCCTCTCTGGAAGACTGCGAATGATAGAATCTGGTGAATATCTTCGACTCATCGAGCGGTGAGTTCCCCGGATTCGAAACGGAAAAGCCGTCCGAATCCATGAATACGGCTATGTCCTGGCCGGTGTCCCCGTGAACGAAGGCATTCTTCATGAGATTCCTGACGAGAATGGCCGCAAGCTGCGGATTCATATTGCAGATGAATGGCGCCCTGATATCATAACTCACGGCTACCAGCCTTACGGCATATATCTCCTGGAACATCTGCTCGGACTCCTTCAGCAGTCTTGAAAAATCCATCGGAGATGATTCAGGAAACTGTCCGTTCTCGATTCTGGTCAGAAGAAGCAGGGTCTTGTTAAGCCTTATCAGGTCCTGGAGACCGGAATGCACCTTGACAAGTTCCCCGGCCTGGGCCTCGGTAAGATCGGGTGAATCGAGAAGGAGTTCGATCCTGTTGCTGCAGGCCGCAAGCGGAGTCTGGAGTTCATGTGAGGCATTGCCAATGAAACGCTTCTGCGCTTGGTACTGCACATCGAAACGTTCGGCTGCTTTCCGGATGGTTTCGGCAAGATGTCTGAATTCCGTGACATTCGTGTCCGACGGGACAGGAGGCATCTGCTTCCCGGGGTTATATTCATCAAGCCACTTGAGCATGGCTTTCAGAGGCTTCATGTTGATATTTACCACCCAGACGGAAATGCCGAGCACGGACAGGAGCATGAGTATGTACAAGGCCACTATCCACCACAATATCGACCTCTGTATATCCTCCTTCTCGAAGGTGGGCACAGCGACAGTCAGCTCGAAATACCTGTCATCGCTGTCCCTGAAGATCCTGGTCAGCACTCTGGCAGATTCGAATTCGGATTTTGCAGTGATGAATACCTCATGATATTCGAAATCTATCCACGGTCTGGACATGGCATATTCCTCCGGCACCTCCTTTATATAATAGGTATTGTTCGTGCCGTTATCCTCGGAAGGCAGTTCCACTCCTGCAAGTTTCCGGATTATCAGACCGTCGGAATAATCTATCAGTGAGTCGTCGGTCTCATCGTTTATCTCCTCCGTAGTCGCAAAATAAAAGAAGACTGCCCATACGGAAAGCAGTACAGTCAGGGCTACGGCAAGCCATGCCGTTATCTTCAGCAGAAGTTTCATCGCAGGACAAATTTGTATCCGAAACCGTATACGGCCTTGATCTCGGCATCTGCACCGGCCTCCTGCAGTTTCCTGCGCAGGTTCTTCACCTGGGCATACAGGAACTGGAAATCATCAGCCTGATCGATATGGTCACCCCATATGGCTTCGGCAAGCACAGTCTTGTCCACGAGATGGCCTGGCCGCCGCATGAAATAATCCAGTATCGAGAACTCTTTCTTCAGCAGCTCCACCTGATGGCCATCCACAAATACCCGCCCAGTGTCCGGTTCCAGCACGATATTCCCGAATTTCAGCGAAAATTCCCCGTCCTGCCGGCTTCTGCGCGCGACACTGCGGATACGGGCGAAAAGCTCGGCCAGATGGAACGGCTTGGCCAGATAATCATCTGCTCCGAGTTCCAGGCCGGCGACCTTGTCATCTATCGAGTCCTTGGCGGATATTATGATGACGTCAGCCTTGTTGCCCGAAGATTTGATACGCTCCAGAAGCTCAAGTCCGCTTCCTCCGGGCAGCATGATATCCAGAAGGATGCAGTCGTATGCGTACATTCCGGTCTTTTCCGAAGCAGAATGGAAATCCACGGCGCTTTCGACAGTATAGCCCTCTTTCTTCAGGGCTGAAACCATCACCTCCATCAGAGACGGATCATCTTCAACAACCAGTATCTTCATGTATGAGCCAATTTGAATTCTCTCAAAATTAGCTTATAAAATCCGTGAATCCAAAATAAAAGCATTATCTTTGAAAGATAATCCCCGGTTTAATGGTAAAAAGCATCTACCTCATAGACGGGCATGCGCTGATATTCAAGATGTACTACGCTTTCATCCGCAGGCCCATGATAAACTCGAAAGGTATGGACACTTCCATCCTTTTCGGGTTCACGAAATACATACTTGAACTCATTGAAAGAGAGAAGCCTACCAACATCGCAATCGCATTCGATCCTCCGGGAGGCACATTCAGGAACCGGTTGTATCCGGCATACAAGGCCACGAGGGAAGAGACGCCCCAGCTTGTGATCGATGCGCTGGAGCCACTGACAATGCTCTGCAAGGCTCTCCGGATTCCTGTCCTGATGATACCCGGATATGAAGCGGACGATGTCATAGGCTCCATGTCGAAAAAATGCGAGAAGGAAGGTTACCTCGTCTACATGGTGACTCCGGACAAGGATTATGGCCAGCTCATATCGGACCATGTCATACAATACAAGCCGGGAAAGTCCGGAGGGGAGCCTGAACTCATAGACAGGAAAGCCATATGTGAAAAGTACGGCATCAGTTCGCCGGAGCAGGTGATAGACATGCTCACAATCTGCGGTGATACTTCCGACAATGTGCCCGGAGTCAAGGGTGTCGGTGAGGTGGGGGCCGGCAAGCTGATAGCAAGATACGGCTCAGTGGAAAACATCTACGGACACCTGGACGAACTGACTCCGAAACAGAAGGCTGCATTCGAGGAAGCCCGCGACCATATTGAGTTGAGCCACACACTCGTAACCATAAAGACGGATCTTGACATAGACATAAACCTCGACGACACGCAGGTCAGGAAAGACTATGCCCCGGAGACAGTAGACATGTTCACGGATTACGAGTTCAATTCCCTGCTGAAATATGTCAGTCATATTGAATCGGGAAGGAAAGAGAAGGGGAAGAACCCGGACATTACGACCGTGGAGCCTGAGGAGTTGTGCAGGATTGCACGCAAGGCAGGCCTGTTCAGCATGGTCCCGACCTTTTCCGGGGAAGGAGTCTTCGCCACAATGCAGAACCTGATCGCCGCAGCCGTCCTTGACGAGGTGAATTACTGCGCATCCGGAACATGCGGGGAATTCAGGAGCATCATCGAAGACCCGGACATAAAGAAGTGCGGCTATGACTTCAAGGCACAGATAAATGCTCTTGGGAACATGGGGATCACCCTGGAGGGAGGCATACTGGACATAGAACTGATGCATTACCTGATAAACCCGGAGAAAAGCCACAAGGTCGAGATCCTGGCCCTCGGCTATCTCGGGATCATACTCGATGACGATCCTGCAAAACAGCCTGTACAGAAATCCCTGTTCGAGCCGGAGACCGGGATGGAAGAAGGGAACAGGAATCTGGAAGCAGCGGTGGATGTGCTTCTGTGCAGAAGACTTGGCGGAGAACTTGCCGCCGCAGGTGCGGAAGCCCTGTACTGGAAGATAGAGGAACCTCTTATCCGGGTACTTGCCAGAATGGAAAAGACCGGGGTCAAGGTCGACCTTGGACAACTTCGGGACTACGCACGGTCACTGAATGACGAGCTTGCCGGACGTCAGGAAAAGATCAGAGGCCTTGCCGGAGAGCCTGACCTCAACATATCATCCCCGATGCAGGTAGGCAATGTGCTCTTTGAAAAGCTCGCCCTTGATCCCAAGGCGAAAAAATCAAGCCACAGGCATTTCTACCCTACTGATGAAGAGACATTGACGGCACTCCAGGACAAGCACCCCATCATCAGTGAAATACTGGAATTCAGGGCTGTCAAGAAACTGCTTTCAGCATACATAGAACCATTCCCGGGCTTCGTGAACCCAGGCACAGGCAGGGTCCACACCACTTTCAACCAGGCGCTGACCGCGACCGGGAGGCTGAGTTCCGCAAAGCCGAACCTGCAGAACATCCCTGTGAGGACGGAACGTGGCCGGGAAATCCGCAAGGCCTTCATCCCGTCGACTCCGGACGGATTCATCATGTCCGCCGACTATTCGCAGATAGAGCTGAGGATAATGGCCCATCTCAGCAAGGATACCCATCTGACCGAAGCATTCAGGCAGGGTCTGGATGTCCATGCCATCACGGCGGCGAAAATATTCGGCATCGCCCCGGAGGATGTCACCCCGGACCAGAGGAGGATAGCGAAAACCGCAAACTTCGGCATCATGTACGGGATTTCGGCCTTCGGGCTCTCGCAAAGGCTGAAGATTCCGAGAGCAGCGGCAAAGAAGATCATCGATGACTACTTCATGAATTTCCCTGCGGTATCGGCATATATCGACAGCACTATCGCCGCGGCACGGCAGAACGGTTATGTAGAGACATTGTTCGGGAGGAGAAGGTACCTTCCGGACATCAATTCCAGAAACGCCACAGTAAGGTCTCTGGCTGAAAGGAACGCCGTCAACGCCCCTATCCAGGGGTCCTCTGCCGACATCATAAAAATCGCGATGATCGATGTAGACCGCGAAATGCAGGCCAGAGCCCTGAAAAGCCGCATGGTACTCCAGATACACGACGAACTTGTCTTCGATGCCGTCCCTGAGGAAATCGAGGAACTCAGGAAAATTGTCGTAGAGAAAATGCAGAACGTGACGGAATTGTCCGTACCTTTGACAGTCGATTGCAATTATGGAAAAAACTGGCTCGAAGCTCACTGACCTTCCGGACGTGGAACTGATCCGGCTTGCCCTTGAACAGAATCAGGCGGCTTACATAGTCCTGTACACCCGATACAATATCGGTGTAAGGAATCACATATCGAAATATATCACCCAGAACGAAGATATAGAGGATATAATGCTCGAAAGTTTCCAGAAGGCTTTCAGCCAGATCGCGTCATACAATCCGGAATACAGGTTCTCCACATGGCTTTTCACGATTGCCAGAAACACGGCTCTGGACCACATCGGCAGGAAGGACAGAGAGAAGTCCAACATGCCTACGACATCCATAAGCGAACAGATGGCGGAAATCGATGAAATCCCCGCCCCGATGCACAATCCTGAAGAAGACATCATCAAACAGCAGGAATACGACAAATGGCTGTCTAACATAGACAGGCTCAAGGATGACTACAGGACAGTGGCCAAGATGAACCTTATCGACAATTTCGGCTACAAGGAAATAGCGGAAACCCTTGATCTACCAATCAATACGGTAAAGACCAAGATCCGCAGGGCCAAGGAACAGCTCATGAAAATGATGAGCATATCGGATGAACTGCAATAAGAAAGACAGGAAATGACTTTTGATGAATTCATAAACGTCGTCCGGCAGACATTCACGGACATCAGCCAGACTCAGGAATCCGCGTTCAGACAGCTGGAATCCCTGTATGGTGACTGGAACTCGAAGATAAATGTCATATCACGGAAAGACATTGATGAACTGTACAGCCACCATGTCCTGCATTCCCTTGCCATAGCAGCCTATATCAGGCTGGTGATGCCCGACACCTACAGCTTGCTGAGGACTCCCGGTTCGGGAATAAGGATACTCGACATAGGTACGGGAGGCGGCTTTCCCGGGATTCCTCTTGCCATACTGTTCCCCGGGGCAGAATTCACCCTGTGCGATTCCATAGGAAAAAAGATAAAGGTGGCGGCAGCCGTCGCGGAATCCGCAGGGCTCGGCAATGTCCGCACAGTGAACGCCAGGGCCGAATCCCTGACAGACAAATACAGTTTCATCGTCTCTCGCGCCGTGACCTCCATAGAGAATTTCCTCCCGTGGACCAGAAGGAAATACAGCGACGGCATCTTCTATCTCAAAGGCGGGGACATAGCCGAGGAACTCGGACTGGCCATGCAGAAATTCCGCATCAATCCAGGCACTGTGCATACATGGAACATCGACTCATGGCTTCACGACGGCTATTTCGAAGGCAAGATGGTCATTTTCTTCGAAGGCCCAAACTTTTTGAGAAAATAATTTGCATTTAAAGGCAAAAACACTACCTTTGCACTCCCGTTTCAAGCAGAAAAAAAATAAAAACACAGAATAATGAAAAGAACATTCCAACCTTCACAGCGTAAACGTCGCAACAAGCACGGATTCCGTGAGCGCATGTCTACTCCAAACGGACGTCGTGTTCTTGCTTCACGCCGTCGTCACGGCCGCAAGAAACTCACTGTCTCAGCAGAGGACAGGTTCTAGGAAATGACATTCTGCTTTACAGCAGAAGCATTACGGCAAAGGCATAAAGCAGGAATGCCTGCAAAGAAAGATTCCCGACTGTACTGTAAGACAATAACGG
Organism: uncultured Bacteroidales bacterium; assembly: GCA_944326385.1. GTDB lineage: Bacteria > Bacteroidota > Bacteroidia > Bacteroidales > UBA932 > Cryptobacteroides. The sequence goes on along the minus strand of CALVDT010000063.1, from coordinate 40,767 downwards.
TTCAGTCGGGTCTTCTGTACCCAGCTCCATGATTCTGTCATGGTTCGGCAACGCCCGGAAAGCCCACTTTCTCACAAGAAAACCTTCAGAGAAATATGTTGCCCCGCCGTTGGAACGGTTAAGGGTAATCAGGGTCTTGTAATCAGAATAATAGAATACCGACCTCAGGAAATCCACATCGATTTCCTTTTCCCCTGACAGATCGTCAAGTATACTGTTTCCGGCCTCCGGAGATGCGGCGGCGAGCAGGAGCGGGCGGAATCCCGCCTCCGATGCAGACCTGAGGTATCCGGCAAGTATCCGCCACTTCCTTACTGAAAGTTTCCCGGGGGAATATACGCTCACCACCATGACCTTTCCATGCACGGCCAGTCCGTCATGATATTCTCCGGATTCATCTATAACAGGCAGTGAAACAATCGATTCGTCATTCCTGAAACGGGTTTTCTTCACGGTCTCCGTGGATACGTATGTCCATGTGGAATCGGGAAGGTCATCGAGCCCGAATTCCTGCTGCCGGCCGTTCTTCTCATAGATGAAGACGGCCTCATATTCATCCTGTGCAGACAGGCTTCTGCTGATATGCCTTTCAGAAGCTTCAAGCCTGGCTGATGATGAATAATCCGTGAAATCCACCGGAGGTATGTAAAGCAGGGAATAGACTGCAAGCAGCAGGACTGCGGTTCCGACCATTGAAAATGCGACATATTTCCGCCTCCTCGGCCTGCCCAGGGCTGAAAGCGGGAAGAACGACACGCAGCAAAGCACATCTATCACAATGTTCTTTATGAATGTCTGCCAATGTGTCAGATGGATGACTTCACCGAAACATCCGCAATCCATGACAGGGTTGAAAACGAGAAGGGCGATGGATATCAACGTGAAGAAAGCCATGAAGGCGAGCATGGCCAAGGCGGTGATCTTCCTCCACAGTCCTGTAATCAGTGCGGCCCCGAGGAAAGTCTCGGCAAGAGACAGGGCTACAGCCACCGCCTTGGATGAAAACGAGAGGAAGTCAAGATGCATGAACCTGTAGTACTCATCTACTATCAGTCCGGTACCGACAGGGTCTATAAGCTTGAATATCCCTGATACAAAAAAGGCTATTCCGACCAGATATCCGCAGAATCTCTTTGATCTTTCCAATATTATGTTCATGGTTGCAATGTTATTCAGTCATGTCCGGAAGCAGCGGGGCTATTGCCGACCTGAGCCTTGAAAATATGGCATCGGGAGGCAGCATGCTCCCGTCTTCCGCCGCACAGTCCACACGTACAAGATGCGGATCCATGCCGCACTGGCTTCTGTACATGTCCCTGACTCTCGTCTGGAATCTGATGTCGGCTTCATGTATATCCTTGTCACCTTCAAGGTATGCCCTGTCCTGGCCTGTCCTGACAGAAGACAGCTTCTGCTCGACAAAGCCGATAGGGACATCCAGGAAAATGTTTATGTCAGGCACCGGAAGACCGAAGTTCCCGAACTCGGTATCGAGTATCCAATGCCGCAGAGACTCTCTCTCCTCCCCGTCATGGAGTTTGGCGCACTGGTAGGCGATGTTCGAATACACATACCTGTCGAGAAGAATCACCTTGCCGGCAGCAAGAGCCTGTTTCATGTATGGCACCGCCTGATGCCTGTCCTCGGCAAAGAGCAAGGCCACGAGCTGTGGATGCACGGCATCGTTGTCCCCGAAGTCCCCCCTGAGGAAACGGCTGATCAGATCACCGTAGACCGGGGCATCGTATCGCGGGAAATGTATATATTCCACCTGTCCGCAGACAGTTTCAAGATATGTCCTCAATTTCCTGACCTGGGTAGACTTCCCTGCCCCGTCAAGACCTTCCAATACTACTAGCATGATTCCAGAAAAATTTTTTAAAGATAATTTAAAAGGATATTTTTACAAAATCTTTGATATGGTACGCTGTCGGAGTCAGACGGCAGCACTCGCACAGACTACAACTTCCTCCGGGAGTCAACCGTGCCCGCCGTTGCCGTCTGACTCCGGTGCAACATAATGATTTTGAAAAACTCCTTACGACAGCAATGAAGCATATGATACTGAAAGACAGGGATATAACGGTAATGGGGATTCTGAACCTCACTCCGGACTCGTATTTTGCCGAAAGCAGATGCATGGATGCAGACGGAAACATTGACCTGGGACAGGTCCTGGAAAAAATAAGGAAAATGTTTGCGGACGGTGCCGGAATCGTAGACATCGGTGCCTGCTCGACCAGACCTGGGGCGGGACTGCCTGATGAAGACGAGGAATGGAGACGGCTGTCCGTCCTGATGCCTGTCCTGAGGAAAGAATTCCCCGAGGGGGCCTTCTCCGTGGACACTTTCCGAAGCGGAATCGTCAGAAAATGCTTCGAAACCATCGGGAAATTCATTGTAAACGACATATCTGCGGGAGAAGACGACCCGAAGATGCTGGAGACTGTCGGAAAACTCGGGCTGACATACGTGGCCATGCACAAGAAAGGGACTCCGTCGGACATGCAGGAAAGATGCAGCTACGGAGATGTCACGGAAGACGTGCTGGCATATTTCCGGGATTTCGCTGTCAGGGCGGAAAATTCCGGCATCACGGACTGGATCCTCGATCCCGGGTTCGGCTTCGCGAAAACAGTGGAGCAGAACTGGCAGCTGATGCGTGAACTGGACAGATTTTCAGGACAGGGAAGAAAAGTATTGGTAGGCATTTCCAGGAAAAGCATGATATACAAGGCTTTGGGGATCACCCCGGAAGAGGCCCTTCCTCAGACCCAGGTTCTGCATCTGGCGGCACTGGAGCACGGGGCAGACATACTGCGCGTACATGATGTCGCAGAGGCAGTCCGCACAGTCCGCCTGTACAGGATGCTCTGACGGCAATCAGGAGCAGTATCGCTGCGGCTCTCCGGCAATGCAAACCGGACAAGTTCATTTGCATTGCTCTCCGGTTCTTGCTATCTTTGCATCCTGTCATTTTATTATCAGACTTGCAATGAGTAAAGATTCACTTATGGCTGTCTCCCCTGTCGACGGACGATATGAACGTCAGACAGAGCCTCTGAGGGAGTATTTCAGCGAATTCGCACTTATCCGTTACCGCATCCGCGTGGAAATCGAGTATTTCATAGCCTTGTGCAGCATTCCATTGCCGCAGCTGGCAGACTTCGACAGAGGGAAATTCGAGGCGTTGAGAGACATTTACCGGAATCTCACTCCGGAAGAAGCCGCAAGAGTGAAAGACATAGAAAAAGTGACGAACCACGATGTCAAGGCCGTGGAATACTTCATCAAGGAGAAATTCAAGGCCATGGATATCATGAAATGGAGCGAGTTCGTGCATTTCGGGCTCACTTCCCAGGACATAAACAACACTTCAGTCCCGCTTTCTCTCAAGGAAGCCGTGGAGCATTGCTGGCTGCCGCTGCTGAATGAGGTCCTCGGCATCATCAGAAACATGGCAGAGGAATGGAAGGACATCCCGATGCTTGCCAAAACCCATGGCCAGCCGGCATCCCCCACGAAAGTAGGAAAGGAATTCAAGGTGTTCCAGGTAAGACTGGAAGAGCAGATCAGACAGTTCTCTCTGCTCACCTACCCGGCCAAATTCGGGGGTGCCACAGGCAACATGAATGCCCACAAGGCAGCCTACCCTGCCATAGACTGGATAAGCTTCGGCGACAGGTTCGTGGCCGCTCTCGGGCTGAAAAGGTCATTCCCTACCACGCAAATCGAACACTACGACAATCTTGCCGCCATCTTCGACAATATGCGCAGGATAAACACCATCCTCATCGACATGGCGCGGGACATATGGACATACATCTCGATGGAGTATTTCAAGCAGAAAGTGAACAAGAACGAGGTAGGGTCTTCTGCCATGCCGCACAAGGTGAACCCTATCGATTTCGAGAATGCTGAAGGCAATCTCGGGATGGCTGATGCCGTACTGACTTTCCTGTCCATGAAACTGCCGATATCCAGACTTCAGCGTGACCTTACGGATTCCACCGTCCTCAGGAATATCGGAGTCCCGGTAGCGCATCAGGTCATAGCACTGAACTCACTGAAAAAGGGACTCGGGAAACTGATATTGAACGAGACCGCCATCGAAGCTGACCTTGAGAGGAACTGGGCAGTGGTGGCCGAAGCCATACAGACAATCCTGAGGAGGGAGAATTATCCGGATCCTTACGAGACGCTCAAAGCGCTCACAAGAACCGGCTCCGTCATAAACCACGAGACGATTTCAGACTTCATCGAGAATCTGGCCGTAAACGAGGAAGTCAAGGCTGAACTGAGGGCAATCACCCCTATGACATATACGGGATTCTGAAAAATCAGTCCTTCAGAATATAGACGTCTTCGCCGGGGGCAGCAAGATGGAACTGTTCCCTGGCGAATTTCTCGAGAGTATCACGGTCCGAGACCAGAAGATTGATCCTGGTGTCAAGTATTTTCAGCTGACGCTCGTATTCCGATATCTGACGCTCCTGTCTTGCTATCTCCCTTCTGGCTCCTATCCAGTTGAAGATATTGCTTCCCGGTTTAAGGAACACGAAAAGGATGAAAAGGAAGGTGATTATCACGGCATAACGCATGAAACTCCTGTGTTCACCGCTGAATATGTCTTTCAGATTTCTCATGGCTCCGGGATTATTTTCTTTTTATGATGGTATTTTCCACAAAAATAGCTAAATTTGAAGAATTGTGGAAATACATTCTAAATTAAAACATCAATATGAAACCAACACTGTTAGTTCTTGCTGCCGGAATGGGCAGCCGTTATGGAGGATTGAAGCAAATGGACGGTCTGGGACCGAACGGGGAAACCATCATTGACTATTCGATCTTCGATGCAGTCAATTCCGGCTTCGGCAAGGTAGTCTACATCGTCCGCAAGTATTTCCTTGAGGATTTCAAGGGAATGGTGCAAAACCGTTACAAGAATGTCACATGCCCGGACGGTTCACCTCTGGAATTCGACTTCGTGACACAGGAACTGGACAAGATACCTGAGGGATTCACCCTCAATCCTGAAAGAGAGAAACCTTGGGGTACAGCCCATGCCGTACTCATGGCCAGGGATGTGATCAAGGAACCGTTCGCGGTCATAAACGGTGATGACTATTATGGCAAGGACTCGTTCAAGATCATGGCTGACTGGCTCATGGCCCATGCCGAGACCAAGGGACAGTACTGTCTTGTAGGCTTCGAACTCGAGAATACCCTTTCCGAATCAGGCGGAGTCTCCCGTGGAATATGCACTGCCGACAGTGAACATTACCTCACACACGTCGAGGAGCACCACAATGTGGAAAAAGCCGCCGACGGGAAAGTCTATGCCGACAACAGCAAGGGAGAGAAAGTGGAAGTGGACGGAAAAGCCCTCTGCTCCATGAACATGTGGGGATTCACCCCTGACTATTTCGGCTACAGCGCCGATGTATTCGTCGAGTTCCTGAAAGAGAATATCTCTGAACTGAAAAAGGAATTCTATATCCCGTTCGCCATCGACCACATGATCAGGAATGGCCTTGCAAAAGTGGAACTTCTGTCCACTCCGTCAAGATGGTTCGGTGTCACATACAAGGAGGACAGACCTGGAGTAGTGGCGAAATTCAAGGAATTTGCCGACAAAGGCATATACCCTACACCTCTTTACAAATAGGCTGAGCCTTCAAAGGGAAATATTGGCCGTGGGGTGACTTGAAATGGCTGAAAGCGGCTTTTGGGTCACCCCTTTTTCTTATATTGGAATCATCATGATTGTTTTTCAGACACCCAGGAAAGTAAAGTCATCCTACAATATATTCAAGGATTTCGATTACTACCTTCCTGACATCAAGGGACTCTTCATTCTTCTGGCTCTGCTTGTGGCAGGAGCGCTTATCGGCAATCTCGTATCCATGGCCTTCACCATGATTCCGGGCGGGGAAAAGTATATGATGCTTGTATCCTATCCTGTCATGTTCATCCCGGCACTGATCTATGCAGCCGGCAAAAGCAAAGTGAACCGCGATTTCGACATTGTCCGCCCTGTACCTGTCGACAGGAACGGCTTCGGCAGGATCGGAGGCTTCGGACTGGCCGTTATGTGCATCATTGTCACATTGGCAGCAGGCTTTGCAGTGGATCCGCTGTCCGGACTTCTGCCGCCGACCCCGGAATGGTTCGACAAGCTGAATGAACAGATGCTCACAGGGACTCCCCTGCTGGCCACGCTCGTATCCGTGTCCGTTTTCGCGCCGCTGTTCGAAGAATGGCTGTGCAGAGGACTCGTGCTCAGAGGTCTGCTTTCCAGAATGAAGCCTGTGTGGGCCATGGTGATATCATCCGCGTTCTTTGCACTCATACATATGAATCCATGGCAGGCTCTCCCTGCGTTCCTGCTCGGCATGCTCTTCGCGTTTGTTTATTACAGGACAGGTTCGCTGAAACTCACCATGCTGATGCATTGTACGAACAACACCTTCGCCGCCCTCCTCGGCCAGAATGAAGCCTTCCGCGAGATGAGTTCATACAGCGAGATCCTGACAGTGTGGCAATACGTGACAGCCATAGCAGCAGGTATTTTCATCATAGCCGTGTTCGTGATGATACTGAGAAGGAACGGGTCACATGCAGCGTTCCAGGAAGCCGTCGGCGAGGAGCAGTGATTCCGGTTTCCCGACATCAAGTATATCTGCAGATTCCGGTACGACACCATAGACAGGATATTCCGCAGCGACGGAAAGGTAGAAATCCATGATCGGGAACTTTCCTTCAAACCCCTTCTCCCTGAAGACATTGAACACTTCCCCGGAAAGGATGTGGATTCCGGAAAAAGCATATTTCCGGCATTTGGCGGGATCCAGGTCATGGAACGGACTCCGGATTTCTCCTGTGGCGGCATTCGTCCAGCCGACAAGCCTCATGTCATCATTGAAAAGCAGATAACGGGAGGTCTTCCTCGGACTTACGGCAAGAGTAGCCAGAGCGTCGCTTCCAGCATCGGCCCATAGCCGTTGCAAGTCTATATTTGAAAGGATATCGACATTGTGCACCAGAAAACGGCCGCTGCCGAGAAGAGGGCCGGCATGCATGATGCCGCCGCCTGTGTCCCTGAGCATATCCCGTTCGTCGGAAATCCGGATACGGACACCCGGGATGTCAAGCCCGGAAAGATATTCCTCCACCATGTCCGCAAAATGATGGACGTTGACCACTATGTCCTCGAAACCGGAAGATGCCAGTTTGTCTATGATGATACCGAGCAGCGGCCTTCCGCCTATTGGCACAAGGGCTTTCGGCATACTGTCAGTCAGAGGTTTCAGCCGGGTGCCGAGCCCGGCGGCAAATATCATCGCCTTTTTCATCATAAATCCTTTTCAACGCCCTGTTCCCTGTGGACAAGATGTACAGCCAGACCGTATTCAGACTTCAGATGACAGGCCAGGGCTTCGGCACAATACACCGAACGGTGCTGACCTCCGGTGCATCCGAAAGAGAACATCAGGTCGGTAAAACCTCTGGCCAGATATTTCTCCACATGAGCATCAGCAAGAGAAAAGACGCTGTCCAGAAAAGTCAGGACCTCTCCCCTGCCTTCAAGAAAGGCCCTGACATCCTGGTCCATACCCGTCCTGTCCTTGAATTCCGGATATTTCCCGGGATTGTGGATGGCCCGGCAGTCGAATACATAGCCGCCTCCGTTGCCCGACACATCCTCGGGGATCCCTTTCCTGTAGGAGAAACTGAAGACCCTGATTTTCAGCTGCGTCCGGTTTTCGCCCGGAAGTACGGTTTCCGGCTTTCCGAACCTGGGGAGTTCTGAAAGTTCTTCAAAAAGACAGGCCATGTACGGACACCGGCCGCTAACAGCGGGAAGCACACTCCGGAGATTCGCCACTGCAAACGGGATGCTTTCTATAAAATGACGTTTCTTTTCGTAACAGCCTCTGAAACCGTATGCCCCCAGGACCTGCAGGGTCCTGAAAAAGACAAACAGCTGCAAAGTCTCACGGAAACTGCGGCCATCGACTTTCCTGTATTTCCCCAGCGCAGCCACATAGGCATCCACGAGCTCATCTTTCAGATCGGCCGGGAAATCAGACCTGGCCTGCCATACGAACGATGCGACATCATAATAGACAGGTCCTCTCCTTCCGCCCTGGAAATCGATAAAATAAGGCTGTCCATCCTTTATCATCACATTGCGCGACTGGAAATCCCTGTACATGAAAACATTGTCATCATGAGCCATAAGGAGGCCGGCCAGGACTTCAAATTCATCTTCAAGCCGGTCTTCATGGAACTCTATCCCTGCAGTCTTGAGGAAACAGTATTTGAAATAATTCAGGTCGAACATTATGGAGCGGCGGCTGAACGACAGGCCGTGAAGCGCTGCGGGAAAGTCCGGTCCTTCTGCACCGAGGATCTGGATATCAGGGAGATATGATATGGTCCTTTTCAGGATATCCCTGTCAGCGGATGAGTAGTTTCCGCATATCCGGCCTCCGGAAATCCGGTCGAAAAGGCTTTCCGTCCCGAGGTCTTCCTGAAGATAATACATCTTGTCCCGGCTTACTGCATAGACTTCCGGCACATTTATCCCCTTGGATGCGAAATGGGCTGCAAGCCTGCAGAATGCCTCGTTTTCCTCTGCCACTGTCCCGGCAACGCCTATACAGGAGAAATCCCCCGCGCCAAGACGGTAATATGTGCGGTTGCTTCCGGCTGAAGTGAGCCGGCTGATATATCCGGGAGCGTTGCCCGTATATGATCTGAACAGCGATTCAAGTTCACCAGTGATTCCAGACATGACAATTCAAAAAGAAATTTCGGGTAAATATAAGAAACAGTTTCTTATTTTTAAAAAGAAGAGTACATTTGCAGAATCTGATGAAATTAAACCGAAGACAGATGTTCAATAATGCCTATTGCTCCGACAAGTACCAGTATACGATGGGAAAGTCATTCTATGACCATGGTTTCAAGGACAAGACAGCCATTTTCAACCTGTTCTACCGGAAAGCTCCCGAGAACAACAACTGGGCAGTGGTAAGCGGTGTGGAGGAAGTACTTGAAATGGTGGAGAATCTCGGCAGGATGCCCGAAGACTTTTTCAGCAGGTTTCTTCCGGGAGAAGAATACGCCGGATTCAGGAAATATCTGTCCACGATGAAGTTCACAGGAAACATCCATGCGATGAGGGAAGGGGAGATTGCTTTCCCCAACCAGCCTGTCATCATTGTGGAAGGCCCCATGATAGAGGCACAGGTTCTGGAGACCCCCATGCTGTGCATCATGAACCATCAGATGGCTGTAGCCACAAAGGCCTCCAGGGTATGCAGGGCCACGAACAGGCCTGTGAGCGAATTCGGTTCGAGGAGGGCTCACGGACCATGGGCGGCAGTCTACGGGGCGAAAGCCGCCATCATCGCCGGATGTGCAAATACATCGAACATCCTTACGGGCGACATTTTCGGATGCGGCTCCACCGGCACCATGGCGCATAGTTATGTCACCTCCTTCGGATGCTCCGTGGCAGGAGAATACGAGGCATTCGACTCATATATAAAGACGCACAGAGGCGAGGCACTGATACTGCTCGTAGACACGTACGACACCCTGAAGTGCGGAATACTGAATGCCATCCGCGCATACAAGGACAACGGCATAGACGACTCCTACCCTCAGATGTACGGCATCAGGCTCGACAGCGGAGACCTGGCCTATCTTTCCACCGAATGCCGCCACATTCTGGATGCCCACGGGCTGACGAACTGCAGGATATTCGCAACCAACTCCCTTGACGAATACATCATATCGGATCTGGAAAGACAGGGAGCCTGCATCGATTCATACGGAGTAGGAGATGCCATAGCCACCAGCAAGGCCAACCCATGTTTCGGGAATGTATACAAACTGGTCCAGATAGACGGCGAGGCGGTGCTGAAAAGATCGGAAGACAAGGCCAAACTCATAAACCCGGGCTTCCAGATCACGTACAGGATCATGAAGCACGACAGTGACACAGGGGATGTCTTCAAGGCTGACGTGACCTGTCTCAGAGGCGACAACCTCTCCAGACTCATCACTTCCGGAGAGACCTTCACCATCTGTGACGAATACGACAGGTACAAATCCAAGACTTTCGAGGCCGGGACCTATTCGGCATCTGCACTCCAGCACAAAGTGATGGAAAACGGCAAGGTATGCTGCGACAGGCATTCCCTTATGGAGAAGAAAGAATACTACAACAGGACACTGAGCCATTTCAGCCCAAGCGAAAGACGTCTGATAAACCCTCATTATTACAAGGTGGACATATCGGACCAGCTGTACGATAAGAAAATGGAGATTATCAACAGACTGACACGGGAAATCAACGAATTCCATATCTGAACGCCATGAAAGATTCTGCACTGCTGATAGTGGACATGCTCAACGATTTCATAGACGGATCGATGGCATGCCGTAATGCAAAGGAAGCCGTAAATGAAACTGTTGCATTCATAGACAGGGAAACGGGAACTGAGGAGGAAGAGTACGACGGGAACGGGATTGCGGGACAGTTCCCCATATTGTTCATATGCGACCATCATCCGGCCGACCATTGCTCATTCAAGGCAAACGGCGGCCTGTGGCCTGAGCATTGCGTGGTATGGACAAGGGGAAGCGCCGTCCATGACAGGCTTCTGCCCTATGCACACGAGGAACTGACCTTTCTCAAAGGCTGCGACAAGGAGGAGGAACAATATTCCGGCTGGGCAGGCAGGAACAAGGCCGGTCAGACTGTGGCAGAAGTCCTGGATCTGCTGGATATCCGGAACATATATATCTGCGGGATCGCCACAGAATTCTGCGTGAAAGCCACAGCCGAGGATGCAGCAGCGTCTGGCAGGAAAGTATTCCTGATAGAAAAGGCACTGTCGTATGTCGACCCTGACGGACATGTCAGGGCACTTGAAGAAATGCGCAAGGAAGGCATTGACATCATATGATTTTCCCGTGAAGGGTAAGCCGGAAAAGGGTGAAAAGGGGTAGAAAATCCATAATTTTTTTGATTGTCAAAAAATTATGCATACCTTTGCCGGCTCGATATGAAGAATTTTGTATCAAAAATATGGTTTCCGGCGGTTCTATCCGGTCTTGCGGCCATCCAGTCATTCGGAATTGACGCAGAACGGTACTCCAGGATTCCGATCCAGCAGGACAGCGTTGTGTCTGAAACAGTTACTGACACGACATGGGCTGATTCCATACTGGTCAGGGACAGTATTCCCATTCTTCCGCGCGACACCATTGTCGTGCCGGATTCCCTGAGATACACCGACACACTTAAATTCAAATATTACATAGCCTTGAAAGACAGCACTGCGAGAGCCGCAGCAAGGGATTCATTGAGGAGCATCGGAGATACGCTCGAACTTTCCAGACTCGACTCCCTCGTCTACAAGGATTCCACCGAGACCGCATACAGGGATTCCGTAGCACGTATCAATGCCATGTCCCGCAAGGAGAGGAAGAAATACCTCGCCGGACTGAAGACTGCGCGGAAAATCGCCGAGATGGACAGCATACTCCAGGCAAAGGACAGCATCAGGGCCTACAAGGACAGCATAATAAAGAGCACGCCACGCATACTCAGCACATACGTGCTTCCGGATTCGATGCTATACAAGCGGATTGTGATGTGGAACCACGACAGGTATTTCAACAATATCGAACTGCAGAAAGTGGACACCTCCTACAACCACTATTTCACCGAATATCCATTCCTGAAGAACGATGTAAACGCCACATATCTTGGAGTGATCGGCTCTGCCACGGAGACTTACGACTTCTTCAAAAGGGAAGAAGCGGAAAATGCCGTGTTCTACACACCGTACATGACCTACAATTATACTCCCGAGACTCTGCCGATGTACAACACCAAGACTCCGTACACCGAACTGGCCTATTGGGGTACCCTGTTCGCCAATACGGAGAAGGAGGAAAGCAACGTACGTGTCATGACCACCCAGAATATCCTGCCTGAACTGAATATCACGCTGGAATACGACAGGTTCGGAGGAAACGGTCTGCTCCAGCACGAAGACACAGACAACAGGACCTTTGTGGCTGCGACGAACTACACCGGCAAGAAGTACTTCATGAACGCCGGATATATCTACAACAGGATAAACAGAAGCGAGAACGGAGGAATAGTGGACAACTTCTGGATCAGGGACACTACCGTGGACTCAAGGGAAATAGCCGTAAGACTGTCGCAGGCCAGCACCCGCATAAAGAAGAACACGATATTCCTCGACCAGTCATACAGGATACCGTTCACCTTCCTCTCGAAAAGCGCAAGGGAGCAGAAGAGGGCCAGAAAGGCTGAAGAGGCATACCGGGACAGCATCATGGCCACAGGTGACAGCATTGCCATACAGGAATACCTCGCGATGGAAGCGGAACGGCTTGCAGCTCAGGAAGACTCTGCCAATGACAGCATAGACGACAATGTAACCACCGCGTTCATCGGCCACTGTTCCGAATACTCGGTGTACACAAAGGTATACAGCGACGAGATATCCGCTTCGGATACTGAAGCAAGGGAATTCTACCACAACAATTTCTACCTTGACCCGACCACCACGAGCGACTCCCTCCGGGTGATGAAGTTCGACAACAGGATCTTCCTGAGACTCCAGCCATGGTCAAGCGAAGGGATTGTGTCCAAGCTGGATGTCGGCATTGGTGACAAACTGCTGAATTATCACGACTTCAACAGGATAAACTATCTGGCACCGGCCAAACCGGTAGTCAGGAACTCCGTCTACCTTTACGCAGGAGCCCAGGGGCAGCTGAAGAAATACATGCACTGGGATGCGACAGGAAGGTACACCTTCCTCGGAAGCGAACTGAACGACTTTTCCATAAATGCCAATCTGTCAGTCAACTTCTATCCGTTCAGAAGAGCCAGGAACAGCCCGCTGAACCTGAACGTACATTTCGAGACAAGTCTCAAGGAACCAGACTATTACCAGCAGCATATGCATACCAACCATTACTGGTGGGATAACAGTTTCGGAAAGATCTCCACCACGAAAGCCGAGGCTTCCCTCAACATTCCGGTATGGAATTTGAGTGCTTTCTTCGGATATGCATTGCTGAGCAACAATATATATTACGATAACCACGGATCAATACAGCAAAACGAAGTACCGATGAGCGTCATGACAGCTTCTGTCATGAAAAACTTCAGGCTTTGGAATTTCCACTTTGACCATCAGGCTCTTTTCCAGCTGTCCTCGAACGAGGATGTCCTGCCGCTGCCGATGCTTGCATTGAACTTCAGGTATTATTTCCAGTTCAATGTAGTAAGGGATGTGATGCAGATGCAGATCGGGGCAAATGCCACATACACGACAAAATGGCATGCTCCGGCATACAGTCCGGCACTTGGGCTGTTCCACACCCAGAACGAGGAACTGTACGGCAACTGCCCTTACATCGATGTTTTCGTGAACATCCAGTGGAAAAGAGCATGTATTTTCGTAAAGGCTGTGAATCTCGGAATGGGATGGCCGAACAAATCGGCCGACTATTTCAGTGCACACCATTACATCAGGCCTCAGCAGGCCTTCAAAGTCGGGATTTTCTGGCCGTTTTATGTACAACCTAAAAGAGTCTCCAATTTTGGAGGCGCATCAGAGCTGAGAAGCTCGCAAGAATAGGAGGTAATTATGAAAATTACGGAAAAAACGCGCTCAGTATTGAGGTATTGCGCCGCTGTCATTCTGATCTCCGGATCTGTGACAATCGGTGAACGTACAAATGCAGTCGACAGTGTCAGCCCGTACGAGACATTCGGCGGTGACACTCTCAGATGCATCATCAACACAGGGAACGAGAACTATGGAAAAAACGGATTCAAGACAGGTTTCAGTTACGACCTTCTCAAGGAATTCGGGAATCATGTTGGTGCCGAAGTCGAGATTGTCCTTGCTGACAACCACTGCGACTACGTGGACTCTCTCGAGACAGGCGACATAGACATCATGGTATTGCCTGACACATGCAGTCACTACGGCAGCAATATAATCCTCACCAGGAATCTGGACAATGCAGTCTGGGCCGTAAACAGCGAGGACATCGCCAAAGTCAAGGAAATCAACACCTGGATCGCCACTTTTTCTGAGTCTGAGGACTACCGGCAGCTATGGATAAAATACCACAGGTCCGTCAATCCGATATCCAGATTCGAACGCGGCCTCATCTCTTCCAGACTGAGTCCATATGACTCGCTGATAAAGGAATACGCCCTGAAACTCGGATGGGACTGGAGAATGCTTGCAGCTGTCATTTACCAGGAATCCAAGTTCTCCATCAACACCGTATCGCACCGTGGCGCCACAGGACTGATGCAGGTTATGCCTGCCACGGCTGAATATTACGGTATTACCGACCTTCTTGATCCTGAAGAGAACATCAAGGCAGGGACCATGCACCTCGCACGTCTCCAGAAGATGTACAGCGATGACGGAATGACGGATTTCGAAAGATTCAAGTTCGTTCTGGCATCATACAATGCCGGAGAAGGCAGGATTGCCGACTGCAGGAATCTTGCGGCAGCCCGCAATCTCGACACGAACAGATGGGACGACATACTCAAGGTCATACCTTCAATGCGGGAAGATGCCACCCTGCAGGAAATACATCTGAGGTTCGGCAAATTCAACGGCACTGAGACCATGAATTACGTGGACAACATCCTGAACATCTATTCGGTGTTCTGCGAGATCTGTCCGGCTTAATTCACCCTGACAGTCCTGGCCGGATCGACTTTGGAAATGAACATTGACGGCAGCAGGAGGAGCAGCATTATCACGATATAAGCTGCTGCATCCGCTGCCATTATCTTGTATATCTCGAGATGTACAGGGACGTATGAAATGAAATAATTCTCCGGATCAAGCGTGATGAAACGAGTCAGATGCTGAATGGCGCAGAATATGAATGCGGCAGCATTCCCGAGCAGCATTCCCTTCAACACCAAGGATGAGGATGTACGGAGGAATACCATGGCTATGGAACGATCCGTCATGCCGAGGGATTTAAGGGTACCTATGGTGGGGATATTTTCAAACAGGAGAATAAGCAGTCCTGAAATCATGTTGAACCCGGCCACCACTGTCATCAGGGCAATGACGATAAAGACATTGAAATCTATAAGGGATAGCCAGTCGAAAAGCTGTGGATTGGAATCCGCTGCCGAAACGCTGACCATGGAGGATTCGTCATCACCTGAATAGAGCAATGCGGCAGCACCTATCTCCCTGGATAACGCAGCCATCTGCCCTGTAGAGCGCATATTGTCGGCAAGAAGGATCTCGAACGCTGACACCTGGTCGGGATTCCAGCCGTTAAGCCTTTGCAAATCAGACAACCTTGCATAGACCACCAGCTTGTCGTCCGTTCCCTGTATATCTTCATGCACCTCACATACATGAAACTTCCTGACCTTGACTTTATCGCCTATGAAATAAGCGTTGAAGTTTTCTCCTTCGCCTGCGCCCAGCAAGGCAGACAGCCTGGACGGGATACTTGCAGCCATTGATACGGAATCCGGCAAGGCAGCGTCTTCAACCCCCTTGAAAAGCACTCCGTGGACTATATCGTCATTTTTCACTATTCCGGCCCTGTATATGACCGGATGGATTTCCCTTACCCCTTGTATCTGTCCAATATGGACAAGGCAGGAATGGTTTCTCTCGAGCGGAGTGCTTCCGGACAGCCAGTCCAGATCCGAGGGAAGGAGTCTGACATCACCGGAAACGGCGGAAACTGCATCCCTGAGTTCCTTTCTGAAACCTGACGAGACTGAAACTGCAATGATCATCACAAGGAAGCTCAACGCTATGGAAACCATTGCAATCCTGCCACGGTAGCGCAGCCTTCCTGCGATAAAGCCAGTCGCCGACATAAAATGGCATTACCAGATTACAACCCTTTCCTCCTCAGGTCTGTACATAGGGTCTCCTTCCTCTATTCCGAATGCGTCAAAGAAAGTCTGGAGATTCCTCAGTGTCACATTCACTCGGTTCTCTCCCAGAGAGTGCACGTCAAGTCTCGTAAGACGGGCCTTCTCCTCATCTGTAATATTCATCGCCCAGACATTCGCATAGGAAAGATAGAACCTCTGCTCGGCAGTGAAACCGTCTATATCGGCAGGCCTCGTTTCTCCGAAAGAGTTCTGCAGCGCAGTATATGCAACACGCAGGCCGCCCTGATCGGCTATGTTTTCTCCGAGGCACAAGGCTCCGTTTGCCCTAAGGCCAGGCAGCACGTAAACTGAATCGAACTGTGCCACAAGTACATCCGTCATTTTCCGGAATGTCTCCTCATCCTCCGGCTTCCACCAGTCGGTCATGTTCCCGTTCTTGTCGAAATGACGTCCCTGATCATCGAATCCATGGGTCATTTCATGGCTTATGACTACGCCTATGGCTCCGTAATTGACGGCATCATCAGCTTCCGGATTGAAGAAAGGAGGCTGGAGTATTGCGGCAGGAAAACATATCTCGTTTGTCGCAGGATTATAGTATGCATTGACAGTCTGCGGACTCATGAGCCACTCTGTCCTGTCGACAGGTTTTGCCAGCCTGGAGAAATTTTCAGCCATTTCCCATCTCCTGATATTGCGGACATTCTCCATGTACGGCAATGTCGGGTTTATGATCAGAGTAGAATAATCCTTCCATTTGTCAGGATAGCCGATCTTGACCACGATGGCATCCAGCTTTTCCTTTGCCACCATCTTCGTGGAATCGGACATCCATCCGAGCGAATCGATGTGTTCACGCAGGGCAGACCTGATATTGCCGACCATCTTCACCATTGCATCTTTCGACTCCTGAGGGAAATAAGCTTCCGCATACAGCTTGCCCACTGCTTCAGGAAGCATGCTGCTGGCCACTTCGAGAGAGCGTTTCCACCTCGGCTGCTTCTCTTCCACCCCGGCCATCATCTTCTTGAAGAATGCAAAGTCTGCATCGTAGAAATCCTCTCCGAGCAATGTACAGTACTCTGAAATATACCTTGAAGAAAGATATTTCCTGAGCTTTCCATAATCAGGCTCCGCAAGAAGGGAATCCAGACCTGCGAAATATGAAGGCTGCCCTACTATGATCTTGTCAGGTTCCTCGATTCCAAGTTCCCTGAACCAGGCTCCGAAGTCGAAATTACGGTAGGTTTCCTTCAGTTCCTTGGCAGACATGGGATTATATGAGCGGATGACATCCCTGAGTTCAACGCCGGACCAGGAAATTCCGGCCAAGGCATCCTCTATTTCAAGTACATCCACTGCAGAAGAATCCGGTTCCTCGCAACCGGACAGTCTGAAAATCGAGGATAGATACTGCCGGTATCCCTCCTTCAGGGCCGCATTCGATTCATCGGTATAATAATCCTTGTCCCCCATTCCAAGTCCTGACTGTGAAAGGTAAAGGACATTCCTGCCGCTGTCGGTCATATCCGCCGACACATACGCCGAGAAAAGCGGGAACTCGGCGGAAGCATGCATCCTCGCCACGGTTTCCGCAAAGGAGCGGCTGTCTGTTATCGACTCTATCTCGGCCAGACCTTTCCTGAGAGGAGCTGCCCCTTCGGATGCAAGCCGCAAGGAATCGAGCCCCATCCTGTAAAGGTCGTCTATCTTCTGGGCATCACTCCCCGGAACAGGATTGGATTCCGCCAGATTCCCGAAAAGAGTTCGCAGCTGCTTCCCGTTATTGTCTATCAGCTCATTGAAAGTCCCGTACCGGGCATATTCCGGTTTCAGCGGATGTGCTTTCATCCAGCCGCCTGTAGCATATCTGTAGAAATCATCTCCAGGGGCTACTGTCCGGTCAAGATTGGAAAGGTCAAGAGCCGGTTCGATATTTTCCGGTTCCCTGCAGGAAAATGTCAAAGCCGCAGCAATCGTCAGGCATCCTATTATTCTATTCATACTCATCGCAGTTACTGTTCACTTGATATATTCTTGCAAAGATAGCGATTATTTGAAAACCTTTCATTTTTTTTCTCATATTTGCACGTCAATTTGATTTCCGTTCCATGAATACTGCCAATATCACCGGCCGCACTATAGGCTTCCTGAAAAACTGGACCCTGCCCATATCGATAATCTCAGGCATCCTGCTCTACCTCATATATGACAGCATGCCGTTCCTGTCTCCTGCAGGGCCTTGTCTGAAAAAGACAATAGACATTCTGCAGCCGATGCTTCTATTCGTCATGCTCTTCCTTTCATTCTGCCGCATAGAACCCAGGGATCTCAGACCGAGGAAATGGCACGTCTGGCTGCTGCTCATACAGTCTGCCGGATTCATGCTGGCGGCAGTAGCCATGGTATATCTGCCTGATTTCCACTGGAAAGTACTGATAGAAGGGGCAATGCTCTGCCTTATCTGCCCTACTGCGACAGCGGCGGCAGTAGTGACCGGAAAACTCGGCGGGGACATCTCCGGTCTCACAGCCTATACCATAATAATAAACCTGGCTGCAGCCATACTCGTTCCTGTCTTCATCCCGTTCGTGCATCCGTCGGATGGAATGTCCTTCTTCACTGCTTTCAGCATGATCCTGGCAAAGGTATTCCCGCTTCTGATAGCCCCTTGCCTGCTCGCCTTCCTGGTCAGGTATCTGCTTCCGGGGCTTCACTCATGGCTGCTGCGGTTCCCTGACCTGGCATTCTATCTTTGGGGAATATCCCTTATGCTTGCCATAGCCATGACGACGCGCTCCATTGTACACAGCACCGTTCCTGCCATATATCAGGCAGGACTGGCCATAGTATCTCTGGCCTGCTGCGCCATGCAGTTCTGGGCCGGGAAGAAAATCGGAAGGAAATACGGTGCATCCATCACTGCAGGACAGGCACTTGGACAGAAGAATACGGTATTCGCCATCTGGATGGGATACACATTCATGACTCCCGTGTCTTCAATCGCAGGAGGATTCTACTGCATCTGGCACAATATATTCAATTCATACCAGCTGTACAGGCTAAGACACAGGAAGCAGTAAGGCCGCCTGTGTACCGGAAGCTATTTCCCTGACAGGAACTCCAGACGAGCCTCTGCGGCAAGTTTCTCATTCTCAGGAGCCACTTCCTTGAAGAGAGTAAGATACTTCTTTTCAAGTTTCCGGTTTTTCTGCTGACGTGCCAGAAGTACGCAGTTTTTCAGAGTAGGATAGTCTTGCGGATTGATTTTCAAGGCCTTCTTGTAATACTTCAAGGCCTTGCCGTAATCTTTGGAGACCACAAGGCAGTATGAGCCGAGATTCGAGATGAATTGCGGGTCATCGGGATCTGCCATGAGCATCCGTTCCGACAATGTCCTGAATGCTTCATAGGAAGAAGGTGTCCCGAGCTTGAAGAATGCATAGCAATATTCCTGCATGGAACTTTTGAAAAAGTCATCATCCAGTTCATAACCCGGATATTCCCACTCCATGCCCCCGGCATCCTCCTCCACCAGTCCGAGAAGGAATGAAAGCGTCATGTCAGGACTGTCCTTTTCATATGACAGGAGAGCAGCCGCCTTGGAGAAACGGAAGTCTATCCTTTGCGGACTTACGGCTATGGCCTTGTCGATACTCTTCATGGACATGGAAAACAGAGAGTCGTCATAGAAGACTTCCTGGAAATAATATACGTCTGCACCTGTGGAATCCTTCAACGACAGGACGGGGTCAGCCCCGAGATATTTCTTTTCCGGCTTGACCACCACGGATGTCGACTGTGACTTGGCAAAGTAATAGCTGAACCTGGCTGAAAGCATCTTCGTATCGAGCGAGTCGACCGCTGCCCACTGGTCAAGTATGGTCTCGATCCCGACTCCGTCAGGGCCAAGTTTCGACACCACCAGATCGTACCTGTCAGAATAAGTCTTTTTCAATTCTTCCTTCCCCTGTCCGGAGACCGATGCAGCCGATCCTGTCAGGATCATTACAGCCAATATGATTTTCCTTATATCCATAATGAAATTTTCCATAATCCTTATTTGCCTATATCCATTCTTATACGCCGCTCCTGCGGATGAAGATTATTGCATCTGCCGCCAAGATTCTTCACAAAGCCGAGAGGGACACCTTCATGACATATCAGCAGAAAGCCTTTTTCCGCTCCCGGCAATACGACAGTCTCCCTGTGAAGGAAGGACAATGCAGTCCTTCGGTCAACTTCCACTCTCGGGAAAGCCCCTTCTGCCAGGAAAATATCCAGAGCCAGATCCGCCGACAGGACAAAATCCTTTCCTTTCAACGTCCCTGCCGCACAGCCCGATGATATCACACGCAGATGCTTTTCCAGAAACATCACATCGTCCGCTATCGCTTCGGGAACAGCTTTCAGCACCCCGTTCCGCTCCACCGCCCGTACAGGTATGCTGAAAAGGCCGTCCGGGAGCTGTCCTGCGGATTTTCTTTTCACGGTATCCTTGCCGATATCCGTATTCCTTTCAGCGGACGTCTTCCGCAATATGGCGCAATACTGGCCTTCGCCAGGTACAAAACCGGGGAACAGGCTGTATCCGTTCCCGGTCGGCAGGACACCTTCCGGGATGCCTGTGTCAGGAAGATGCACTATGTCTGCCCCCAAGGTGTCGGCCACCCATCCGGCATTGCCGTCATTCTCATATCTGTTGAACGTACATGTCGAATAAATCAACACCCCGTCTTCAGCCAAGGCAGGCCACACATCGGCAAGGATGCGCCTCTGTCGGGCAGCACACAGCTCCACATTCCCGGCAGACCACTGCTCCACGGCCTTCCTGTCTTTTCTGAACATTCCTTCACCGGAACAAGGCACATCGGCAAGTATCACATCGAAGACACCGTTCAGAGAAGAGAAACAGGACGGGTCCGAAGATGTTACCGCCACATTCGGATCTCCCCATATGGCCACATTGTCAGCCAGGACAGACGCCCTCTGCCTCATGACTTCGTTCGAGACAAGGACAAAGCCTCCGCCTGCAAATTCGCGGAGAGATGCCGCCGCATCCGTAGTCTTGCCGCCGGGAGCAGCGCAGAGATCCAGTACCCTTATCGTCCTGCCCATATTCCGGAACATGTTCTCAAGACAGAACCTCAATACATATCCGGGAAACATCGAAGAGGAATCCTGGACATAATAGCATCCGGCATGGAGAAAAGGATCGAGCGTGAACATCGGCCTGTCACCGAGTATCATGCCGTGCCTGTTCCATGGGACAGGCTCTCCGTCAAATGCTGACGCTTGTTTCTTGAACGGATTGGACCTTATCGAGACAGATGCAGGCTGCTCCAGTGCGGCCAGGATTCTATCCACCCTGTCCGACCCTGCCGCCTCGGCAAGCATTTTCCTGAAATCCTCATTTCCGGAATCCATACTGCGACGGATCAAACCCTTCCGGCATCTTCCCTTCGGAAGCGTCGGCCAGAGATGTCACAAGCTTGTCCAGAGCCTCCTGAAGCCTGGATCCAAGGAGCATCTTCATCATGAAGTTCAGTTCAGCCGAAAATTCTATATGGAAATCCGTCTTGCCGGCCTCCTGTGCAGGATCGAAGAACATCGAGATGGAGAACTGGAACGGAGCTCCGTCATCCTTGAAGTCTATTCTGGAATAGGGAATCCTGTCCGCCACCCTGATCCCGACATTGAACCCCTGGACCGTACCTCTGATCGAGTCATAGTCTGCTGTGATATCCTTTTTCCTGTCTTCTGGAAGGAACTGCAGGAAATTCCGCATATCCACAAAGCCCATGTACAGCTCACAGGGCTGTCTGGACACCGTCGCGTGCCTGCTCTTGATCTCTGTCGCCATGGCTACTCCTTTTTGCCCCAAGTCGAAGGGGAGAAACGCCATTCCCTCAGAAGTTCAAGGTCGGAATCCTTAACATATCCGGTATCCCTGGCCACTTCAATCAGCGCATCATAATTGGTCAATGTGGTAAGCTCCACATCAGCCACTTCAAATGCCCTTCTGGCCTGATTGAAATTATAAGAGAAGATAGCGACCATTCCAAGTACTTCTGCAGATGCCTTGTTCAGGGCATCGACGGCTGCCAGACTGCTTTTTCCAGTGGAAATCAGATCCTCCACCACGACTACCTTGGCACCCTCCCCGAGGATACCCTCTATCTGAGAGCCTGTCCCATGGTCCTTCGGTTTCGGCCTGACGTATACGAACGGCTTGCCGAGGAAATAAGCGATAAGCATCCCGTGCGCTATCGCTCCTGTCGCCACACCGGCCACTACTTCCACGTCCGGATATTTCTCCCTGATGATACCGGCCATCAGTTTGCATACATTCTCCCTGATTTCAGGATACGAAAGGATTCTCCTGTTGTCGCAATAGATAGGCGAAAGCCATCCCGATGCCCATGTGAACGGCTTGTCCGGACTGAGGAGGACAGCCTTGATGTCGAGCAGCGACTTTGCTACTGTTATTTCTTTAGATTCCATGATTTTCATTTGAAATTCATCAAACTCGCGTTATATTACTATATTTGCAACCCATTTTGCAAAGATAATAATTATACGGATAATAATGCACAAGATATATTTCGAAAAGAGATGCATAATCATCTGCCCGCCATATGCACAGGCGCTTACCGATCCGAACGCCATCCAGTTCTGCCCCGGCGGCAGGACTGATATCCGCAGCATAGTGACGCTTTTCGAGCAATCCGGCACACTGGGAAGAATATACATACCTTCGGAAGACACGGAAGACACCTACAGGAAGATTTGCGCGGAATTCAAGGAGGTCGAAGCCGGAGGAGGGCTGGTATCAAACAGACGAGGCGATTTCCTGCTCATAAACAGGAACGGGCTGTGGGATCTGCCGAAAGGACACAGGGAGCCTGGAGAAGACATAAGGGAGACCGCATTGCGTGAAGTCCAGGAAGAGACAGGCGTAAAGGAACTGGTCCTTGGAGATCTGATATGCATAACCGACCACTGTTACAAAAGGAACGGCATCTGGCATCTGAAACACACATGGTGGTTCGACATGCTCTACACAGCCCCGGTAGACCTTGTCCCCCAGAAGGAAGAGGATATCACAAAGGCGTCATGGGTAGCCAAATCCAGCCTTCCGGCCTTCCTTGACAACACATATCCGTCGATTCTCGAAGTATTCAAAGAAAAATCTCTGTAAAGATGAAACAAATCCGGAGAATTTTCGTATAAATAAATGTCGTGTGACATTGAAGACAGATCGCTGATATATTATATAGGTACATAACCCCATATATAAAATGAAACTTTCACAATTCCAGTTCAATCTCCCTAAGGAAAAAATAGCACAGGAACCTCCGAGATGGAGAGATGAGTGCAAGCTGATGATACTCCACAAGGGCTCGGGAGAAATAGAGCACAAGCTTTTCAAGAACATCATAGACTATTTCGACAAAGGGGATACATTCGTACTCAACGACACCAAGGTATTTCCCGCGCGCCTCTACGGAAACAAGGAAAAGACCAAGGCCGAGATAGAAGTATTCCTTCTGAGGGAGCTGAACAGGGAACAGAGACTGTGGGACGTCATCGTGGATCCTGCCAGAAAGATCAGGATAGGCAACAAGCTTTATTTCGGAGAAGACGAAAGCCTCGTGGCAGAGGTCATTGACAATACGACTTCACGCGGCCGCACACTGAGATTCCTTTACGACGGCCCGTATGAAGAATTCAAACAGACGCTGTACTCTCTGGGCGAGACCCCGGTACCTTCCTTCGTCAAGGAAAAGGTAACTCCCGAAGACGCTGAAAACTACCAGACCATTTTCGCGAAAAACGAAGGTGCCGTATCCGCACCTGCTGCCGGTATGCATTTCAGCAGGGAACTTTTCAACAGGATGATCCTTAAGGACATAAACAAGGCTTTCATAACCCTGCACATGGGCATCGGGCATTTCAGGTCGGTAGACGTCGAAGACCTTTCCAAGCACAAGATGGACTCCGAAAGAGTCATAATCCCGGAAGATACCGCAGAAATAATAAACCAGACCAAAAGGAGCAAGCACAAGGTACTGGCCGTCGGAGTCACTGTCATGAGGGCGCTCGAGACCTATGTGACGTCATATGATGAGGTGAATCCATACGACGGATGGACAAACAAGTTCATCTTCCCTCCGTACAGGTTCGCGATACCCGATGCCATAACCTCGAATTTCCACATCCCGGGCTCTACCATGCTCATGGCTGTAGCAGCCTTCGGAGGCTACGAGAATGTCATGAAAGCGTACGACACAGCCCTCAAGGAAGACTATAAATTCGGACCATACGGAGATGCGCTGCTGATCATCTGAAATTTCTCCGGATTCGAGGGTGGATTCTCTTCAGAAAAAGAAAAAAGCGATTGAAAAAGAAAATAAATGGCGGGAATTTCCTTTTCCGCCATTTTCTGTCATGCCCGGGTATTAACTTCAAGGCAAAAATGCCCGTTTACACTGAAGAAACAATCTGCCTCTGCGCCCTGAACCGGATTTTCGGCTATGAGCCAAGGATTGCCTCCGCTCTGCTGGACTATGCCGGATCAGCAAAAGACATATTCAAAATGACGTCCGATGACCTGAAGACGGCACTCGGACCATGGTCGGCATATCCCGGGAAAATCACCGGAAAAGCCATAGACGAAGCCGTCCGGGAACTCAAGGAGGCTGAACGGTACGGGACAGTCTTCGCAGGCAAAGGCAGCCCCGGATACCCTGAACTCCTTGCCTGTTGCGAAGATGCCCCCATGGGGCTGTATATCCGCAGCAGCCATCCTGAAAAATGCTTCAGCAAAGGCAGGGACTATATTTCAATAGTCGGGACAAGAGATGTCTCCGAATACGGCAAAGACTGGTGCATGAGAATCGTAGACGCCATTGCATCATCAGGGGCCGATCCGGTGATAGTCAGCGGACTGGCATACGGGACCGACATCACTGCCCACACCGCCGCCCTTGAAGCCGGACTGGACACGATAGCCGTCATGGCTACCGGAACGGACACAGTCTACCCTGCCGCACACTGGAAACATGCAATGAGGATCATGGAGAAGAAAGGGTCGGGTCTTGTTTCAGACTACCCTCTCCACACACGCGCCATCCCGCTGAACTTCATCAGGAGGAACAGGATAATAGCCGGTATAGGCAAGGCCACAATCCTCATCGAATCCAGGATCAAGGGCGGAGGCATGATTACCGCACGTCAGGCTTTCTCATATGACAGGGAACTTTACGCCCTTCCGGGAAGGGCAGACGATCCCCTCTCTGCCGGATGCAACGCATTGATACGTTCATGTTCGGCTACTCCTGTCACATCCGGACAGGATCTCGTGGAAAGCCTCGGCTATATTTTCAGAAAAAAGCCTGAACGCAGGAAGAAGTCCGCATCGGACTGCTACGACGGCAAACTCGACAAGCATGAAGTTGAAAACATAGCCCTGATACTGCGCCTTATCAGGAAATACGGCAAAATCACATTGCAGGAACTGACAGAGGAGACCGGGTTCAGCTACAAGGCCGTCGCCGGACTTGCCGGAATCCTGGAAAATGACGGATTCATCAGCATTGACCTTATGCAAAGGTGTTCAATCAGCAGGAAAAATTCTTAAATTTGCAGGATATTCAGACAAGGATGGAACATTATATCGACACACATACCCATCTTTATGACGGACTATTCGGCGACGATGCGGAAAAAGCCGTAGCCAGGGCCATTGATGCCGGCGTGACCAGGATGATTATGCCGGACATAGACAGCTCTTCCCGGGAAGCCATGTCCGCTCTGGCGGGGAAATTCCCGGAGAACCTCTTTCCATGCATCGGGCTCCACCCCACCTCGGTCGACGGGAACTGGAGAAAATCCATTGAAGAAATCGAGGACATCGGCTGCGGGAAAGCCGTTGCCGTCGGCGAGACCGGCATGGACTGCTACTGGTCCAAGGATTTCGTGAAAGAACAGGAAGAAGCCTTCGAATGGCAGGTGCGTTTCGCGTGCAGGCATGGGCTGCCTGTAATAATCCACTCCAGAGAAGCCACCGGCCTGATTCTGGATGTTCTGGAAAGATGCAGGCATCTCTCCCCTTCCGGCGTATTCCATGCATTCAGCGGAAGTCTGGAGACCTTCCGGAGACTGTCGGCATACGGGGATTGGTATGTCGGGATAGGAGGGGTCGTGACATTCAAGAACGCATCCATAGCCGAAACAGTGAAGCACATTCCGCTGGAAAGGATCCTGCTTGAGACGGATTCGCCTTACCTTACCCCGGTGCCTCACCGCGGGGAACGCAATGAAAGTTCATACATTCCCCTGATAGCCGGGAAAATCGCGGCACAGAAGAACATCACCATCGAGGAAGTCGCATATACCACGACAAGGAATGCGGAAAGACTTTTCAACATCTGAAAAAAACAATACCATGAGATACCAGACCGGAACCGGCACAGGAAAATCCTCAATATTGCTCATATACACGGGCGGGACCATCGGGATGAAACTGGACAGGACAGACCAGACATTGAAACCCTTCGACTTCCGGCAGATTCTCGAAGAAGTGCCGGAACTCGGAAAATTCGCCTACAGGATCGACTCTTACACATTTGACGACATCATAGACTCGTCTGATGTCGAACCGTCATTGTGGCAAAGGCTGACCACTCTCATATCCAGCCGGTATGACAGCTATGACGGCTTCGTGATCCTGCACGGGACAGACACCATGGCATATTCGGCCTCCGCCCTGAGTTTCATGATAGAAGGGCTGACCAAACCGGTGGTTTTCACCGGCAGCCAGCTTCCGGTAGGGACACCGAGGACAGACGGCAAGGAGAATCTCATCTCAGCCGTAGAGATTGCTGCCGCCAAAGACCGGGACGGGCATGCCATAGTGCCGGAAGTCTGCATATTCTTCGGGAATTCGCTCATGAGGGGCAACCGGACGAAAAAAGTGAATTCAGAGACATTCAGGGCATTCCGATCGGAAAACTGCCCGCTTCTTGCCGAAGCCGGGATCAACATCAGATACAGCACAGGGAACATCATCAGGCCGGCAGACTGGGACACGAAGCCGGTCTTCCACACAGCGCTGGACACGAGGGTATCTATCCTCAAGATACATCCGGGAATCACCCCGCAGGTAGTCAGGAACATAATCTGCGGCCCGGAGACAAGGGCTGTCATACTTGAAACTTACGGAGCCGGCAACGCCCCGTCCAAACAGTGGTTCATAGATCTTGTGAAGGAGGGGATAGCGATGGGGAAGATCATACTGAACGTAACGCAATGCCTTGCAGGCTCGGTGAACATGGAGATATATGCAACCGGGAAAAGACTCCGGGAGGCAGGCGTCCTGAGCGGATATGACTGCACTACGGAAGGAGCTCTTGCCAAGCTTTTCCACCTGATGGGAATGTCTGAGGACAACCGGTTTGTGGCGGAAGAACTCGACAAAAACCTCAGGGGAGAAATAACGAAATAATTATTGCCATATAAAAATTATTTGCTAAATTGCACCGGATTTAAGTAATCCACATAACCTGAACAAGGTGTAAAATGATTATAACAAACTGATACATTATTAATTAAACACACTCAATCAATTATGAAAAATTTTTTCATACTTCTTGCATCTATTGCAATGATGGCGTTTTCCGCACAGTTTGCGGCAGCTCAGGACGAAACAGCAGCTCCAGACTCTGTTGCGACTGCGGATTCAGCAGCTACTGAAGTAGCACCTGCTACTGAAGCAAATCCATTCCAGGCTGGAGCGAGCGAAGTTCCTCTTCACCAGCAGCTCAAGACCAAGTTCATCGAAGGTGGTCCGGGCTTCATGGCTTCAATCATCCTCTGCCTTATCTTCGGTCTTGCAATCTCAATCGAGAGAATCCTTTACCTCAGCCTTTCCAAGACCAACACCAAGAAGCTTCTCTCCAAGATCGAGGAAGCTCTCAACGAAGGTGGCGTAGATGCTGCAAAGGAAGTATGCCGCAATACCCGCGGTCCTGTGGCAAGCATCTTCTATCAGGGATTCCTCCGCATGGATCAGGGCGTTGAAGTAGTGGAGAAGACTGTTGTCTCCTACGGTTCAGTACAGATGAGCCTCATGGAAAGCGGACTTACATGGGTCGCTCTGTTCATTGCCCTTTCCACATCTCTCGGATTCCTCGGAACCGTTGTCGGTATGGTGCAGGCATTCGATGCTATCCAGGCAGCCGGCGATATCTCTCCTAACGTCGTTGCAGGAGGTATGAAGGTTGCGTTGATCACCACAGTCGGCGGTCTTATCGTGGCTATTATTCTCCAGGTATTCTACAACTACATCGTTTCAAGGATAGACTCCCTCTCCATCGACATGGAAGACGCTTCTATCTCCCTTGTAGATATCCTGGTAAAATATGAGAATAATAAAAAATAATCACAGACAATGTCAAAATACGAGAAAATAATCAAGATAGCGTTGTGGGTCCTGATGATTGTCAGTACGGGAATCACTGCGTGGGGATACGCAGCCGGCTTCACTGACAAATCGGTAGACACCCTGCTCTATTGGGCATACGCTCTGGTTGTAGTAGGTATTGTAGCCGCGATACTCATCGGCATAACAATAAGCGCAATAAACAACCCTAAGAGTCTCATAAAAATGGGAATCGAGCTCGTAGCCGTTGTTATTGTGGTAGGAGCAGTATACTTCCTGTCATCCGGAGCTCCGGCTGTAGGATATGTAGGGAAGGAAGTCAGCGCCATGACACTCAAGCTGACCGACACCGTACTGAATCTTACTTATATTCTCTGCGCTATTACAATATTGGCCATTATCGGCGGCGGAATATATAATGCTATACGCAATAAATAAAAGTGAACTATGTCTAAAAAGACTCCAGAATTAAATTCAGCGTCATCGGCGGATATTGCGTTTCTGCTGCTCTCCTACTTCCTGATGACTACTACCATGAATCAGGATTCAGGTCTGCAGAGGCGTCTGCCGCCGATACCGGACGAAAACCAGCAGGTCGAAGACCAGAAAGTCAACAGAAGGAATATCATCATAGTAAGGATAAACTCTGCTGACAGGCTGTTCGCCGGTAATGAACCGATGGATGTGAGCTTATTGAAAGACAAGATTAAAGAGTTCCTTGTAAACCCTAATAACGACCCTAATCTTCCTGAGAGATCTCCAAAGGAAATAGAAGGCTTCGGTACATATAACGTGTCAAAAGGAGTCATTTCCCTGCAGAATGACCGTGGTACAAGCTACAAGGCATACATTGAGGTGCAGAATGAACTTGTAAAGGCGGTAAACGAACTCAGGGATGAATTCGCAAAGGCACATTACGGCCGTGCCTATCTGAGCCTGAAGGAAGACCAGCAGAGGATTGTAAGGGAAGCTATACCTCAGAATATCTCGGAGGCAGAACCTAAGGACGTTTCAAATAACTGAGAAAAGGAGTGATATTATGGCAAAATTTGGAGGAAACGACAAGAAAAGCGTTCCAGGATTGACCACAGCGTCAATGTCAGATATTGTGTTCATGCTCCTGTTCTTCTTTATGGTGACGACCAGCATGCGAGAGACTGAGAACAAGGTCATGGTCAATCTTCCGGAGGCGACAGAAGTCGCAAAGCTGGAAAGGAAAGACCTTACATCGTATATAAACATCGGTTCACCTATCGCCTCTCTCCAGAGGATGTACGGTACCGATGCACGTATACAGCTCAACGACTCTTTCAAGACAGTTGACGAAATCCGTGACTTCATCGCAGCAGAACGTGATGCGATGAGTGAAGTGGACAGGCAGTATATGACAGTATCTATCAGGGCAGATGCAGACGTCAGGATGGGTATCATCACTGACGTAAAGCAGGAGCTCAGGAGGTGCTCTGCACTGAAGATCATGTACGCAGCAAGGAAACCTGCGGAATAGCAGGGACTTCTGCCTGAACAAGGAGAAAAGGACAGCCAGAACGGTTGTCCTTTTTTTGATGCCGGGGACAGACAGGACGGGGTATGGAAAAACCTGCCATAAAATTGTAAAAGAGGAAAACTGTTCGTAAATTCGGCCTGAAAAAAATAATGTCATGAAAAAGTCGAGAAAAAGCCAGATTATCGGGATTGCATTCGGTGTGATCCTTCTTGCAGTATGTATCGCATTCGCAAATACCGGCTCAGCTGAAAGGAAATCAGGGAAACCGGCAAAGTATATCTTCCTGTTCATCGGAGACGGTATGGGAGCCACGCATGTTGCAGCCACAGAGTCGTACCAGGCCTATCTTGACGGTGAACTCGGATTCAAACAAGTATCATTCACGGAATTCCCTGTGCTGGGAATGGCCGAGACATTCTCTGCTGACAAGAGCATAACATGTTCATCAGCATCAGGTACTGCGATAAGCTGCGGGGCAAAGACCCTGAACGGAAGACTCGGCATAACACCGGAGGGTGATACTCTTACAAGTGTGGCAAAAATACTTTCCGACCGCGGGTACAAGGTAGCCGTAATGAGCTCTGTACCGGTAAACCATGCCACACCGGCAGCTTTCTACGGACATAATGTAAGCAGACACGACTATTACGGAATAACCTGTGAAATCCCTAAAAGCGGATACGAGTTCTTTGCAGGATCCGGATTCGTGGACTTCTATGGCAAGGACGGCAACGGCAAGGACAGCAAGACACTGCTTGAAGAAAACGGCTATACGGTATGCTTCGGAGAAGAAGAATATGAGAAAGCCGTTGAAGCAGGTGCAGACAAGATAGTACTCTGCCAGGAAAGATCCAGAATGGTGAATGCGCCTACATATATCTCAGGTGACGCACAGGCAAAAGATATCCCGTCGGAAGAGGTAATCAAGAAATGTCTGGATTTTCTCGGTGACAAATCACCGTTCTTCATAATGTACGAACAAGGAGAAATAGACTGGGCTGCACACAGCAATGAAACAATGCCAATGGTTGCCGCAGTGCAGAAACTGGACAATGCAGTAAAAGCCGCACTCGAATTCTATAACGAACATCCCGACGAGACCCTTATCATCGTCACGGCAGACCATGAGACAGGGGGAATAGTCCTCGGGGCAGACGGAGCAGGAAACGGTGACAGTGAAATAATCGGCTGGGAGATTCTGGACAAAGCATGGAAGGACTCCGGGCATACGAATACCCTGAGCGTGCAGGAAAACAAGGCTCTCAATGATTCCGCCTTCATCGGATGGACGACTTCGGGGCACTCCGGCGGTCCTGTCCCTGTCTATGCGATTGGCAAAGGCTCGGAAAGGTTTGGCGGACGGTACGACAATACTGATATCAAGGGAAAAATCTTGGCTGAATGACAGGAAAATTATATCTTTGCATGATTCGTACATTTAAAAGAGGAAATTTATGAGGATCAAAGTCAAAGACCTGTTGAAAAGCGAGCCCGGCAAGGAAGTGACTGCAAAAGGCTGGGTCAGGACAAAAAGAGGGAACAAGAATATTGCCTTCATCGCTCTGAACGACGGCTCCACGATAAACAATATACAGGTAGTAGTAGAAACCGCATCTTTCAGTGAAGATCTGCTCAAGAAAATCACAACCGGGGCATGTATCCGTGTCACCGGAGAGCTTGTCAAATCACTCGGAAGCGGACAGGCCGTGGAGATCCAGGCCAGTGAGATAGTCCTGTACGGAGAAGCTGACCCTAACACCTACCCGCTCCAGAAGAAAGGACACTCCATGGAATTCCTCAGGAGCATAGCTCACCTCCGGCCGAGGACAAACACTTTCGGAGCAGTATTGAGAATCAGGCACGCCATGGCATTTGCCATACATAAATATTTCAACGACAAAGGTTTCGTATACCTGCACACCCCTATCATCACGGAATCCGACTGCGAAGGCGCAGGAGAGATGTTCCAGGTCACTACCCTTGACATGGGAAATCCTCCGAGGACAGAGAACGGACAAGTGGATTATTCCCAGGATTTCTTCGGAAAACAGACGAGCCTGACAGTAAGCGGACAGCTTGAAGGTGAGCTCGGAGCCATGGCTCTTGGAGAGATATATACATTCGGACCTACGTTCAGGGCAGAGAACTCCAACACTCCGAGACATCTTGCCGAATTCTGGATGATCGAGCCCGAGATGGCATTCTACGAAATCGAGGACAATATGGAGCTTGCAGAAGACTTCATAAAGTATCTGGTAAGATATGCGCTCGACAACTGCATGGATGACATCAGATTCCTGAACGACATGTTCGACAAGGAACTCATCGGACGGCTTGAGAGTGTAGCCAATACCGAGTTCGTAAGACTCACCTATACGGAAGGGATCAGGATTCTTGAGGAATCGGGACAGAAGTTCGAATTCCCTGTAAGCTGGGGAGTCGACCTCCAGAGCGAGCACGAGAGATACCTGGTGGAGAAGCATTTCAAGAGGCCGGTCATAATGACGGATTATCCGAAAGACATCAAGGCATTCTACATGAAGCAGAATGAAGACGGCAAGACCGTAAGGGGAATGGATGTGCTCTTCCCGAAGATAGGTGAAATAATAGGCGGCTCGGAAAGGGAATCCTCGCTCGAAAAACTTGAAGCCAGAATCAAGGAGCTCGGCATGAGCAGGGATAACCTTGAATGGTATATAGATACAAGAAGATTCGGTTCAGCCCCACACAGCGGATTCGGACTCGGTTTTGAAAGGCTTCTGCTTTTCGTGACAGGAATGGCGAACATCCGTGACGTGATACCTTTCCCGAGGACTCCGAAGAACGCTGAATTCTGATAAAGACTGTAGCAATGCTTGTCATAGGGATAGCCGGAGGATCCGGATCGGGAAAAACCACTGTAGTTCAGGCCATCACGAGGAAGCTGAAAGAAAATGTCGTGGTCATTCCCCAGGACTCGTACTACAAGGATTCAAGCCACCTGCCTCTTGAGGAACGTCAGAAAGTCAATTTCGACCATCCGGATTCAATAGACTTCAAACTGCTGAATGAGCACCTGCGCGCTCTGAAAAGCGGACAGAAAATCGAAGAGCCGGTGTATTCCTATCTCACCTGTTCGAGATCCAGGACAGAGACCGTGCCTGTATATCCGGCGGAGGTCATCATCATAGAAGGGATACTGATCTTCACCTGTGCAGAACTGCGGGATCAGATGGATATCAAGATTTTCGTGGATGCCGATGATGATGACAGGCTGATGAGGGTAATGGCCAGAGACATCCTGGAAAGAGGAAAGACAGTGGAGACGGTGATCCAGAGATACTCGAAGACGGTCAAGCCCATGTATCTGCAGTTCATAGAGCCGAGTAAAAGGTATGCCGACATAATCATCCCTCAAGGCGGCCATAACAAGGTAGCGATAGACATGATATCGGCGACAATAGAAAAAGCACTGCACCGCAAGGACAAGGAAGAGTCAGCACAGTGAAATTCTCGAAAGAAGACAAATCAGGATTATACCTTACCGCGATAATACATCTCGCGGTACTTATCGTATTGCTCATATCCCAGATCGGCACATCCGTAAAAGGTGAATTCTCCTATCTGCTGGACTTCTCCGACATGGAACAAAAGGAAATGGAGGCCAGGGAAGCAGAATTCAAGGAAAGCATAAGCGACAGGCTGGACGATCTTCTGGCGGCAGCCCCTCAGACAGGTACGGGAAACAGTGAAATGATCCGCAATGTAGCTGTAGATGCCGGGACTGCACCGCTGAAAGACGACAGGAACACTGATGCAAGCCAGCTGTACAGGGATGCAGCACGGCTGGATGAGGAACTCAGGAGCGGAGCATTTGCGGAAGAAAACGGGAATGAGGACGATTTCGCTGCATTGACTGAAAACGAAGCAAAACAGGATGAAAGCCGCACTGAGGTATACAAAGGGCCGGCTGTCGTGTCATATTCGCTGGATGGACGTAAGGCACTGACTTTATCGATACCGGCATACAGATGCCCCGGGGGCGGTGATGTAACAGTCAGGATATGCGTAAACCGGTCAGGTAGAGTCAATGATGTCAAAATCGTGGAAGAAGTCTCATCCGCTGACAGATGTCTGCGCGACTATGCAAAAAGGGCTGCCCGTCTGTCGCGATTCACGGCATCCGGGACAGCCCCTGAGAAGCAGTACGGAGAAATAGTCTACCGTTTCATAGCCCAGTAGTCTCCAGCGCCTTCTGAATGGTCTCGTCTATCTCCAGATAGAATCTGTAGAATGCCTCATCCTCAAGTTTGGAATAGCGGCCGACCAGAGCCTTTATCTGCGGCATCATGTATGTATCGAATTCTGGTTCTTCCGACGGTCTCATGACCACGCCTTCTTTTTCAGCATAATCCAGGAACTTTGCCTTCAGATCCAAAGCATCGAGATATCTTTCCAGAGAGCCGAAATCGTCTATCGAGGAAAGAGTCCTGCGGTATCTGTCCGCCATGGCGGAAGCAAATCTCACCGGAAGTGCCTTCTTGTTTGAATTTATGAAGAAGCGGCTTGCCTTCGTAGTGTCCAGCGGGACGAAAACATCCGGCACGATTCCACCTCCCCCGTAGACTGTCCGGCCGTCCCTTGTATGGTACTCCTGCGATTTGTCCACCTTGATGCTGTCCGCATCCGTCATCTCGCCATGGGCGAAACGCTCGTATATATCGTAGGCATAATCATCGGAATACGGTTTCTGTATGCATCTCCCGGAAGGAGTATAGAATCGTGAGACAGTGAGCCTGATTCCTGAACCGTCGGTGAAATTCAGAGGTTCCTGTACGAGCCCCTTCCCGAAAGAACGGCGGCCCACTATCACTCCCCGGTCATTATCCTGCATCGCACCGGCAAATATTTCGCTGGAAGACGCCGAAGACTCGTTTATCAGGACAATCAGTCCGACATCCTTCAGCCGGCCATTGCCGTCGGCCTCGAAATCCTGCCTGCGCCTGTGCAGCCCCTCCATATACACGACAGGATCCCCTTCGGCGAGAAATTCATTGCATACAAGGAAAGCCTGGTCAAAATAACCTCCGGTATTGTCCCTGAGATCGAATATCAGACGTTTCATGCCTGAGGAGAGCAGCTTTTCCGCAGCGGATGAAAATTCAAGATAAGTTGTCCTTGTGAATTTTGACAAGCGGATATATCCTGTAGTGTCATTGATCATGAAAGCGGCATCGACACAGTGTACAGGAATTGTACCTCGAGTGATCTCGAACGGGATTTCGGTCCCGTCCCTCCTTACGGTGATCCTGACTTTAGTCCCTGCCGGACCTTTCATCCTGGCTACCATGCTGTCCTGAGGCGTCCTGTTTCCCGCAATCACGGAAGTATCCACCTTAAGGATCCTGTCGCCCTGCAGAAGCCCGGCCTTCTCCGACGGGCCACCGGGGATGACGCTGAGGACAATCGCGGTGTCATTAGGGACATTGAACTGGATACCGATTCCTTCGAAATTGCCGGCCAGTTCCGTTTCCGATTCCTCCAGCTTGACAGGCGGCAGATAGACAGTATGGGGGTCCAGCTCTGCCAATGCAGCCACGACAGCTGCATCTGTCATTGCCTTCATGTCAATGGTATCGACATAATTCCTTTCCACTTCCTGCAGGATGAGATTCAGCTTTCTCCAACGGTTGTAGTCCCCGTCGAATTTCTTCCTGCTGTCAGTCAGCTTCACGACCACCATTGTCGCAAGTACACCGAGAACCACGCCGAGCAGCGCAGTCATTAGAGTATAAGACCTGTTCTTCATTTCCAGTCCGATATCAGTTCCACGAATCCTCCGGCCTCACGTCTGTCCGACGAAGGCTGGTCAGTCTACCTTTTCGACCTCGATCCCTGCCTTACGCAGCAGATCCACCCCGTCTGTAAGCCGGTACTCATCCCTGTATACCACACGTCTGATTCCGGCCTGAATTATCAGTTTTGCACATTCAAGGCATGGAGAAGCTGTCACATAGAGGGTCGCCCCCTGGCTGCTGTTCCCCGACTTCGCCACTTTTGTTATGGCATTGGCCTCGGCATGCAGCACGTACGGTTTCGTAATGCCGTTCTCGTCTTCACAGATATTCTCGAAGCCGGACGGAGTGCCGTTGTATCCGTCCGAGATTATCATCCTGTCCTTTACAAGCAGGGCACCGACCTGGCGGCGCTTGCAATACGAGTTCTGCGCCCATATCGATGCCATCTGCAGATAACTGTGATCAAACTTCTCCATCCTACACTATCTCTGATAAAGATATCTCTTGATACTTCTCTTCGGTGTCCGTTCGAAATCCTCCGGCATCACCTCGATCTTGGCTATGCGGGCGTAATTCGGGAGTTCCTTGTTCACTACCGCAAGAGACGTGTTAAGATCATGCACCAGCGCATCCTTGTCCAGACCATCCGTCTCTGCCTGATGGAAATCCGGATAGATCAGGGCTGTAAGACCACCGTGATCCTCTATGACAAGAGAATCCACGACATAATGCATGTTGTTCAGCACGCACTCTATCTCCTCCGGATAGATATTCTGTCCGGACGGGCCGAGAATCATGCACTTGGAACGTCCGCGCAGATACAGATAACCGTCCTTGTCCATGACGCCCATATCTCCCGTATGGAACCATCCGTCCTTGGTAAAGGCTGCCTGGGTGGCCTCGTCATTCTTGTAATAGCCGAGGAAGACATTCATACCCTTCACGAGCACCTCCCCGGGAACAGTCTCAGGATCCGGGGAATCGATCTTTATCTCCATGTTCGGAGCAGTCTTCCCGCAGGAGAATTCCCTGTTTGTCTTCCAGTCATCGTAGGAGATGATAGGAGCGCACTCTGTCATGCCATAGCCGACTGTAAACGGGAAGTTTATCTTCTTGAAGAAGGACTCCACCTCCTTGTTGAAAGCGGCTCCGCCGATTATGACCTCCTCGAACTGACCGCCGAATGCTGCAACCAGCTCCGTACGGATCTTCTTCATGAGCATCTGATTCAGTCCAGGGACATGCGAGAGGAACCTGATTCCGGCCTTGTCGAGAAGCGGCTTCAGTTTTGACTTGTAGACCTTCTCTATGATCAGAGGAACGGCAATAACGATGTCCGGCTTCACTTCCGCAAGAGCCTGCATGATTATCTTCGGGCTGGGCACCCTGGTGAGGAAATGCACGTGAGTCCCGACCGTAAGCTCGAACAGAAGTTCGAACATCATTCCGTACATGTGCGCGGAAGGCAGCATGGCCACTACGTTTGATGTCTCGTTTACCATCGGAAGCACCCCTTTGGCAAACATGATATTGGAATACAATGCCCTGTAAGGGATCATCACTCCTTTTGAAAACCCGGAAGTACCGGAAGTATAATTGATCAGGGCGAGTTCATCCGCCGAATCCTCGTAATAGTTTATGCTCTCCGGGGTGAAGTTCCTCGGGTATTTCTGACCGAAATATTCGTTAAGATGCTCGCGGATGACCTTTATGTCATCATTCTTCGTGTAAAGGAACGAGAATGTGCTGATCTGTACTATTGCGACAAGTGACGGCATCTCCGTCTCTGTCAGACCTTCCCACACGACATCGTCCACGAAAAGGATCTTGGCTTCCGAATGGTTTACAAGATGATGGATGTTCCCTGCCTTGAATTCATGAAGGATAGGGACAGGAACGGCACCATATGTAAGGGCAGAAAGGAAGGAGACTCCCCAGTTGGCCTGATTACGGGAGCAGATGGCGACCTTGTCACCTTTCTTCAGCCCGCAACGCTCATACATGATATGCATCTTGGCTATACGTCGTGCCACATCGCGGTAATGCAGAGTGACTCCCTGATAGTTGGATAACGCAGGACGGTCCCAGTTCTCCCTGAAACTCTGCTCGTAAAGTTTGTTTACGGATTTGAATTCAATCATTTCAATAAGTTTTATTTGTGTGCAATCTTTTATCATTCCTTGACAATCCTGATGGTATGGCGTTTCCCGTCATAGCATACAGCCTCGACAGAGCCGTTGTCCAGCGGTGTGATCTTGCTGTCAGGACGGATCATCCTGTCGCCGGTGAAGGCAGTAAGAGGTTCACCGCCGTAGAATCCGAATATCAATGTCTGTATGGAAGTCCTTACCACCCAGTAGGTGCTGCCGCTCACTCTTATCCGCTCCGGCAGTCCCTTTATGGTCTCTGACGAAGTTATGGTTTTCCATTGAGGAGGCCTGCGCCCCTGAAGATTGTACATCTCTATCGTATTGTCCGTATGAAGGATCATCACGTTATATTTCTTCCTGCCCGAGAAATCATAGACGTCGGGGCCTATCAGTATCCGTTTGCCGAGATCGACAGGGAAATTGGTCACATAA
Organism: uncultured Bacteroidales bacterium; assembly: GCA_944326385.1. Taxonomy (GTDB): domain Bacteria; phylum Bacteroidota; class Bacteroidia; order Bacteroidales; family UBA932; genus Cryptobacteroides. The sequence continues at coordinate 2,477 of CALVDT010000063.1, read as the reverse complement.
TGCCCGAGGCGGTCTATAAGATACAGTTTGGATCCGGATGCGAAGAGTATCTGAAGCTTGCCGTTCGCATAATAGTCCAGAGTCTGCGCACAACCGCATATCGGGGCATCGAAAGGCACTCCCCAGAGGCCTTTGCCGCCTTCTTCCTGAAGACAAAGGTAAAGGTTGTCCTGCTGATAGAAGAGATTCCATTTGCCGGTCCCGGAGTTCTTCACCCTGAACGGGCCTTCAGGTATCTTGACCTCCGTATCCCTTTCGAAAGTAGGCGCCTGGCTTTTAAGGACAATGGTTCTGAAAAGATCCACATTGACAGCCAGGCCAGACTTGTCCTCAGTAACCGAACAGAAGAGCGGTTCATATGAAATATCCGTCAGCGATGCCTCGACGGAAGGGAGGAAATCCGTGGAAAACAACGATGCAGTATATGACCGGTCTTCGGAAAGGGAGACATATGATGCAAAATATGCATTTCTGCAGGAAAGACAATCCTCGATCCCGGCATCAGCCAGATATCCGGAAAGAGTATATTCCAGAGCCCTGCCGCTCGCATATTCCGACAATGCATTCCTGCTGCCGACAATCATCCAGCCTTCCTTCACCGTAAAGCATGATTCGTCATCCGCAGAAAACAGCGGCCCGAAAAGTGCTGAAAGGAATCCACGGTAGGAGTATTCATGGATCTTTCCTTCGGAATCGCCGGCGCCGGCATCATCGGACCCTTTGAACAGGATATGCGGATTCTGCTTTCCCGGACGTGCCAGAAGGACCTTCTCCTTTTTCCCTGAAACCATGAATGATGCGACTGCGACTTCCTTCAATTCAAGGGCTTCCGCCCAGTCTGCCGGAGCTATGCCTGCTGATGCGGACAAGGATGAAACGGCATCCTTGATATTCCTCGAAAGTTCCCTTGTCTCAGCAAAATCCAGATAGGCATCAGCATATGCGGACACATCAGGAAGAGGGACAGTTGCAGCGGAAAGAGTATATGAAGGCAGTACGGACGACACTTCCGGAACAGACGGCCGGACCTTTCCGTAGATGTCCGGGATCTCTCCCTGGCTGTCATCCTCCGGCAGCCGTCCGGTCATGGAGAACGCTTCCGGAGAACATGCATCTATGGAGAAAGCTACGCTTGAAGAGAACATCCCCGGGAAATCCCTCAAACCGCGGTAAGCGTATGAAAGCAAGCCCCCTGCTATTTTTCCCGCACCGGAATCTGTCACTATCACGAAATCCCCGGAACGTATTCTGGCGGCAGAACCGGATACGCCATCAGCATCAAGCACTGATACTTCCGCCTTGAGATGTCTGAGCGAAGACTGGACAAGTATGTCTGAAGGAGAAACAAGCAGAATGGACCTCCGTCTTAACGGACTGCCGGCCGGACAGGCATCAGACAGATCTTCATAACCTGCCGCCAGACCTGCCTCGTGAGCCGCTGCAAGCAAGGCCGACACCTCTTCCGACGGATCATCTCCGGCCTTTCCGGCATCTATGGTCAGAAGCGGGACAAGTTCTCCTATGTCATGCACTGAAATAACTGCTGCCGAGGACATAAGACCCCGGTAAAGTGACGATGACGCAAGTATGTCGGAAAGGAACCGGTACATTCCGCCCTTTTCCTGTTTGCGCTGCATGAAATAATGCATTGGAGAATCCTCCGCAGCCACACAGTCCAGCAGTCCTGAGAATTCATCGGACTTGAAGACTGCAGCTGCATCGGATGGAACAGCAGCAAGAATCATGTATTCCTTGTCTTCCGCCATGGAAGATGCAGATGAACCGGTTCCGGAATAAAGGAAAACAAGCGAGACTATGACCGCTATCATGAAGATACCGACCAGCGACACACACAGGATTAAGGTTTTTCTATTCATTTCCAGTCAAGACAACATTCTTTGGAATGATTACCGGACTGCTACTGCCTCAATCTCGACCATTACGCCCATAGGCAAAGCAGCCACCTGGAAACATGCTCTGGCAGGCTTCTCCGCAGTGAAATATCCGGAATATACAGCATTCATTGCACTGAAATCCGCAATATCGGCAAGGAGGACCGTTGTCTTTACGACATTGGAATATGCCAGACCGGCTTCCTTCAGAATTGCACCGATATTATCAAGACACTGCCGCGTCTGGGCCTCTATGCCAACCGGCACCGAACCGTCTGCAGGAATTACAGGAATCTGGCCTGAAATATAGACAGTGCCGTTTACCTCTACCGCCTGGGAATAAGGCCCGACAGCTTTCGGTGCATTTTCTGTCGCAATAATCTGTTTCATCTCAAAAATTTTCTGCAAATATAGCGATTAAGCGAGAACAAAGGCAAATAAATTTGACTTTGTCGAGCGGGCAGAGTCAACGAGCAAGTGCAACACGGGATAAAATTACAACAAAAGTTTAAAGAACTCGTCCTTCGGGGTTGAAAAATTGAGTTTTTCTCTCGGTCTGCGGTTCAGCTTCAGTTGGACGGAATG
>CALVDT010000062.1 GCA_944326385.1 uncultured Bacteroidales bacterium | reverse complement strand
CGATATCGATGATCTGGTAGCCGCATTCCTGTCCGACAGGGGTGAACGTGACAGGGTCTCCGCTTTCCTGAGGTATCACACCGGTATGGATGGATTCAACAGGGATGAATCCGAGTCCTCCCGTATATATCTCGCTCGGGAGCGAGCATGTGGCGGATGGAAGATAGCTCAGATCCATCTCCACATCGGTCTCGAGGTTGGTCGAACCGTCATTGCCGTCATCATCCTCGGAAGCATCGGTCAGAGGGATGTCGCCCTGGAATTCTCCCTTTATGACATGGCCGTCGACTGATTCGAGATCGAACGCTACATGATAGTATCTGCCGTCTTCGGTCTTCTTTATGTTGATCTCACCGGAAGAAGCGAATGAATACGGTCCTTCTTCAAGTTTCTCATTGACAACGGCTGCGTAGGTACCCCACGGGATGATGCCTCCGAGAAGCTGGGCTTCCACTCCAGGATAGGCGCTCCACTGCTTCATGGTGGTACCGACGGTATAGGTGCCTTCCTCTATATAAGGGTCTTCGCTGAAAGTCCTGGTGAAAACCATAAGGGACAGCACATGTCCTCCAGGCTGCTTGTTCGAGCCTTTCTTGTCGTAGAGATTGATGTACATCATGCCTGAGCCGGTATCATATACGTCACCGTAATATACCGCGCTGGCGTATCCGCCCGGATCATCCGCGCTCGGGACGCCGTCGAATTCCACATCATCACCGATCATCGGCAGATACGACTGTATGGTACCGTTGGATATATTCAGTTCCCCGGTGTATTCCAGGGTCTTGTCATTGTCATCGAGGTCGATGAAATTGGCGGTGATGGTATAGGTGCCGTCACCGTTGTTGCGGATCGTGACAGGCTCTCCGGTGAGCTGGAGGTCAGTGGCGGTCCCGTCAGGGGCGCAATAAGTCACGAAACTGTGCGAACTTGCGCTGTAGTATGTCTGCGAGCCCTTGCTGTCGCTCTCCTCGAAAGTCCCGTCCGGGAAATCCTTCCAGTCCGATCCGGCCTCACCATAGAAATCGAGGGTGAGGATATAGCCTTCGGATGTAGGAGAGAAGCTCTGTCCAGAGCCGGACCAGCTCTTCAGGTCGGTTACCGCAAGATAATAGTCGTTGATATTGGACGTCTTGGTCGTGGTGCCGTAATAATAGAAGAAGATCTGCTTGTCAAGACGTATCTTCCCGTCGGCGGCAGGTGTAACATTGTAGCAAAGCCCCTCATAGTTAGCAGAAAGAGGCTGCGCACCGTCCGTAGCCACATCGAGATTCATGGTGATGCTGCTGGTCGATGTCAGTTTGAGGGAAAGACTGCTTCTGGAAACCTTGTCCGACGTCCCGGCGGATACGGCTACATCGTCATAGAGAAGGCTGTTCCCTTCATTGAGAAGGTCGATATCGCCTGTAGGTGTCTTTGTGACTATCTTGATGTAGTTGTCCGCCATGAGCATCGCATTGAGCGATGCAAGATCCTTAGTAGGAGAAAAATAGAAAGTGTAAACCTTGTCTTCGTCTACGGTATAGACTACCGAACTTATGCTTTTATGGGTATCACCATAGGTCAGAGAATTATACTCCCCCCCCCCATCAGAAGGGGTGATCTCGGTCCGTGTGCATGAAGACAATGCCCAGGCACAGACTGATCCGGCAAGAATCACCAGTGCTGAATAGAAAAGACGGGAATGTTTCATAGCATTAAAGATTAATTTCATGTTTACATACTACGTTCAACCAAGCAAAATTAATCTTTTTAACATTAAAAACAAAACATGAAGAAGAAAATTTTCCACAGAAAATTCCCGTCCTTCCAATCAATCCTCACGCGGTCAATGCGATATTTCCGACAATCCGCGATAACGGACAAGGGCTTCGAGGAAATAATAGTCGGCATATGTCAGAGGCACATCCACTTCCGAATCTCCGGGCTTGTTTCCCACGCTGTGCTTCAGGAGGAAACCGTGAAGCTCGTCTTCCCCGGCGAGATAAGCATCTCCGGCAAGAGTGCGCAGCATCTTTTCGGCAGCCGAAAGATAAACAAAAGCCTTCTCCCCTCCTGCATACGTGGAAAGCTCTATCAGGCCGCTTGCCATGACAGCCGCAGCGGATGCATCCCTGAAATCATCCGGAATCACGTCCGAATCATAGTCCCAGTAAGGAATGCCGTCCTCCGGAAGCCGGGACAGAAGATAATCGGTCACTGCCAGGGCATGGTCCAGAAATCTGCGGTCGCGGGTGTACCGGTACATCATCGTATATCCGTAAAGCGCCCATGCCTGCCCGCGGCTCCAGGCGGAACTGTCGGCAAACCCCTGCACCGTCTGTTTTCCGATGACGGCTCCTGTCTCAGGGTCGTAATCCACCAGATGCCAGCAGCTGTGGTCCGGACGGAAATGATTCTTCATCGTGGTCAGGGCATGAGAGACAGCCACATCGCGATAATGACCGTTCCCGGTAAGCTGCCAGGCCTTGAGGAGCAGTTCCATGTTCATGATGTTGTCGATGATGACCGGGAATTTCCATTCGCCGAAACGCCACGACCGGGTGCAGCCGACCACAGGACTGAAACGGGTGCAAAGCGATGCTGCGGCAGTATCTATGACCTCGCGGCAATGAGGCTCGCCGGTGGCCGCGTACTCGTTTCCGAAACTGCACATGATCTGGAAGCCGATGTCATGGTCATCCTTGCGGAATTTCAGCGGTTCGAGAGTGGAAGTATATTTTCCGGCAAGGGATTTCATCTCCGGATTGCCGGTATAGTCGTAAACGTACCATAGGGAACCGGGGAAAAATCCCGAGCACCACCACCTCATGTTGCTCGTGACCAGATTCCCTTCCTTGTCGAGACTGCGCGGGAAAAGGATGCCCGCGTTCTCCCCGGACGCAGCCGCAGCGGCTTCGAGATTCCTGTCCATGAGGGCGAACTGATGCTGCGCCCTGTCGAAGACCCTGTCCGAAATCTGCTTCATGGTTTCAGGCAATTCAGAGACTGTCCTCTCTCCTGTAGACTGCCTGATGACGACAGCCGGCACGTCGATGTCGAAAACCTCCCCGCCGATATCATAACGCCCCGGGGTATGGAAAACGGCGCAAAGCACTTCACCGTGACGGACAGCCTGGCAGTCCGCATCGTTCCTCAACACTGAGACCGGAGCCTTGCGACCGCCTTTGGCAAACTTCCCGGCGAAAGAGGCGGTTTCCTTGGCAGTCGAACACGGAACGAGAGCATAGGCGTAAGAGCCGGATTTTCCATCTGCAAGATTATCGAGAGGATGCTCGAACCAGCATTTGAACACCTTCGTCTCGTCCCACTTGTCCTTGAAGGCAGGGTCTATATCATCCCATTTACCTTTCTGCAACTCGTCAGAAACGAAAATTGGAGCACCGTCGAGGCTTACGTAGCCTCTGCCGTTGTGATGCACCCAGTCAGGGCCGGAAGAAATCTTCCCGACAAGATGGGTCTGGTCTATCGCAGTGGTTACGGATTTGAAGTCATCACGGGAAACAGTAATGCCAGCCCCGAGATTCACCACGCAGTCATCGAAGAAAAACGCGCTTTTGAGAGCATGAAGCCCGTCCCGCTGCAGTTCCATGGTCGCAGCCATGACATCACCGGCGACGGCACCGCCCACATGGGATGACCAGTTCCGCTTTCCGACTACCGAATCATCGCACTTTATCGGCCTGCCGTCATCGTATGCCGTAACCCCGGGAACCTTCCGCCAGTCCCAGCAGGCGAAGATATTCTCGAACTCATGACCGTCCTGCATGAGGATAAGCGCACCGTCGGCAGAGAAATTCGCCAGAGTATTCTCCTTGTTCGTGAACTCGAAGCCTACAGTCCTGTCGGAATGCATCCTGATAGAAGCATACCAGTCCGGACGGCGGTAAATCCCGCAGTCGGAACGCCAGTAATAAACGGCCCCGACAAGTGAATTCCCGTATTTCTCAGGGAGAAGGTTCTCGAGAGCTATCCTGCGGAAAAGTTCCGGGTCCTCATCCGATGCAGCTGCCATGTTCTGAGCTGCGACAGAGAGGGCGAAAGCCTTCCCTGCTCCGGCATCGATGAAATTCTGACGTCCGCAGAAACTCGGATCCATCACTCCCTTGAAAACGCTGTAGCAGAGACCTTTCCTGAAAAGATTCTCCACTATTTCGGTCTGCTGCGGGGAGAAAGCATATTCAGTTCCCTTCAAAACCCTGAGCCAGAAGGAAATGCCGTCGGCATAAGCAAGGCCGTAGTTTCCGAACTGGATTTGAGGACCATGCTGGTGGAAAGACCAGTCTTCCTGGATGCCTTCCGAAGAAGTGATATAGATTTCTTCAGCTATCTGTCTTTTCGCCTCGGCTACCAAGGCGGCATCATCTGTCAGCAGGCCTTTCATGAGGTTGTTCCCGGCAAGCCAGACCTTGTTCTGCCCTGTCCTGCCGAACCTGGAGCGTTCGAGCACCTTGAGGCCGCCGGCTATCTCCTGCGGGGAAAGTTCATCCCTGAGCATGAGGAGCACTGATGTCATCTTTTTCGGGACACCTATATCGTTGTGCCACCAGTTCGGACAGACAGGCATGTTCCGGAACCACCAGTCCATTCCCGAATGCAGGAGCTTATCCAGCTGTTCCGAGTCTTCCCAATGCTGCCCCGGGTATCTGTAGAGTTTCGCCAAGGCATACATCCTCGTCAGATGCAGCGTGGCAGGCCAGCGGCCCCTGTCCTGAGCGGCATAGTCGATATCCCTCCAGCAACCTTCCGCCCAGTCGAATGCGTCTAAAAGCCGCTGCACTTCATCATCAGGAAGATGCACGGCCATATAGAGCTGGAGCAGGAGCACGTCGTTCGCCCGCCCGTAGTCGGAGTACTCTATAAAACGTCTTGTCACCTCCTCATCCGGTGCGTACGAGACAATGGATGCCTCCACGAAAGCTTTACGGACCTTTTCAAGGGAATTTCCAGGGACGATGGCGGTTTCCGCAGGCGATAAAAGCGGAAGAGCCAGCATGAAAATAAAGGACGAAAGGAATCTTTTCATCAGGATCTTGATATTTTAACGTCAGTTCGACGAAGTTGTGTTACCGGGTAACTTCTTATGCAATTTTAATAAAAAAGAAAGTGAACTCAAAAGCCGGAATTTCAAGCGTAACGCAAAATGCACCCTTTTGAGTTCACCTCCACCAAACCAGGCAGGGAAGTTCAAAATGATTTTCAAACACTCCCCGCCTCTATGAAAATTACACTACCTGTTTTCAGTGTCTTTCTGACAACGGACTGCAAATGTTCTTGCGCGGGTAGCAGTCGTATTAGTGTCCTTGTATTCTGCAGAATAATAACAGTACTGCAGACATACAGCGCTGCGGACATCGGTAGGAAGTACATTATTGAACCAGTAGAGCGCTGCATGCTTGTTATTCGAAGACGGGCGATTTCCCCAGTTTGCTCCGGATCCTGCCCAATGTGCTCCGGCATAAGGCCAATAGTCATATGTACCGTCTCCGAGAGGATAGGCAAGGACGCTCGCTGCGCTCGGCCAGAAAGGACTGTCTTCATTCAAGACGCTTTCATCCTGACCATATTTTACACCATTCTCGATTTCCCAACGTTCTGCATTTTTCTTCACAAGATATGCGACATAGGCATCCGGCACCCTGTAGCCTTCAGGACAAGGGTCGTAAATGGTCTTGTATCCGGTACCGTTCGGGTCGTACCAGTCTGTAGTATTGTTTACAGCGCCCCAAAGGTCTGCCCTGTGTTCTTTTTCCTGCCAGTCACCCAGGTCATTAGCCTCTCCGCCATATGCGTGGATAAGATTCGGAGACGCTATCGCCGTTGAGATATCAGAGCCGACAGGTGTAGTTCTTTCATTATATGGATTAATCTGAGCTCCACTAGCACTATTAGACCACATGAAAGGATCCTTTCTGCCCCACTGGAAATATGCGATTCCTATTTCCATTGCACCTTTTTCCGCTGCCAACTTGTTACCGTATGTGGCTCCGAGCACTCTGTCCATAAGGACGATATTTCCCTCAGGATAAGTGACATCCTGCACGCGCGGGTCATCTCCTGCAAGATATCTCCAGATCATGAAAGACCAGATGATATTGTAATCCTTGTCATACAGAGCTACCACGCCCCAGCGGCCGTTTGCAGACTGGTCATAGCAATATACGTCAATGGTATAATCTGAATTTACAGTATTCGTAGGAGTAGCTTCGTATGCCAATACGTTATTCGGCAAATGAAGGAGTTTACGTCCTGACCCGTCATTATTGTTATACATCTCCGATGAACCGGTAAGAAGTCCGTAATATACAGGTTCCTTCACTTTTGAGAAATCACCGCGTGCACGTACATCTATGCTGAGATGGGTCTCACCCTCTCCCTTGGCTTTCTGCTCTATGAGATAGGTGTTCTGCTTTCCGTATGCCCAGCCGTCCACCAGGTCACGGGTCTCCACAGGGTCGTACCATTTGAATTCGGCAGGTATGGACGATGCGCTGATTCCGCTGACTTCGATGACTGACAGGCAGCTCTCTTTAAGCAGGCCTCCTGTGACCTTCACAGGGATAGTCACTGTCTCGTTCCCGGCAGGATTTTCCATGGTGACAATCACATAGACCTGCTCATTGGAGGTAAGGTCGCAAGGAAGTGCGGTAAAGTATACTTCCTGAGCGGAAGAAAATGCCTCCGGACGGGAAATCTCGGCACCCACGGTTTCTCCTTCGTTCGTAACGGTAAGAGTCGCACTTTCGATATCGTATGCTACATCTCCGGAAAGTTCGGCACCCGCTGCATACAGGCTGGCTCCGGTAAGATTATAGGAAGCATACTCGGATGTGGACAGGACGAGTTTCACGAAAGCGGTCTTCTGTTCGAGCCGGAAAGTCACATCCTCGGTCTGGCCTGCGGCAAGGGTGACATCATTGTCGTATGCAAGAGCATAATTTCCTACATGCAGGCTGGAACTTGCGCTTCTCTGCGTCTGGAGAGCAGGAACCGATGAAGTCAGCACACCCTCTGAATAGACTGCAGTACCCGGATATGTGATGACTATATCCATATCGGAATCCGCAACCAATGAGTTCGTGGTCTGGAAGACTCCGGAAGTGCTTCCCGATGATTCGCTGAAAAGCTGGGCAGCTTCGTTGGAGAAAGTTCCCTCAGGTGCAGGGGCTTCTTCAGTAGCGGCTGCCGCTCCCTTGGTGGAGACCCTGATGACATCTCCGGTAACCCAGAGCAAAGGATAAATGTCCCCGTCTTTCTCGCCTACCGAAACCTTCGTATTCACCGTAGTCTCTCCGGACAATACCAGACGCGGACCGGCGGTCTCCGGCTGAGCGAGCTTGTTCTCGTTTATCGAGCAGGATGCTGCTGTCAAGGCAGCAAGTCCCAAAGCTAATATATACTTTTTCATTTCTTCAATAATTTAAAGGTTACCACTCTATTTCGTCAAGTTCGCCAGGATTGTTGTCCGTACTCCAGCCGTCAGGAAGACCGAGCGGTGTCCATTTCACGTATTCGACATCCACTGCGCGTCCGCTGGCGTCATAGACGATGATGGCCGTGAATTTGTCCTGTCCGATTCTGATGTCGGTCAATGTCTTGTTGTAAGGCATCTGGTCTATATCCACACCGTTGGCGATGACATAGTTCGTAAGCTGGATTTCGCTTTCGAGGTCGATAGTGACATCGTCGAAATTCATCATTTCGATGATCTTCGCGCCATGGAAAGTGCCTTCGGTAAGCTCGGCCGAAATAGTAGCCGAGTTGTCGTCGCTCGGAGTTACCGTCAGTGAAACAGTGATGGTCTCCTGCGTCTGCTCCCCTTCATCGGGCTTGTTGCAGCCTGAAAGCAATGCAACCGTAGCGGCTGCTGCGAATAATAAAAATCGTTTCATCTTGTAATGATTTGGTTATGTTTGACTGTTATAAAAATATGTGTCTTTATTCCATCGGATCGTCAGGGGTCAGCTTGACAGTTATGGTCGCCTTCTCGCCGCGCTTGAGTGTGATGGTGTATCCGCACTCGTAATAGCCTGCGTTCGATGCGTCCCATGTATGCTCTCCGACCGTGCTCCATGTCTTCCAGTCCGGATTATGACCTGTCTTCGAGGATTTTGTGAGGAACATGTATTTGCCGTCCCTTGTCAGGGTTATACTCCCGTACTCGATAACCGGCTGGGCCTGGGTCACCATCGTCCAGCGGACTTCAGCCTCCTTGTCGGACCTTGCGGTGATATCGTCGGTTATGACAAGATCATCTCCGTCTATATAGATGGTACGGACAGCCGAAGCCACTTCGTTGCTGAGAGGTTCGGAAATATCCACCGTCGCTCCCTTTTTCCCGCTGTCGTTCACGAGGCCGGTAATCTCTGCCATTCCCGCAACCCTGTAATAGGCACCGTTGACGGAAATGGTGTTATGGTTGAGATTGTTGTATCTGAAGGCAGTCCATCTCTCAGAACCGTCATTCATGTCCCAAAGGTTGATATAAGGCTCCAATGTGCCGTAGCTCTGAAGACCGAGGTCGGCAGCCCATCTCGTACCGTTGTAGTCATACACGAACGAGCCTGCATCAAGATGGGAATGGCTGGTATTACCTTTCCCGGCCTTGATGCCGAGGAACTTGTCTTCGAGTCCCATGGTCCAGGTATCATGGACAAGGACTACAGGGGTCTCTCCATCTCCCCTGAAAATGTATTCTTCCGGAGCTGAAACTTCGCTCATCACGATATCCTCAGCATAATAGGCGATGAGAGGGAGAAGCCGTGATTCGGAGGCGGAAGAATATTTCGAAATCCTGTCCTGTTCGAGGTAAAGGACTGACAAATCATCGAATTTCCATGCGAAATACCACTGTGCAAGGCACGGGACAGTGGATGGGGCACAGTCGGAGTAGTTGAAGCAAAGCCCGGACGGTCCTTCCATGAAGACCATGTACTTCCCTGTCTTGGAAAAGCCTTCGGTGGAGGATAGGCCGTTGTCCGATCCTGTAGCAGTCTCCATGGCCGTAAGCATCAGAGCTTCGTAGAGAGTACCGTAGCACCAGTAGGAGTAACCCTCAGGATAGTTTCCGTCAGGTGAATACATTCCTTCCATCGCGGCGACATTGGATTCCAAAGCCTTGTCTATGATGCCCTGGGCGACGGTCTGGTTGCTTTCATAAACAGCGAGGGCGGCGCAGACGAGACCTCCGTTGCAGACCTGATTCCAGTTGCTCGTAGCTTCGTAGAAATTCAGATTCCAGACTCCGTCATTGGCCGGAGTGAAAGCGAAATCGTTCAGAGCCTTCCTGGCCAGTTCCTTGGTCTCGGAGGAGAGTTCGTCATAAAGCCAGTCATAGCCGAGCCCCACACCTGCGGCCATCTCCCCGACATCGAGGAAATGCTGTCTTGCGTTCCAGTCGGAAAATTTGCAGACCGTCTGGATATCGTGCTCCGCCTGTTCGAGATATTTTTCTTCTCCCGTGGTCTTGTAGGCGTATGCGCAGAACAGGATACGTTCCTCTGCATTCCGGCTGACGGACAGAAGCCGTTTCCCCGAGAGTTCCCTGACAAGATCTGCGGCACCGACATAGCCGTCGGCCTTGCTGATGATGGCCGTGTGGATCTGATTCAGTGCGGTATTGGTCCCGGCGGCAACAGCATCCTTTATGTCGGCGAAATCCTCGTCGGTGAAGATTACGCGCGGATGGTTGTCAGCCGTAAGACGTGAATAATCCGGCTCGGTTGCGGGTACGGGAGGTTTCGGATTGTCCGGATCATCCGTCTCCTCTTTCTGGCTTGAGCCAGGGGCGAAGAAAGGATAACCTTCCTCGACACAGCTGCTGAAGAACAGGCAGGCTGAAAACAATGCTGTCAGTATTATGTTGCTTTTCATTTTATTGTTTATGATGTTTATCTTTCATTGTCATCCCGGAAAGCGTATCGATACGGGATCAATACGCCCAGCCCGGCTTCTGCTTGATATTAGGATTCCTCTGGCATTCGCTTGCAGGAGCTCCCCACGGGTACATGTCGTCGGTGTAGTACCAGTTGTAGTTGTAGCCCTGCCATTCCTTCCACCAGGACTGCCCGCCGTAAGTCTCGCGTCCACCGAACTTCATCTGCTTGTATGTGCCCCATCTCCATTCGTCGAACCAGTCGTGGCCTTCGAGGCAGAGTTCCACGCGGCGTTCGTAGCGTATGGCCTCCATGGCTTCCTCCTCAGAGGCTGCGCTGGCAGACGGCATCCCGGCGCGGGAACGTATCTGGTTTACTATGGACATGGCTTCCGACTGCTTTCCGACATGGACGTACGCTTCGGCAAGCTGGAGAGCCACATCGGTGTAGCGGATAAGAGGCCAGTCGGTAGGACAGCGCAGACGGTCGATAAGGTCATCCGGCTTGGAGTATGAATATTTCTTATAGACGTACATGCTGTTGTAGGTGCCGATATAGTAGTCACCGTGGTCATCGCCTTCGGTGATGAAAGGCCACCTTAGCTCCTTGCCGATCTGGATTTTCCCGCCATTGTCCGAAGCGTCCTTGAACGTGTCGTATGGCTCGTAAGGAGTGAGCACGATGTCTTTCAGACGCGGGTCGCGGTTCTCGTAGGCCTTGCGTACCCTGTCTTCATTGCCGTCCGGTTTATAATATTCCTTGAAAATATCCACTCCGATACGGTTTATCCTTTCCTGGATGACGGCTGCCTGGTCACGGTCCCAGTTGTCCTGCACCACATTGCCCTGAGCGTCGAGGCTGATGCCGTCCCTGAAGAAGAACACTTCTCTCTTGTAGAAATTCTCGTCAGGAGTGAAGACAGGGTCGTTCCATTCCGGAATCACATCCGCCCAGTCGAATTTGGTACCGTCGGCATTCTGGAAATAGTCCACGAAATCGGCGGAAGGACGGGCATTGGACCAGGAGTTCCAGGTATCGCGGCCTCCGATCATGAGCTGGAGGTTGTCGCAGTAGCCTGCATCCGAGGTAAACTGGAGAGGGAAAATCATTTCGTGGTCCTTCTCGTTATTATAGTGGAAGAAGTCGATGAATTTTCCGGCCCAGAGCCCGTAACCGCAGTCGTCGACTTTCTCGAAGTCATTGACGGCAAGCTGATAATAATGGTCGGCACCGAATTCCGTAGGGGTCTCGCCTTTCTCGGCTTCATATGCCATCCACATGTAGGCCATTCCCCTCAGAGAGTAGGCTGCGCCTTTCGAAGGACGGCCGTAGTTCGTGGTCAGGGTATTGTCAGGACAGTACTGGTTGTCGATACAGTATGTAAGGTCATCGATGACTGCATTCCAGACCTCGACTGCCGTGGACTGTCCTTTGGTGCACTCGGATTCGGAAATGACCTCAAGGTAGAGCGGAACCCCTCCGTATATCTTGACCAGACGGGAGTAGAACCACGCCCTCAGGAAACGGGCTTCGCAGATGTACCTTTCATATTTTTCGGTGCTGAGCCCTGCCCTGTGGAGGTTCTCGAGGGCATCGTTTATCTGATGGATGGACGTATATGCCCATTTCCATTCGTACCATATCACGAAATCGGTAGCGTCCTTTGTAGCATCGGAAAGCGCTTTCAGAGGATAGTTGTCCGACACGAAGTCGGTCTGGAATTCCATACCCATCCAGCCCTGACGGTTGATACCGGTCATATCATTGTGTCTCAGCTGTATACGCGACAGGTCTTCTCTGTAGAAGTTATCGTACAGTCCGGCCATTCCCTTGTCCGCCAGACTCTCGTTCGTCCACATGTTGGCACTCGCGATCTGGTTCGCCGGCGCTACATCGAGCATGCCTGTACAGGAAGCGAACGGAAGCACCGCCAAGACGAAAATCAGTTTCTTGCAATATTTCATCATATGTTTTCCTCCTCAATTAAAATGTAACCTGAGCACCTACCGATACCTGCCTCATAAGAGGATAACCTATGGTACCTCCAAGTTCCGGGTCCATTCCCGGGAATGAGGTGATGGTCAGCAGGTTTTCTCCCGAAACATAGAAACGCAACTGCTTTACGAAGAACTTCCGGGTGATGCTTTCCGGCAGGGTATAGCCTATCTGGACGTTCTTCAGTTTCATGTAGTCGCCCTTGTACTCATAGAAGTCGCTCTGCTGGCGGTTACGGTCGGATCCTTCATAGAGCCGCGGATAGGTACCCCATATATTGGTACGCGGGTCGGAAGGATTCTCAGGATCGTAGAAATAGTGGTCATCCGCGATTCTCTGGCTGAGGGCATAGCCCCAGGTCACATTGGTGGCGTTATAATAGTTGGTGTTCCAGAAAATATAATAGTCGAACGCACCGGTCCAGAGCATGCTGAAATCGATTCCTTTCCAGGAGAAACCGAGATTGATGCCGAGGTTGTAGGCCGGAGTGGAGCTCTTGCCGTTGAAGTCCATGTCGTAGGAGTTGCCGTAGTTGCCGTCCCCGTTGGCATCGGCATAGATGAAGTCACCGTACCACAGCTGGTCCTTGCTGACAGTCGTCACTCCGTTGAATGAGTAGCCTGACTCTATCATCGCACGTACCCACTGCATGTCGGTCTCGGTACGGATGATACCGTCCACAGGACCGGCATTCACATCCACCTGGCCGCCGGTATATCCCTTGCCGGTTCCTCTGTATCTCTGGTAGATATAGTGCTCGCCTATCTCGTGGCCTTCGATAAGCTTGCCGGGAGAAGACCAGTTCTCGGATACATCGGAAAGGTTGGTATAATAATCTCCATTAGAGTCATAACCACGTGAAAGCTGTCCTTTGAATGTGGTTACCTTGTTCTTGTTGAACGAGAAGTTGACTCCGGCGAAATAGTAGAAATCCTTGCCTATGGTATCCTTCCAGTTGAGAGCTATCTCGATACCCTGGTTCCACATGCTGCCGAGGTTGTTCGGCACCTGGGTGAAGTTACCCATGGTCAGATATGTGCTCGGAGTGAAAAGGATGTCCGTGGTGTTCTTGTGATAATAGTCCAACTCGGCAGTGAGGCGGTCGTTGAAGAAGCCTGCATCGATACCTATGTCCGTAGTGGAGGTGGTTTCCCACTTGAGGTTGATGTTGCTCATGGACTTGATGAACAGGGCCGTGGCGTTGCTGCCGTCCACTACGACATTGCCTGTGTTATAGGTGGCCTGCCATGCGAAGTTGCCGATGCCGAGATTGTTACCGGTCTGTCCCCAGGATGCCCTGAGCTTCAGGTTGGAAAGCCATCCTCTCGTACTCTCCATGAACGGCTCTTCATGTATTTTCCAGCCTGCGGAGAAGGAAGGGAAAAATCCGTAACGGTTCTTGGTACCGAATCTCGACGAGCCGTCAGCACGGAAGTTGGCTTCGAAGAGGTAACGGTCCTTGAAGGCGTAGTTTATCCTGCCGAAATACGAGCGGAGTCCCCAGCCTGTCTTCGTGGTATATGAAGAGTCGTAAAGAGTGGAATAAGTGCCTCCTTCGTTCAGCGACCAGTCGGACGCTCCCTGTTTGCGCACCTGATAGGCCCAGGTCCTGTATTCGATGGCGGAATATCCGAGTATGGCGCCTACGGTATGGTTTCCGAATGTCTCGTCGTAGCGTGCAAGCAGTTCTGTGGACATCCTGTAGTCGCGGTATGTCCTGTCGGTAACCATGGCCTTCGAAAGATCCGAGGAAGTGTATCTGGTATCGGTGACATAGTCCCAGTAGCCGTTCTCCCGGCTGTAGGTATGATTAAGGCCGAAAGTCGGGGCATAGTTGAAAGTACCTTCTATGCTGACACCCTTGTACGGACGTATCTTGGCATAAAGCGAGCCGTTGATTCTCCAGGTGTGCTTGGTTCCGTCGCTGCCGACCATCTGCCCGAAGACGTTGTTCGCGTTAGGGCTTTCCTCATTGCTGGCCGGACGTCCCCAGGCGTTCTCGCTGCCGGGATAGATACCAGGAGTTGTCTGATAAAGATAGTTGAAACCGTTCTTGATATTTGCAGTGCCGTCGGACTGGAACTGGCCGTATATCTTGGTGCCTACCGTAAACCATTTCAGGACATCGGCCTCGAGATTGGCCCTGAAGTTCGCCTTCTGGGAAGAGGAGTTGATGTTGAAGCGGTTCATTACGCCCTCGTTGTCGAGGTATCCTGCCGAGATAAGATAGCGGACGGTCTTGCTTCCGCCGGATATGCTGAGATTGTGCTCCTGTGAATATCCGTTCTGGAAAATCTCGTCGAACCAGTTGGTATTAGGATAGGCCACATAGTTCGGGACTCCGTATTCGTTGAGCCCGTATGGGTCGGCCGACGCAGCTCTCCAGGCTTCGATGGTAGCCTGGGAGAATTGGCGGGACGAACCTGCGTTGTCGCAGCCTTCGTTGTAAAGTTCCATGTAGGTGGCATAGTCCTTTACCCAGTCCAGTTCATTGTACGGCATCTGGAAGATACCTTTATATGAATAGCTGACCCTCGGTTTGGCTTCCGAGCCGGCCTTGGTGGTGATAAGGATGACACCGTTGGCTGCACGTGTACCGTAAATGGCGGTCGAGGCCGCATCCTTCAGGATGGTTATCGACTCGATATCATTCGGGTTTACGTTGTCCATGCTCCACTCTATGCCGTCCACGAGCACGAGAGGCGCACTTGCATCGGTATTGTCATTGACAGTAAAAGAGCCTACACCCCTGATGCGGATGCTGGTTTCTTCCGCTCCCGGCTGGCCGGTGGTCTGCATCACCGACATACCCGGGGCAAGTCCGGCCAATGCGGCTGATGTAGTCACTATCGGACGGCCTTCGGCAATGCTGCCGAAATCTATGGATGTCACGGAGCCGGTGATATTGGCCTTTTTCTGAGTGCCGTAACCGACTACGACCACTTCTTCGAGGAGTTCGGCATCTTCTTTAAGAGATACGTTTATGACATCGCTCAGACCTACAGGCATCGTGACTGTCTGATAACCGAGGCTGGAAAATACGAGGCTGGCGTCTTCAGCGTCTTTTACAGCGAGAGTCCAGTTTCCGTCCAGGTCCGTCTGTGTTCCCGTCAAGGTACCTTCCACCAGGACAGTGACCCCGACAAGCGGAGCCCCGGCATCATCGCTTACTCGGCCGGAAAGAGTCCTCTCGCCCGGACGGTTATCCGAAGTCCGGCCCGTATCCGGTTCCGAAGCTTCCGGAGCAGACAGGGCGACGACCTGTTCGAGGACCTTCCATGTTATCCCCGTACCTGAAAACACTTTCTCCAGAAGCGTTTCGAGAGGGGCTTTATCAATACTGACATTTACTGACGCCAGACTGATGGTCTCCATGGAGGTCTTGTATGAGAATGAAACGCCCGTCTGTCCGGTAAATTCATCGAGAACCTGCTTGAGAGGGGCATTTGTCAAAGACAGCCTGAGGCTGTATTCCTGCTGGTCAATCGGCATTGCGGACAGGAGAGTGAATCCTGTACAGAAAAGAGCCGCAAGCATCAGGACCGCTTTTCGCAATAATCGTTTTTCGTTCATACCGGTTATATCAGTTCTTAAGTGTGTGTAATGTCTGTGGTTTGCCAGATTCCGGGAGGGAGTGGGCTTTCATCCAGGGGCAAGGATTTATTCCAGGCTGAATTTCAAGTCCTTGCATACGAACTCCAGCATATCCAGGATATCTCCTATATCGCTGTCTTTCTGGAAACTGAAATTGTATGTCGCTCCTTCGTCCTCCCCTTCTACTCCTATCCGGACTCCGTATACCTGCGATATTTCTGCAACTATCTCTTTCACAGTGGAATCATGCAGGGAAACAGCACCGTAGTGCCTCATGAGCATGTCTCCTATATAGATATCGCTGATTTCAAGAGTCTGTTCCGCACGATCCATCACGGCCTGCTGTCCGGGGCGGAGACGGACCAGATTCACTCCCTTGAGATTCTGCATCGCTATCGAGCCCTGGGCCAAAGAGACTTCAGGACGGGCATCTTCAGGCATGGATTTCACGTTGAACACGGTTCCGAGCACCTTCACCCGGAAACTTTCGGTAGTGACGATGAAAGGAACTTCCGGATTATGCGCCACATCGAAATAGGCTTCTCCCGTGAGGGAGACGTTCCTTTCTCCGGCATTGAATTTCCTGTCGAAAGTCAGTTCCGTACCCGGGTTTATCCACACTTGTGTCCCGTCCGGCAATCTGACCATGACTGCGACTTCCCCGGTGTTTGCATAGCGCTGCACGCTGTCTCCGTATGTGAAAGTGAATGTGACTGCTATGGTGACAAGAATGACCGCTACTGCAGCTGCCGCCGGATAAAGCCAGCGTCTGAGCCTTTCCTTGCGGGCGTTGCGCTGCATGGCATCGATTCTGGCATTGAGCGCCTTCAGGGACTCTTCCGTTTCCGTGTCGGGAGTCTCTGACAGAAGAAAATGGAGGGCGTATCCAAGCGTCCTGATTTCTTCCGTTTCCTCGATGTTGTGTTTTGTATCCGTCATTTCTGTCGCGTTACAGGTCATTTTTTGTCGCGTTACAGACTATATACGCGACCTCCCGGAAAAACACCTATGAGAATTTTAGAATTTTGATGTTTTGCCGGGTTTGTTTCTTTGTTGGGTTGCTGGGTTGTTGGTTTGCTGGTTTGCTGCGACCACTACCGGTTTCGCGGGGATTCTGGTAGTGGTCGGGGCTGGTTTGCTGCGACCACTGCCGGTTTTGCGGGGATTCTGGTAGTGGTCGGGGCTGGTTTATTGCGACCACTACCACTTTTGCTGGAATTTTGGTAGTGGTTGATGATGTTTTTCTGCGACCACTACCGGTTTTCCTGCGATATTGGTACTGGTCGGGGCTGGTTTGTTGCGACCAGTGCCGGTTTTGCGGGGATTTTGGTAGTGGTCGGGGATGGTTTATTGCGACCACTACCACTTTGGTTGCGATATCGGTACTGGTCGACGATGTTTTGTCGCGACCACTACCACTTTTGCGGGGATTCTGGTAGTGGTCGGGGATAGTTTGTTGCGACCAGTACCGGTTTCGTGGGGATTCTGGTAGTGGTCGGGAAGAGCGAGAGGAAGAGGAAGAGCGAGAAGGAGTGAGAACGAGAGAGAAGGAGAGAGTGTGTGTGTAAGTGAGAACGAGAGGATGAGCAAGAGAGGAAGAGCAAGAAAGGGAGGGAGAACGAGAGGGAGCGGGAAAGAATGCGGAATTACGCTTTGGATTCGCTGTCACGGATGTTTTTCAGGGAGGAACGGAGACGTATCAGGGCTGTGTGGATCTGATTTTCCACTGTCGAGGTGCTGATGCCGAGGCGGGCGCTTATTTCCTTGGCGGAGAGATTCTCCACGTAACTCAGAAGAAATACTTCACGGCACTTGGGCGGAAGTCTGGAAATGGCGTCGTCGAGATATGTGCGGATGTCGCTGCTGTAGAGTTTCCGGATGATATCGCTCCTGTCCACGTCGTAAATGCGGTAATACTCTTCGATATCGTTTTTCAGCATCTTGCGATGGTTTAGCTTGGAAAGCTGCTTGCGGATAACGCTTATGGAGGCGTTATATGTGCTCCGCAAAAGGAAACTGCGTATGTTACCCCCCCCCGTCAAGGATAATTCAGGCAAAAGGCCTTCGCGGCCGAGCCAAAGTCTCAGAAACACGTCATGCACTATATCCTTGGCGGTTTCCCGGGATACCATCAGGGATGCGTAATTCACCAGTAAAGGGTAAAACATACGGTACAGTTCATCCAAAGCCGCCCTGTCGGATCGGCTTATACGGATTACGATATTGTCGAGTTCTGTTTTCTGCACCATGATGCAAATTTATAAAAACTGTTTTGAAATTTTTAAAACTGTTTTTAAGTTTGTAATTTCTGCGACGGCAGAAACAGTCATTTATTTACATCCCGTCGAAGACGGACTTAACGAATCAGGACATGAAACATTTCACATCGGTAACCCAGCTGGGAAATCTCGACGAGGCTTTTGCAAAAGCCAGATACGTCAAGGAAAATCCGTTTGCAGACCAGAAGCTCGGCAAGAACAAGACTCTGCTGATGCTGTTTTTCAACTCAAGTCTCAGAACGAGGCTGAGCACACAGAAAGCAGCCATGAATCTCGGAATGAACGTGATAGTGCTCGATGTCAACCAGGGTGCATGGAAACTGGAGACTGAACGCGGAGTGATAATGGACGGGGACAAGCCGGAGCATCTTCTGGAGGCTATCCCGGTGATGGGATGCTACTGCGACATCATAGGAGTGAGGTCCTTCGCCAGGTTCGAGAGCAAGAGCGATGACTACAACGAAAAGATACTGAACGAGTTCATACAGTACTCAGGTCGGCCGGTATTCAGCATGGAAGCAGCTACCAGGCATCCGCTACAGACATTTGCCGACATGATTACCATAGAGGAATACAGGAAAAAGGACAGGCCGAAGGTCGTCATGACATGGGCGCCGCATCCGAAGGCATTGCCGCAGGCGGTCCCGAACTCTTTTGCGGAAGGCATGAACCTGATGGATTGCGAATTCGTGATCACGCATCCGCACGGGTATGAACTGGATCCTGCGTTTACCGGGAATGCCCGCATCGAATACGATCAGGACAAGGCTTTCGAAGGCGCTGATTTCATCTATGCGAAAAACTGGGCGGCATATTCAGGTGACAATTACGGGAAAGTCCTCAGCATGGACCGCAGCTGGACAGTGGACAGCAGGAAAATGGCGCTTACAGACAACGCGTATTTCATGCACTGTCTCCCTGTCAGGAGGAATATGATTGTGACTGACGAAGTTATCGAAAGCCCTCGGTCCATCGTCATCCCTGAGGCTGCGAACAGGGTGGTGTCGGCTCAGACCGTCATCAAGGAAATCCTCCTGTCGCTGTAGGGCAGAACAGAAACAGACCGAAGCAGGCAGAAACAGGATAAACAGATCAGGACAAATCGGGACAGACAGGAAGAGGAACGGCAATGGACAAGACAAGGATACAGGTATTCAAGATAGGAGGCAATGTGGTGGACAATCCGGAAAAGCTGGAGAAGTTCGCTGCGGATTTCGCTGCCGTAAAAGGGCCGAAAGTCCTCATACACGGCGGCGGTGCCATAGCAAGCCAGATGCAGAAGAAGCTCGGCTTCTCCCCTGTGATGATAGAGGGGCGCAGGGTAACCGATGCGGATACGCTGCGGATAGTGACCATGGTATATGCCGGCTGGTGCAACAAGTCCATAGTGGCTCTGCTGCAGAGAAACGGGTGCAATGCGATAGGGTTGTCAGGAGCTGACGGTGCGGTGATAAAGGCGGTAAAAAGGCCTCCGGTCAGGCTTGCTTCGACTGGAGAGGATATAGACTATGGCTATGTGGGTGATTTGAGTCCGGAGAATATTGACGCAGGTTTCATCCTGCGGCTGATGGATATGGAGCTGACGCCTGTATTCTGCGCCATAACATGCACGGCTGACGGGCAGCTGCTGAATACCAATGCGGATACCGTGGCTTCTGCTGTTGCCATGTGTCTGGCATCGGAGGCTGCCGTGGATCTGGTGTTCTGTTTCGAGAAGGACGGAGTGCTGGCGGACAAGGATGATGATTCGAGTCTGATAGAAAGGATTGACCATGAGGGTTTCGAGAGGCTGAAGGCTGAGGGGGTGGTGGCTGACGGGATGCTGCCGAAGTTGGAGAATGCGTTCAGGGCGATTGGGGGCGGGGTCTCGCAGGTGTTGATCAAGAATTCCGACAATGTCGGGAATTCCAGACAGACGACTATATTGTGGCAGTAATTTTTTTCAGGGCAGAGAAAACAGCCCTGAAAAAAATTCTGCCACAATATACGGCTGCAATACATCGGCGGAATTCTTGGGGAGAAAAAGAGGGCAGAGAAAACAGTCCCGAACCTATCCCCACACCACCGTGGCTGCAATACATCGGCGGAATTCTTGGGGAGAAAAAGAGGGCAGAGAAAACAGTCCCGAACCTACCCCCCCCCACACCACCGTGGCTGAAATACATCGGCGGAATTATTGGGGAGAAGAAGAGGGAGCGGAAACAATATGAGGAGCGGAAATAAAGGAAGATGGAGATCAGGAAAAATATCGTAGATGAGGCGATGGAGATGCTGAGAGGAATGGTAAGCATTCCTTCGGTATCGTTCTCGGAAGACGAGGTGTGCAGATATGTGTCCGACGCACTGTCGGGGTGCGGACTGGAGCACATCCGGGTGAAGAACAACATCGTGGCCCTGAACAGGAGATTCGACCCTGCGAAGAAAACCCTGATGCTCTGCGCACATATGGACACGGTACCTGCCTGCGACGGGTATTCATTCGACCCGTACAGACCGGATTACGGTATTGTCAGGGATATTTTCGGGTGCGGTGAGGATGATATAGTCTGCGGACTCGGCAGCAATGATGACGGAGGCTCAGCGGTGGCGATGTGCGCGGCATTCCGCCATTTCCACGACAGGGAAATGCCGTGCAATCTCGTGCTGGCCCTGAGCAGCGAAGAAGAACGGTCGGGACCTGACGGGATGGCCCTCATATGGGAACATTACAATGACATTGACGGTCTGGAGCATGCCGGAAGACCGGACTGGGCCATTGTCGGAGAACCGACAGGAATGAAGGCTGCGACATCGGAGAGAGGGCTTCTGGTCATCGACGGTGAAGCCGAAGGGGTGAGCGGGCATGCTGCCAGAGGAGAAGGCGTGAATGCACTGTACATAGCATTGGATGACATAAACAGGCTCAGGGAACACGAATTCACGAGAATCTCGCCTGCAATGGGGAAAGTCAGGCTGAATGTCACGCAGATAGAGGCCGGGACAGCACACAATGTGATACCGGACAGATGCCGTTTCGTGGTGGACATCAGGCCCACGGAAATGTACGTGAACCAGGAAATCATGGACGAACTCCAGTCGATATGCAGAAGCAGGCTTAAAGCCAGGAACCTTAAAAACAGGTCGTCCGCCACTGCCCAGAGCTCTCCCCTGATGGAATGCTGCAGATCGCTCGGGATAGAGACGTTCTCGTCACCGACTACATCGGACTGGATCAGGATAGGCTGCGATGCCGTAAAGATGGGGCCCGGTGACTCAGTCAGGTCGCACAGAAAAGACGAATACATCACTCGGAAGGAGATAGCCGAAGGAATCGGGGGCTATATCTCTTTCACGGAAAGATTTATGGAGATATTGAAAAAACAGTAAGATCATGATCAGAAAAATCGCACTTGTGGCACATGATGCCAGAAAACAGGAACTGGTAAGCTGGGTGAAGTTCAACGCCGGATCGCTGAAAGAATGCGAACTCTTCTGCACGGGAACTACAGGGCGGCTTATAGAGTCTGCGCTGAATGAAGTGCTGGGAGATGAAGCGCCGCACGTGACAAAACTTCTCAGCGGACCTCTGGGCGGAGATGCCCAGATCGGGTCCATGATTGCGGAGGACAAGGTGGACATGCTGGTATTCTTCTGCGACAATCTCATAATGCAGGGGCATCAGAACGATGTGATGAGCCTGGTGAGACTGGCTTCCCTGTACAATATACCTTTCGCCACGAACAGGAGCACCGCCGACTTCATCATATCCTCGCCGCTGTTCCTCGACAGCACATATGAAAGGATCATACCGGCCTGCATTGAAACCTACAAAAACAGGAAACTCTGATATGGCAACACTCTGGAGCAAGGGGACGAAGGCTTCCGATATCGTGGAAGACTTCACTGTCGGCAACGACAGGGTCCTGGACATGTCGCTGGCGAGATACGATGTCATAGGGTCGAAGGCACACATAAAGATGCTCGAATCCATCGGACTTCTGACTGCCGGCGAACTGGAAACCCTGACCGTGGCCCTGGATGAGATATCGGCAGAAATAGAGGCAGGAAATTTTGTACTGGAGGACGATGTCGAGGATATACACTCGCAGGTGGAGCTGCTGCTGACCCGCCGGCTCGGGGATGTGGGAAAGAAGATACATTCAGGCAGGTCCAGAAACGACCAGGTGCTGGTGGATATCAAGCTTTTCCTCCGGGATGAACTCCGGAAGACAAGGGATGAGATGCTGGAACTTTTCGGCATTCTGCAGT
Source organism: uncultured Bacteroidales bacterium (assembly GCA_944326385.1). Lineage (GTDB taxonomy): Bacteria > Bacteroidota > Bacteroidia > Bacteroidales > UBA932 > Cryptobacteroides. The sequence continues at coordinate 18,451 of CALVDT010000062.1, read as the reverse complement.
CGCTGAGCGAAAAGCACAAGGATGTGATGCTGCCCGGATATACGCATGGGCAGGTGGCGATGCCGTCCTCGTTCGGACTGTGGTTCGGGGCATATGCAGAGGCTTTGGCAGATGACATGCACATGATACGCGGGGCGTTCCACCTTGTGAACCAGAACCCGCTGGGCTCTGCGGCCGGATACGGGAACTCTTTCCCGCTGGACAGGGAAATGACGACAAGGCTGCTGGAATTCGAGGACCTCGACTGGAACGTGGTGGCCGCCCAGCTCAGCCGGGGCAAGGCGGAAAAGGCCGTGGCGTCCGCCATAGGAAGCGTAGCCCTGACGCTGAACAAGTTCGCATCGGACTGCTGCCTGTACATGTGTCCGAATTTCGGCTTCATCTCCTTCCCTGACGAACTCACCACAGGATCGAGCATCATGCCGCACAAGAAGAACCCTGACGTGTGGGAGATAATCCGCGGGAACTGCAACCGCATCATGGCAGCCGAAAATGAAATCACCATGCTTTGCAGCAACATGGCACACGGCTACCACCGCGATTTCCAGCTGCTCAAGGATATCCTTTTCCCTGCATTGGAACTCATGCACAAATGCCTGAAGATGACAGTATTCATGCTTCACGACATCAGGGTGAACGGCCACATCCTCGACTCCCCTATCTATGACTATCTGTTCACTGTGGAGGAAGTGAACAGACGGGCTTTGGCAGGAATGCCGTTCCGCGATGCCTACAAAAGCGTGGGGATAGAAGTGAACGAAGGCCGGTTCCATGCGGAAAAGGCTGTAAACCATACACATGTGGGCAGCATAGGGAATCTGTGCAACGACAGGATTGCTGAAAAGATGAAAAAAGCGGCGGAATTTTAGAACATCTCCCGAATAAAATGGTATCTTTGCGGTCGGGAACGACTTGTTTTGAGCCGACCTCGAGAATAAGATTACTTATCTAAAAATATCAGAAGACATGAAAAAGATCATTTTGATTGCAGCTCTCGCGCTCGGAACAGCGTTCGCTGCATCAGCACAGCCAAAGGCTGTCGGCCTCCGTCTTGGATGGGCAGTAGAAGCCAGCTACCAGCACAATGTCAACGGGGCTGATTTTATTGAGGCCAACCTCGGTACATTCGGATATTCAGGACTTGACATTTCGTCCACCTATAACTTCATGATTGCCCAGCCGAACTGGACCGACAGAGGGGAATGGGGATTCTACGCAGGTCCGGGTGTGGCTCTCGGCTTTTTCCACGGCACCAGCATCGCAGTACAGGGACAGGTCGGTCTCGAATACACATTCTGGTTCCCTCTCCAGCTTGCCATCGACCTCAAACCTCAGATCGGTGTATCGCTTTGGAACGGAGGAGCCGGATTCTGGAGACTTGGTCTTTACGGTTTCGCACCGACACTTGCAGTACGCTACAGATTCTGAGTATCATATATTGTCTACAGAAAAGCCGGCCAGGGATTCCAAGGCCGGCTTTTCTTTTGATTTCAGGCATATTTTCCGTAAGTTTGTCAGGAAAAAATCCATGGAAATGAAAAAGACAGCGACAATAACTCTGATATTCATACTTTCAGCACTCGGAACGGCAGCCCAGCCGCGTGCTCTGGGAGGCCGTATAGGCGCGACCGGTTTCGATATAAGCTACCAGCACACTTTCGGAAAGAAGAACTTTCTCCAGACAGACGCAAGCCTGGACTTCGGCTATGCAGGGAACGGAGCACCGGGATTCAAGGCCACGGCACTGTATAATTTCACGATAGCCAGACCTGCATGGACGCAGAGAGGCAGCTGGGCCATGTACACAGGGCCCGGAATATCATTGGGATATGTGCAGGACAGAGTCGTATACAAGGAAGGGAGCTTCAGATATCATCCTCTCGACTACGGATTCATGCTTGCCTTCGCAGCCCAGTTCGGACTGGAATACACGTTCTGGTTTCCGCTGCAGATTTCAGTGGACATCAGGCCATATTTCGGAATGCATGTAAATGACGGAATATCCAGACGGGTGGATGACATCACAGACCAGGTGGTATTCAAGAGCAAGACAGGATGGTACAATAACGGCTGGTACGGTTTCATCCCGACGCTTTCTTTCAGATATCGCTTTTAGAAGCTGTCTGCAGGAACGGATGCAGCGCGACCGGCTATCTGATTTTCAATTTCCTGTCCCGATATCTGTTCATATTGGACACAATCACCCGGTCACCTTCCTCAAGGCCGCTGATGACCTCGACTTCGGAATAGCTGTTCTCGCCAAGTCTGACCTTCCGTTTCTCAGCGACATTGCCGGAAACAACCCAAAGATCATACATTCCGGGACCTGAGTAAAATGCCCGGTTGGCTATCTTCAGCACATCTTCCTTGACAGCATTTACAATATTGACATCGACACGCAGTCCCGGCCTGAAAGCGTCGTTCACACTGTCGTCTATCAGGACGGTAAACTGTATCCTGCCATCCGTAACGGATGGAACAATATTGGCCACCGATCCGGCAAACATGCTGCTGCCCAGACGTATTTCAGCCTTGTCCCCTGCCGAGAACTTTCCGGCATAGCTGTCTGCGATATCCGCTTCCACTTTATAGTGGCTCAGGTCGGACAATATGGCAAGCTGTTCCCCTTCGGATATGCTTGTGCCTATCTGATTGTTGACCCAGGAAAGAGTAGCATCGCGAGACGCCACGATTCTGGCCTCCCCCATTGTCTTCCTCTTGATCGAGAACTTGTTCTCGGCTATCCTGTACTCCAGTTCATATACTTTCATATCCGAAGCTGAAGTGTTATACAGATTCTCAAGCTGAAGCTTGAGCTGGTCCAGCTGAAGCCTGGCCACTTCATATTCCAGCTCCATCTGTTTCACCTTGTCCTTGGTACTGGCACCTATGCTGTCCAGATGATGTTCGTTCAGAAGCTGCGCCTCGCTCCTGCGGAGTTTCTTCTCCTCTATCTGTATCTGCATCCTGAGTTCCTTTATCCTGCTTTCCGCAGAAACCCTGTACTGGTCCATCTTGCACTTCTTTATCGCAATGTCGTCAAGGTCTGTCTGGAAATCGACACTGGCCGATGAAAGATCAAGCAGCAGGATAGTGTCGCCTTTGTGGACTTTCTCTCCCGCCTTCCTGTATACATCCAGGATTTTTGTCGAAATAGGTGAAGATATGACCTCCTCATAAAACGGGACGACACTGCCTGTCGCACCAAGGGAAATTTCAAGAGGGCCGCGTGTGACGGTGGACATGTCTATGCTGTCTTCCGGCAAGGAAGGCTTGAGTACACTTGCCAGCGTACCTGTGACCAAGACAAGCAATGCAGCTCCGCACGCTGTCCTTATGTATCTCTTCCGGTTGATTTTCCTTCTGGTATCTTCCGGGATTTTCCTGTCCATCATAATCTATCGGAATTTGATTGTTTCTTCGTCAAAAACAAGGTCACGGTGATTGTCGAAATCGTAAAGAGTGACATACCTGAGGTTGTAATAGAACAGCCATGAAAGATACAGCTGTGAAATATAGTTCTGCCTTGCCGCATCCTTTTCCTGTTCCGCATAATTGATGTCGATTACGCCTATATCGCCCAAAGTGAACTGCTCGAGGGCTATACTGTATCTTTCCTGTGCAATGGAATCCGCCGAATGGCTCAGTTCCAGAAGTCTCGGCTGGTCCATGATATTGGAGATGAGGGTCCTCACAGATTCCCTGAAATCGTTTTCCTCTTTGGCGACCTTGTCTTTCAGGAGGGAATACTGGGAACGGGCAAGTTCAAAATTACCTTTCCGCCTGCCCCAGTCAAGAATCGGAATCGAAACGCCTATGCTGGCAACCTGCAGATTCTGAAGGCCGGTATATGACTGGAGGAATTTCTGATCGCTGCCGGTGTTGCCGACAGCCACATTAAGGCTGATATCCGGCAGACGCTCCCGCTTTGCCTTTACCATATTTTCCTCCGCTTCCAGCAGGCGCACTTCAAAATCCTTATATAAAGGATTGTTAGATAGAGCCTTCTCCCATATGATGCCGCTGTCGATATTTTCCAGACTCTTGGCATACGGCAGCTGCGGGACAATCTCGACTGTATCGTCGAGTCCAAGATGGTTCCGCAGAATATGCATCTTCTGCGAATAGTCGTGCTCCGCTTCTATCAGCTTCGACTCTGCATTCAGCATACTGACATGCAGCTGCATCAGTTCACTTCTGGACAATAATCCCATGTCGGCTTTTTCCAAAGCTATCGAATACAGTCTTTTCGCTGTTTCAAGGTTCTGCAGGGTGGTTTTCCTCTGTGATACCGACATGAGGAAATCGAAATAACAGGTGACTGTGGTTATGTTGACATTTTCCATGTCCGCCACATATTCCGTCCGGCTCTTCTCATAACGCACCGGTTCTATCTTCCTGTCCCATTTATACGGATTGTATGACAGCAACGGCTGCTCCAGGCGCAGCGCAAACGGGATGGTAAGGAAACTGCCTACATTGCTCTGCCCCAGCTGGTCCATACGCTGGATACTGGACTGCAGACGCAAGGTACCTCCCGTGAAAGGGATTGCCTGGGTCACATTTACTGCAATATCCTCCGTAAGGTAATTGTTCCGGACAAACTTGTACACTCCGTTGGACTGCTGATACGAAGACAGCGACCGGTTCAGCGAGGGGATTGTCCCGTCAAGGGAGATATTGGGATATAGCCCTGCCTTGTAATTGCGATACTGCCAGTATGCAATCCTGAGGGTATTCATGCTTTCCTTGGAGTCAAGGGACTGCTGCCTGCCGATCTCAAGGGCTTCGTCAAGGCTGAGCACCAGGGTATCCCTGTCCTGTGCCGGAAGACCTGTACACAGGACAGTAAGGGACAGGATACAAAGTGTCTTTATGCAGTTCCCGCTATTCATAATGTAAAGCTCCCGATATACTTAACCTGGAGATCCGGTAAGCCGGAACGGCCGTACTCGCTACCGAGAAAATGATTATGCTCAAAAGCGCCGCAAATACTCCGGCTACATTCCAGATGTCAGGGTCATAAATGAAGAATGCCAGCAAAAGGCCGGGGACGACCGATATGAATGTCACTACGAGACTTTCCAGAAGGACGACACGCAGAAGCCGTGCCCTTGTAGAGCCTATGGCGAATCTCACCGCAAACTCTTCAATCCTCCTCCGGGTGTTCAGCTGTACGACACCGAATGTCCCGAGCAAGGCAAAAATGAACAGGAATACGGTCGGAAGGGACATTGCATAGAGTTTCATCATGACAGGGAACATGTTTTCCCGTCTGGTATCCTCGGCATCTAAAAGTACAGGCGACATGTCATCATTGCCCAATTTTCTGAACTCATCCGCGAAATCGGAGGCAAACCTGTCATACTGTCCTTTGTCAAGACGGAAACAGTATTCCTCTCTTCCTGATGCAGCCAGCATGCCGATATTCAATATCATGGCCGGTACCGGCGGCTCGAAGGCCGAATGTCTGATACCGGAAAGCACTCCTGTTATCACAAAACCGGCGTTGCCGAACGAGACAATCTTTCCTATCGGGGATTCTTCGCCCATATCCTCCGCAAGCTGTCTTGTTATCACGCACTCGGGCTTCCCGTCAGGGGAAATGCCCGAATCCGAGAACCATTCTCCGGCATCGAGGTCAAACCTGAGGACATCGAGCGCAGCAGCATCCGCAGCCTTTATGTATGCCCTGTATCTCGACCCTGCAAACGATACGGAATCCGACATATAGGCATCGTCGTCCCTTAGATATGGGGCAAGGAAAAGGCTCTTGGTGTAACTTCTGACATATTCTTTCCCCGACAGATTCTCCGAAATGGCTTTAGCCGCCCTTGAAGATTCCGTTATGGACGTCTTGTCATACTGCCGCGGAAAGAACGTCATGACGACCGTATCCGAGGTATCCGGAAGTCCCGGCTGACGATATTGCCACAGCGCCTTGAATACTGAGGTCAGGCACAGCATAAGCAGGATGAACACGACACATTGTTCAACCGAAATCCAGACCAGTTTTCTTCTCTGGTTCCATATATTCTTCAGAACGTACCTCATGACACGATATTCCCTTTAAGACTGTCAGCAATATTCTTTCTGGAAATCCTCCACGCCGGGAGTCCGCCGGACAGCAGAGAAAACAGGACAAAGACCGGCAGTACGAAAATCACTATCACCATGGCATCGATGCCGGAGAACAGCGAAATCCTGAACACACCGGCGTCAAGCACGGCATTCAGTGCGGATGTAAGAGGATAGACGAGCAGAATGCCGATAATCACACCGGTGATGACAAGTATTGAATGCTCTGTCATCAGATTTGCAAAAGAAGACGAGGAACTTGCACCGAGTGCGCGGCAAACCCCTGTCTCATGCAGCCGGTTATAGGCATTGGCCGAACTCAGGCTTATGATGTTCACGGAAGGCACCAGTACGAGAATAAACAGTATGCCCCATATTCCCCAGGTGAAGAACCATCCGTCTCCGCGCTGGTCATGAAGAGTCCTGACTGATTCAGTAGGACAATCCACCATAATATCACGCCCGTTGAAATATGACACGGAACATGTGGAGACCTCGTTCCTGATCTCTCTGGCGTCAAGGTCGCGGCTGAACAGAAGATACAAGGCAGACGGAGTGTCGTTACTCAGTTTTTCGTTGAATATCTGCGGTATCCATATATTGCCGAGAGCGCTGCCATTGTCCGGGAATTCGATGAAGCTGTCCACTACACCGACTACCGTGAAAGTCCTGCCGAGGTATTGGAATCCTCTTCCGGTTACATCGGCTGACCCGAACAGTTCCTGCGCCAGATTCTTCTCGACGACAGCCACTTGTGCCCTGTCCCTCATGTCTGCCTCGCTGAACGGTCTCCCGTCAAGGAACCTGAAATCGAACACGTCCCAGAATCCCGGATTCGTGAAATACAGCATCAGCGGATGAATGGCGTCGCCGACATAAGTATTGGAAAGCTGCTGTGAGAGCATTGCACAGGACTCCACATCAGGGAAACAACCGGCAAAGTCCTGCATCTCACTGTCCCTGAGAGCGCGGACATCCTTACCGTCACGGCCATGGAAAGACTCTATTTTCACAATGCGTCCGGCATTGGAGAATGGAGGACGGTCAAAGGCTACCGTATAGTAGATCTGCATAAGGACCGTTATGAAAGCAAAAGCTATGGCCGAGCCGAGCACTACGAAGATAGAGTAGCTCTTATGCCTCAGGATATCCGGCCACGAGAGTCTGGCATATGTCAACAGCCGTTTCATAACGATGCATTTTTACTGCTGACAGAAATGTGGCCGTCCGTCATCATCAGTATCCGGCCCGTATGCCTTGCTATCTCATCGCTGTGCGTCACCATCAGGATGGTCTTTCCTGACGCATTCATGGTTTCAAGCAGATGCATGATCTCTTCGCTGTTCCGGCTGTCGAGATTACCTGTAGGCTCATCGGCAAGGATTATCTCGGGATCGGTCACAAGGGCTCTGGCAATCGCCGCCCTCTGGCACTGTCCTCCGGAAAGCTGTGCGGGGAAATGGTGCATTCTGTGAGAGAGGCCGACCTTTTCAAGCAAGGCTTCAGCCTTCTGCACCGACCTTGAATGTGATACGCCATTCCTGAATGTCAACGGCAGTATAACATTGTCTATGATGCTCAGTGAAGATATAAGATGGAAACTCTGGAAGATAAAGCCTATCTTGCTGTTCCTTATCGAGGCTTTTCCCTTGTCATCAAGTTCTTCTACATTCTGTCCGTCCAGAATGATCTCCCCCCCCGTAGGTTCGTCAAGCAGGCCGGCTATGTTCAGAAGCGTAGACTTTCCGCATCCTGAAGGACCCATTATGGAGACGAATTCCCCCTTGCGGACTGCCAGACTTACATCATCGATTGCGTAGGTTTCCATTTCCCGGGTACGGAATACTTTGGTTATATGTCTGAGTTCCAGCATGGCTTATGTGTGGTTAGTCTTATTTTATACGCAATGTGGCGGGAAATCACCTATAAGAAATTCATTTTTCTCGGAAATCCGCGCCAAGTTACGGATTCATCAGGTCTGCATTGACGAACCCGTTGATCTCTTTCAGCAGTTCGATGGATGCAAGCGACTTTGAGCGCAAAGCCTCCAGGGCAGCCTTCTTCTCCGTCCCATCCGCATCCGATGCAGAAACGGACGCAAGCTCCCCGGCTGCAGCTTCCGCAGCTGACGAAAAAGCATTGATAGCCTCACCGAAACGGGAGCTGCGCCTGTAAAGAACACCCAGGCCGAACCATTCTTCCGGTGACCCGGGCGTTCCGGATTTATCGTCTTTATACATCGGCTACACAAGTCCCGAGAATCCCATGAAGGCCATGGCGAGGATACTTGCAGTCACAAGCGCGATAGGAATCCCCCTGAAGGCCTTAGGGACCTTGTTGAGGGCGATCTGCTCACGCAGGCCGGCAAATAGGATCATCGCAAGACCGAAACCCAGCGAAGTGGCGAATGCAAACACTACCGACTCGCCAAGATCCAGCATGTGAGGCTCGCCGCCATAGGAGAATTCGTTTGTCACCACCATGAGAGCCACACCGAGCACGGCGCAGTTCGTGGTGATCAGAGGCAGGAAGATACCCAGAGCCTGATAAAGCGACGGGCTGACCTTCTTGAGCACAATCTCCACCATCTGCACGAGAGCGGCAATGATGAGGATGAATGCAATGGTCTGCATGAATTCGATACCGAGAGGCACCAGCACATAATACTGGAACAGATAAGTCACCAATGTAGCAAGTGTAATGACGAAGCACACCGCTCCTGACATGCCCACCGCCGTACTCAGTTTGTTGGAGACACCGAGGAACGGGCAGATGCCCATGAACTGGGAGAGCAGGATATTGTTTACGAATATCGCTGATATTATGATCAATATATATTCCATGACAGATTCTTTTTAAGATTACCGGTTTACTCGCCCTTTTTCGCTGTCACCTTCTTGAACAGCACTATCAGATATGCAAGAGCCATGAATGCGCCTGGAGCAAGCACGAAAACAAGGATACCGTCACCGCTGATGAACTTGTGTCCGAATGCCGAGCCGCTGCCGAGCAGTTCCCTTACAAGGCCAAGGATGGTCAAGGCTATGGTAAAGCCCAGACCGATGCCGAGTCCGTCGCAGGCTGAATCCACTACACTGTTCTTGTTTGCGAAAGCCTCAGCCCTTCCGAGCACGATGCAGTTCACCACGATAAGGGGGATGAACAGGCCGAGAGTCTTGTAGATGTCAGGAGTGAAAGCCTGCATGATGAACTGCAGGATGGTCACGAAAGCCGCAATGATTACAATATATGCCGGAATACGGACCTTGTCCGGAATATATGGAGCGGTGGCCGAAATCGCCATATTGGAAAGGACGAGCACGAACAGTGTCGCCAGACCCATACTCATGCCGTTGATTGCCGAAGTAGTCGTGGCAAGTGTAGGACACATGCCGAGCAGGAGGACAAATGTAGGGTTCTCCTTTATAAGACCTTTTGTTATAAGCTGAAATTTTCCCATGATCATTCTCCTTTGTTATTTTCTGCGACAATAGCATCATACACTGTCACTGCAGTCTCTACAGCGAGTGAATATGCTCTTGAAGTGATGGTGGAGGCTGTGATGGCATCCACGTCACCTCCGTCTTTCCTGACCTTGAGCACCTTCTCCGCCGGATTCCAGTTCCTGAACTGGTCAGCGAACTCCGGTTCGGTACATTTTGCACCGAGACCAGGGGTTTCGGACTGTGAAAGCACAGTGGTGTTGTAGATAACCCTGTCTGCGGTGACACCGACCATGAGTGTAAGAGCCCCGCCATACCCTGATGCAGAGACAGTGACAGCGTATCCTGCAGGCTGTCCTGCCTTGCTCACTGCATAATACGGATATTTCTTGCCGGCGACCTCAATGGTGTCGCTGACAGGTTCGCCATCGAACTCAGGAACTACCTGGGCAATGGCATTTATGGTCTTTGCATGCTCTGCGACCTCGATAGGTTCCTTGGTCACCGCATAGACGGCAGCAAGAAGAGCCGACGAAACTATGCATACCGCGAAAAGGCAGAGCGTCATATTCTTGAATGAAGATTGTACAGCCATGATCAAGCCCTCCCGAATTTCTTTTGTTTGCAGAATTTATTGATAAGCGGAACAGTGGCGTTCATGATCAGGATAGCGAATGACATTCCTTCAGGATATGAGCCGAAATACCTGATCAGCATGGTGATGACGCCTATGCCGATACCGAAGATGATACCGCCCTTGTCGCTCATCGGGGACGTCACATAGTCAGTAGCCATAAAGACTGAACCAAGGAGGACACCACCGGTCAGGAGATTGAAGAGAGGGTCGGTGTACTGGGCAGGGTCGACAAGCCAGAATATTCCGGAGAACACAGCTACAGTCACAAGTACCGACAGGGTGATATAAGGTCTGATGACCTTGCGGGCCAGCATGTATATGAAGCCTATGAGGACTGCCAGTGCGGAAATCTCACCTGCAGAACCGCCGATATTGACAAAGAGCATCTGGAGATACGAGAAGTCGTTCGCCGCGAATATCTGGTCGAGCGTCTGTCCCTGCATCAGGCCTTCCTTCACTATGCCGAGAGGCGTCGGGCCGGACACTGCGTCCACTCCGCCGATGAAGCCTTTGGCACCGCCCCAGCTTGTCATGATGGTAGGGAACGAGATAAGGAGGAAGACACGGCCGGTGATAGCCGGGTTGAATACATTCTGCCCGAGTCCGCCGAAAGTCATCTTGGCGACTCCGATGGCCACGATGGCACCTATGAGAGCCACCCACCACGGTGCTGCAGGAGGCAGGTTGAGTGCAAGTATGATACCGGTCACTACGGCAGACAGATCCCCGATAGTGGTCGGTCTCCTGAGAAGATATTTAGTGATGAGGTATTCCAGCAAAGTGCAGAATACCACGCTGCTTGCCAGTACTGTCACTGCCGACCATCCGTAGTAGAGCACGGAAACTATCACGGAAGGCAGGAGGGCAATCACCACATCGAGCATAAGGCTGTGTGTAGAAGTCTTGCTGTGTATATGCGGCGATGGTGAAACCAATAGTTTGTTCATCTTGAATTTATCTGTTAAAAGTTCTTTGTTGTCTTGTCATTTCTTCGGTGCAGTCCTGCTTCTTATTATCCTGATCACCTCGCCTTTCGCAATCCTGATAGTGTCGAGAAGCGGGATATTGGCAGGGCATGAATAGAGGCAGCATCCGCATTCGATACAATCCTGTACGGCATTCTGCTCGAGTTCATCCATCATGCCGTTGCGCGCCAGCTTGTTCAGAAGGAAAGGCTCAAGCCCCATAGGACAGGCCTCTGCACATTTGCCGCAGCGGATACAGTTCGTCTCCGGCTTTCTCCTGGTCTGCTCCTCTGTAAGGAAAAGTACCGAGGATGTGCCTTTGAGTGTAGCTGCATCCAGATTTGCGATGGCCTTGCCCATCATAGGACCGCCGCTTACCGCCTTGGCCGCATTCTCCGGAACTCCTCCGAGATAATCTATGATATATGACAGAGGCGTCCCGACACGTACAAGCAGGTTGCTCTGCTTTGGAAAGCACTCTCCCGTCACGGTGACAGTATTGTCTATCAGCGGCTTGTTCTTCTGGACGGCATCATATACTGCCAGAGACGTGGCCACATTCTGGACGACGGCCCCCACATCTATAGGAAGCCCCATGGACTTCACCTGCCTGCGGGTAATGGCATCGATCAGCTGCTTTTCACCGCCCTGCGGATATTTCTTTTTCAAGGCGACCACCTCGATGCCGCTGTAATCCGAAGAGGACGAGGCAAGGGAAGCCACGGCCTCCTTCATCTTCGAGATGGCTTCAGGCTTGTTCTCTTCTATGCCTATGACAACATGGTTCACACCGAGAACGCGCTTCATCAAGGCAGCCCCGACTACAATCTGCCTGCTTTTCTCGATCATGATACGGTAATCGGAAGTCAGATATGGTTCGCACTCCGCTCCGTTCAGTATCAGGATGTCCGCCTTCTTGTCAGGAGGAGGGCAAAGTTTCACGTTGGTAGGGAATGTGGCGCCTCCGAGTCCGACTACACCATTGCTCTTGATCCTGTCTACAATGAAGTTCTTGTCCTGCGGGATCTCTGTCACGAGAGTGTCTGTGGTATCTATGCCATCAGCCCACTCGTCAGGTTCAGTCTCGATTTCCACATGGACTACAGGGATGCCTGCCAGATCCTTGTACAGGCCGACAGACTTCACCGTACCCGTCACTGACGAGTGCACGAAGGCCGAGATGAAGCCGGTAGGTTCGCCTATCACCTGCCCTGTCTTCACTTTGTCACCGGCGGCGACTACGGCCTTTGCCGGGCCACCGAGATGCTGGGCCATCGAAATATATACGGTCTTGGGAGTAGGGAGCACTTCTATCGCGCAACCTGCCGAGATCTTCTTGTCATCGGGATGAACTCCTCCTATTGAAAATGTCTTTTTCATGGTCTACTCCTCTTTTTTATCGGTTGTCTGACTTGCTTCTTCAGCCGGTTTTACAGGCAGCGGTTTCCCTGCTTCAGCCGGTTTTCCGGCCGCTGGTTTAGAGGCAGTCTTTTCCTGCTTTGGAGCCGGGGTAGGGAAATTGATGTCATGGATGGCACCGGTAGGGCAGACAGCCACGCATTTTCTGCACAGTTTGCACTTGTTGAAGTCTATGTAAGCGACATTGTGCTCTACCGTGATGGCTCCGAAAGGACATTCCTTGGCACACTTGCCGCATCCGATACATGCTGCGGAGCAGGCCTTGCGCGCAACTGCGCCCTTTTCCATGTTCACGCACGAGACAAATACGCGCCTGCCTTTCGGCCCTTTGTTCCTGAGTTCGATGATCTTTTTCGGACAAGCCTTCACGCAGGCTCCGCAGGCGGTACATTTCTCTTCATCCACCACCGGAAGTCCGGTCTCGGGATCCATCGAGATGGCCCCGAACTGGCATGCAGCCACACAGTCACCGCAGCCGAGGCAGCCATAGAAGCATCCTGTGTCACCGCTGTAGAGTGCAGCCTTGACCTTGCAGGACTTCAGTCCGTCATAGTCATTGACCGCAGGCCTGTTTGCGCAGGTCCCGTTACAACGGACGACAGCCACCATAGGAGCTTTCTCTTTCACTTCAAGTCCTAAGACGGCTGCGACTTTCTTCATAACTTCATTTCCTCCGACAGGGCAGAAATTGTTGTCGAGATTGGCTGACTCCACGCAGGATTGGGCAAAAGCCCGGCATCCTGCAAAACCGCAGCCTCCGCAATTGGCCCCTGGCATCACCTTCTCCACTTCATCTATCCTCGGATCCTCCTCGACCTTGAATTTCGTAGCGACAAGGTAAAGGACTACCGCAAGCAAGACTCCGAGGACTGTGATAGCCACAATAGTCCAGATAATTGTTGTAGTCATTATTATGTAGGTTTAAATAGTTGTAACAACGTCACTTCGACGAATTTATATTGTTCAGCACCAGGGAATTCGTCGAACAGACGTTAAGGATTTCCTCGAAATCCATCTGTCTTAAACCCCAGTCGCTGCGGCGACAGCCCCTTTTCAAGGGGCGCCACCCCCATTTCTGCTCGCTCTCGAACGGCCTCCGGACGTTCTCGTGAACCGCTCACGACCTCGCTGGGGGCTCGTCGCAAGACTTCGTCCTGCTCCTTCAGAGGTAGTTCGATGCATTTCAATAATTGAAATTCGTCGAACTCCCGTTAAATCACGTACCTGTCACTTAATGTAAAACAGGAAATCCTTCGCCAGGCGGTCTCTGAAGGCATATATCAGCAGATAGTACAGAGCTACCCCGGCGATGGCACCGAGTCCGGCATAAACTTCGTGCACGGTAACGGACGACAAAGATAATATTAAAATCATTAAAATGAACAAAGGAATCACATAAGATATCCAAACTGCCTTCAGTCCCATCGATTTTCTGAGGACAACTTCGACTTCGTCGCCGATCTCATGCTCGGAATAAGGGTCCGTAGGCACGGATATTTCCTTCACTTTGGATTCGGACATGCCGCACATTCCTTTTGCATGGCATTCCGCACATGCGGAAGTGGACAATATCTCCACCGTGGTAAGCTCGGGAGTAATGGATCTTATGACTCCCTTATGCGAAATTTCATTCTTTGCCATATGTCTTTCTGTTAATTGACAGGATATTACTTCTTCTGCAGGGACGTGAACGGATATTTCAGACCTGACCAGTCCGTAATCCTCCCTGAGGCCACACCTACGAGAATGGGAGCCTCGAACAGGACCGGAATCCTGTTCCTGTCGTCGGATATCCATACCGAAAGGTCATCCTCCCCGGTGAAGATATTGCCGGAGATGAGCTTGACCGAGAACTTGATCGCATTCACTGTGCCGACTCCCCTGACCTTGACAGACTCGCGGCCATGGAGGATGAAATAGACATTGTACACATCATCATCGATGGCGAAGGTCATCGGATATCTGACTCCCGGGACCACGGAATCGAAATCCATGTTCCTGGCGAAATAGAACAATGCAGGAAGATCGTATGTACAACGGTCCAGAGGCAGCTCCAGCGATCTGTCTCCCCGGGACGATGTATAGACATCTGCCTTTATATGATCTCCGGCCAGACCTCCGCGCCTGTAGACATACGTATTCCTTGCCCGGTATTTGCCTTCCTTGGTGTCCCTCGTGAACATAAGCGGCTCCAGTCCGTCGTAGGAAAACCATGACTGGAAATTCTCCCTGACCGGAAAAAAGAGGTCGTAAAGCCTTGTGGTCCTGCCGTATACCATACAGTGGAACGCTTTCCGGCCATTCATCCTGAGCGTATCGAGTACGATATTGGCCCAGCCCACATCGGAATCTATGACACCCCATTCGTAATGGATGGAGAACGAGAATTTCTCACCTGCCTGATATGCCAGGGAATCCCCGTCACTGATGTCGGACACCGGCACGCAGCCGCCTTCAGACCATGAGGCCGTCTGGCCGTAGAGATGGACAGACAAAGCGGAGAATACGAATGCGACTATGGCTTTCCAGAACATGGGTATCAGAAATCCGGATTTACGAATTCGGAATCGGTTGAAGAAGGGAAGCTGTCGAACGGATCGGCAGCCGGACTTTGGTTCATTATCGAGGCTATCGGGACATTCGCCTGATACTGCATGGATTCCTGCTCGTCGACGAATTTGACTTCGGATGCCCTGAACATCAGAGGGACATCCCCTATCTCACCGTTCCTGTGCTTTGCGATGATCAGCTCCGTCCTTCCTGCGTCTTCAGGGTTTTCGCTGAGACCCTGATAATCATACCTGTGGATGAAAAGCACCATATCCGCGTCCTGTTCTATGGAACCGGACTCCCTGAGGTCGCTGAGCTGTGGACGGTTGTTGCCTCCCTGTCTCTTCACCGCATCGCGGCTAAGCTGGGACAAGGCGATGATCGGTACATTCATCTCCTTTGCCGTCGCTTTAAGGGTCCTGGATATGGAAGCCACCTCCTGTTCCCTCATGCCCTTGAGTTCCTGCGGACCCTGCATCAGCTGCAGATAATCGACTATGACCAGCTTCACGCCTTTCTGGTTCACCAGACGTTTCACCTTCGACCTGAATTCCATGACCGGGAGCGAAGGAGTGTCGTCTATATAAAGAGGAGCCTTGGACAGATCCTTGAGTTTCTGCTCAAGCTGCGTCCATTCGTGAGCCTCGAGTTTCGTACCGCCCTTGATCTTGTCGGAAGAAAGGCCGCTTTCCGAGACCATCATACGTTTGGCCAGCTGTATCGCCGGCATCTCAAGGGAGAAGAAAGCCACGGGTACATTATGTTCGACTGCCGCATTCCTCGCCACATTCACTACAAACGCCGTCTTTCCCACAGAAGGGCGGGCAGCCACAATGATAAGGTCGGATGGCTGCCATCCGTATGTTATCTTGTCGAGAGAAGGGAAGCCCGAAGGCACTCCGCTCAGGCCTGTGGTATCCTGCAGCCTCTCTATATCGGCCATGGCCTGGTTTATGACAGAGCCGATTTCCTGGACATCCTTCTTGACATTGTTCTGGATGGCCGTGAAAATCTTTGTCTGGGCCATGTCGATAAGCTGGTCGACATTCACGCTCTCGTCATACGAGTTCTTCAGTATGTCGTACGATGCCGTGATGAGCTCTCTCTGGATGCATTTCTGCTTGAGTATCTTGATATAATACTCTATGTGGGCTGCAGCCCCCACTTTCTGGGTAAGCTGGGCAAGGGAAGAAGCACCGCCGACGATCTCCAGATTCCCCTGTTCCTTGAGCCGTTGCGAGACGGTGAGCAGGTCCACTGAAGAATGCTCGTTCACCAGGGACACTATAGCCTGGTAGATCATTCTGTGCTTCTCGCTGTAAAAGGTCGACGGGGTAAGTTCCTCAACCGAATCTTCGACACACTCCGGTTCTATGAGAAGCGCACCTATGACAGCTTCTTCGACATCAAGAGCCTGAGGCGGTTTGTTTCCCATCTCAAGCCCTAATGTATCGAGGTCGACCGAATCTTTCTTCCTCGTATATCTTCTTTTCCTTTCGTCAGCCATAATCTTTCCTGCAGCACTCGGACAATTCAGAACGGATAAAATGCAGAATACGGCAGTCTGTCCGTCGTCAATCGCCGGAGATTATTCGAAATCAGGATTTACCAGAATCCTTCCGCAGTACTCGCAGATAATCATCTTCTTGTTGGAAGCGATATCGATGAGCCTCTGAGGCGGAATCGAATTGAAGCAACCGCCGCAGGAGTCACCGTTGAAGACGGACACCACCGCAAGATGATTGTTGCAGCTCTTTCTGATACGCTCATATGCGCTCATAGTCCTGGCGTCGATCTTTTCAGCACAGGCGTCTCTTCTGCCCCTGAGTTTGGCCTCTTCCGCTGCCGTAGACTCCACGATAGTGGCAAGTTCGTCCTTTTTGGCCTTTAGATCCTCGTTCTTGACATCTATCTTCTCCTTTACGGCCTCAAGATCCGTCTTCTTGGCAAGAATGGCCTTCTTGGATTCGTCTATGTTCTTTTCCGCTATGGCCTTGAGAAGCCCCTGGTTCTCGATCTCCTTGTTCAGGGAATCGTATTCACGGCTGTTCGCCACATTCTCCAGCTGCGACTGGTACTTCTCCAGCTGTGACTCGCATTCGGCGATATTGTGCTTTGACTCGGCGATCTTGTCATTGAGCTCGTCAATCTGTGAAGCGATGTTCGCCGATTTGGCCTTGAGATCCGCTATTTCATTCTCGAGGGACTCCACCTCCAGAGGAAGCTCACCCCTGAGCTGGAGAATCTTGTCTATCTCTGTATCCGCCTGCTGCAATGCATACAGGGTCTTGAGTTTTTCTTCTACGCTCAGATCCGAATCTGCAAAGCTTTTCTGAATCGACACGAATGTTTCCCTCTGATCAATAGGGGTTTCGATTTTTTTCAATTTTTTAGCCATTTCGCTTAAAAATAATATATCGGGTTACTGTATTCATTTTCCGAAATCCGGACTGCAAAGTTAGGAAAATTTTTCTTTATCAGTGAAAATAAAATTTGAACAATATCTTTCTCGCTTTCATAATGGCCGATATCCATCAGCATGAAATCATCGGCTGTAAAGAAATGATGATAGGATATGTCACCTGTGATATAAAGACCGGCCCCGGCAGCACGGGCCTTTCCGATAAGGGAAGAACCGGCGCCTCCGCACAACGCCACCTTCGATATTCTGCCGCTTACCGGTCTGGATGTCCTGAGGGTTCTGAGTCCGAACTTCTCCTTGACATATGCCACAGCCTCTTCAGCTGTCATCGGGGCAGGCAGAAGACCCACCGCGCCAAGACCCGTCCCTCCTTCTTCCGGATCAAGGACAGTAACGGAGGAGAGTCCGAGCCGTGCAGCCATAGCACCGCTCACCCCGCCGGGCACCTTGTCCGCAGTAGTGTGTGCCGAGTACACCGATATGCCGGCCTTCACTGCCTTTATTATCGCAGCACCCACAGGGTCTTCGGGAGTGAGTTTCTTCAGACCGGTGAAAATGAGCGGATGATGCGTCACTATCATATCGGCTCCGCAGGAAACCGCCTCATCCACAAGTTCCGGAGTACAGTCAAGCCCGAGGAGGACCGATGACACCTGTGCATCGGGAAATCCTACGGAAAGTCCGCTGTTATCCCAGTTTTCCTGGATGGACAGCGGGGCGAAATCCTCGATCACCCTTATGATATCCTTTACCTTTGCCATATAGCGACACCTTATAATATTTAACGTCAGTTCGACGAATTTATGTTGCTCAGCACCAGGGAATTCGTCGAACAGTCGTTAAGGATTTCTTCGAAATCCATTTATCTTAAACCCCAGTCGCTGTGGCGACCCTGCTCACTTTCGAATGTCCATCGGACATTCTCATGAACCGTTCA
>CALVDT010000061.1 GCA_944326385.1 uncultured Bacteroidales bacterium | reverse complement strand
TAAACCGAGACATGGAACTCGACAGGGTGCTCATTTTCGATGACTGGAACGACCCGTACCAGATGGACAACATCTCATGGAAAGAGAATCCGGAGCTTTTTTCCGGACTGTGCGGAATCCTCGGCAGGAAACTGGAAGAAGCGAATGACGTCTGGTACCGAGAAGACATACTCGGACATCTGATGCAGAGAAATGAACATAAAAAACATAATACGAAAAAACAATAACCTAACAATTATGATGAGAAAGTTTTATCTGACAGCAGCCTGCCTCGCAGCAGCTTCAGGATGGATTTCCTGCGTGGATACGGAGGAACTCGAATCCAAGCTGCAGAATCTTGAGGACAAGACGGCTGTACTCGAACAGAGAGCCTCCGAAATCAACGGGAATGCCATAAGTGCATACAAAATGATCACGGAAGGCCAGATCGTAATGGCGGTAAATGCCCATGACGGCAATAACACAGTATACCGCCTCGACCTGAGCGACGGCTCGACCATCGACATTTATATCGCACAGGACGGGAAAGGAATCACTCCCGTAGTCGGTGTCGACGAACAGGGAAACTGGATTTATTCTGTCGACGGCGGAAACAGTTTCCAGACAGTAACGGCTTCAGGGGAAACCGCCATTGCCAATACTGCACCCCTTTTCAGAGCCAATAATGACTCCATCTGGGAAATCAGCACGGACGGAGGAAATACCTGGACGGAAGTCACTGATGCCGACGGCAACAGAATGCCTGCAAACAGCAGTTTTACTGATTCGTTCTTCGAATCGGCATCATACGACGAGACTTCCGGAGAGCTTGTACTCGGACTCGCGACGGGACAGGAAGTCACCATACCGGTTTACCGGTCACTGACCATGGAGGTAGCCGGATATGAAGATGGCATGGGACTGCGCCCCGGCGAGGAAAAAAGCTTTGACGTGACATTCTCCGAAGATGTCGTGGATGCTACTATCCGCGTTTGTCCGGAAGGATGGAGAGTCCGCATCACTGAAGACAACAAATTCATAGTGACCGCAACTTCAGCCGACATCAGGGGCGAAAGCCAGCTCATCGAAGTCTGGCTCATGTCAGACAAGCAGTACATCAGGAAATACAAGTTCTCTTTCATTCTCGGCAATGTGGATCCCAACGACTGCACCGCATGGAAGGAATTTGTCACCAGAGATGAAAACAATGTACTGCTGGACTTCTCGTATGCAGGATACGACCACGGTGAATCGGCACCTGCCGAAGTGACTGTCACCAAAGGTTCCGACGGCACATATACGGCAAGCAACGGATACAAAGTCTACAACATAGAAGACTACGGAGCCAAGGGTGACGATGACCTCAGCGACAGGGATGCCTTCCTGGACATGCTTGAGGATATCTTCGGGGCATACGAAATGAAAGGAAACCCTGCCACACAGGTTACTTTTCCAAGCAAGAATTCCACAAAGGCCGTCATATATTTCCCTGAAGGGAATTATATACTGCACACCTCTGATGACAACGTCAAGCTGGACGGAAAGGATCTCAGCCAAACCATCCTGATAAGAGGCGGAGACCTGATAATGAAAGGTGCGGGAAGAGACAAGACGACCATTAGCATGAAAGACCTGAACCTGCCGAACAATCCTGATGACATGTACTCGTCTCCGGACATGCTCCAGTTCAAGCATAACGCAGGCATTCAGGAAGAAATCGTCAAGGCAACGGTTACCGGAAGCGCAGACAAGGGAGACTTCTCCATCGAGGTCGAAAATGCTTCCGGACTGTCATCCGGACAATGGGTATGCCTGTATCTGCAAAACAATTCCCAGGAACTCGTGACAGAAGAGCTGGCACCATACCCATACGATGAAATACCTTCTTCATGGGTTATAAAGAACTCTTATGGAGTAAGTGTGAAAGACCTGCATCAGATAAAATCGATATCCGGGAATACTGTCACTTTCCACGAGCCTATAATGCATGAAGTGGACCCGAAATATGAATGGACCATCGTACAGTACCAGGCATACCAGAATGTCGGCGTGGAAGACCTCACTTTCGCCGGCAACGCAAAAGAAAGATTCGATCATCATCTTTCATGGGAAGATGACGGAGCATTCAAGCCTGTCAGCATGACAAGGGTAGTGAACTCATGGATGAGACGGGTGGATTTCGTAAGTGTAAGCGAAGCATGCTCCATCATAGAAAGCGCGAACGTATCCGTATATGACTGCGAAATTTCAGGAAACAGAGGACACTCCGCCATCAGGTCGCAGGCATCGTCAAGAGTATTTATCGGAGCTGTACGCGACATAGCCCACGGCTACAGCATGGACGAACTCGGACATGACGTGACTGGATCCGATCCGAATGAAATCACCGGACAGTACCATGCGGTAGGAGTATCGAAAGAAAGCATGGGCGCCGTTCTGTGGAGAAATACCTGGGGAAGCGACGGATGTTTCGAATCGCATGCGACCCAGCCTCGCGCCACACTGATAGACTGCTGCGAAGGAAGCTGGAGAAGATGGAGAGAGGGAGGAGACTACACCCAGATGCCTAACCATCTGGCAGACCTGACTGTATGGAACTTCACCAATACCACCCCGTACTCAGGGGAATGGATATGGTGGGACAAAGATTCCGCATGGGGCAAATTCCTGCAGCCTATAGTAGTGGGATTCCACGGAGAATCAGTGACATTCAATGAAGAAGAAAGCCTGAGAATAGAAAGCAACGGCTCTCCTGTCCAGCCTGAATCCCTGTACGAAGCACAGCTCGAAGACAGGCTTGGGACTGTACCAGGCTGGCTGACAGCGCTGAAAGCCCTTTAAACTATGAAATTTCCGATAATAACTATTAAAACTGATATAAAATGAATCTGTATTTCAAGAATCTGATAAAGTATGCTGCCGCCGTTTTCTGCGGAGCAATCATGTTCGCCTGCACTGACCTGAGCGAACTTGAGGACAGGGTGGATTCCCTCGACAGCAGGATAACTACACTGGAAAAACAGCTCGTCAGTCTGCAGGGCAATATCGATGCAGTAAACGCAATGTTCAACGAGCAGATATTCATCACAGTCATAGCTCCCGGAACCGAAGCCGGAGAATACAAACTGACAATGTCAGACGGAAGCACGTACACCATCAAGCAGGGACAGGTAGGCAACACACCTCAGATGGCTGTCGATGAAGAAGGCTACTGGATAGTCAGCTATGACAACGGCAAGTCTTTTTCAAGAGTAAACGTAAACGGTGAAGATGTACCGGTAGCCGCTTCTCCGAAATTCAGAGTGAACGATGCCGGAAACTGGGAAGTCAGCACGGACGGAAAGACATGGTCAGCTGTCTGCTACATCGACGGGACTACTCCTGTACCAGCTCTCGGCGAAGGAGGGGACTTCTTCAAGAATGTGGATTTCGATGAGGAGAGCGGAACTTTGACTCTGACGCTTGCTGACGGGAAAACATACTCGTTCACGGCCGATGCAGATTTCGTCTGCAAGATAGAAAATGAAGAGAATCCGGTAAAATTCGGCCCTGGTGCCACAAGAGAATTCAATGTCGTGATGAAGGGCGTATCTACTGTGTATATCGTAAAACCGGAAGGCTGGCATGTCACTCTGGAAGGGGATGACGCCTCTGATCCTGCAACCGAAGTCACTGCGAAACTGACCGTGACTGCGCCAGGAGTCGCAGCCCAGACCAAGATCAGCGCCGATTCGGACAACGATATTGTACTCCATGCAGCAGCATCACAAAGCGACCGCTCCATCTTCGCCAAAATGACTGTAGAACTTTCGGAACTGGCCGTACCGTCCGTAAGCATCACCAAAGGAGATGTCACAGCCAACACCGTATCATTCACTTTTGCACCGAATGAAGACGTAACTTCATGGAAATACATGCTTCTCCCGGCTTCTGCAGCCGCACCGTCAGAGAAAGAGGACTTCGGGGAAAAGGCTACAGAAGGAAATGCAGAGAATCTGACCGTGACATTTGACAAAGATGCAGACGGCAACGTACTTTACGCAGGAAATGACTACACAGTATATGTCCTCGCCGTCAATTCGTCCGACGGAGCGGAAAGCATCAATATCACCAGCGCGACCTCATCTCCTGTCATAAGCAATTACTATGATGCTTACATAGCCGGGACAGACATCAAGATCGGAGACAGGATATACAACATCTCAGAATACGGGGATCCTGTTCTGGTAACTGCCGCAAATCCGGGAATCACTGCCACCTATGCTGTTCCTGCCGACCCTGAAGCCGAACCGGATCCTGCCAATGCCAGAATCTACTTCATCGAACCTGACGCCAATGCCACATGGGCCGGTGAGGGCAATATCGTGGATATGGTCATAATAGGTACGGAAAGCGGCACCAGAAGCAAACTTACCGTAACAAAGCAGATGAAACTGAACAAAGGTTCGAACAGTTCTCACTCAGGACAGTTCGTCATCAGCAACATAGACTTTGACGCATCGGCTCTGGCGAATTATCCGATAGCCGTTTACAATAACGGTGAATTCGACTATGTAATGCTGCACGACTCGAAGATCAAGTGCAACCCTTCCAATAACAGACCTCTTTCGTATATAAATAACGCAGCAAGCGGTCTCGCGGATTTCAACATGGTAGGATGCGTCTATGAGTTCACGTCGGCATCACAGAACTTTATCATAAATACAGGCTCCGCAAACACCTCGACCTACGGAAAACTGAACTTCAGCAACAACATCTTCTACATAGCTTCCGGAGCCGGAAACAAATTCATGGCCTTTAACGGAAAGGCAAGGTCGGTAGACAGTTTCGTATTCAACGGCAACACCGTCGTGAACCTGAATACCGGTACTACTTTCCTTATCAATGCGAAGACTCTGACGAACGTAGAGATAAAGGACAACCTCATCTACTCGGACCAGAACATGGGAGATGGCAACAGCGGCTTCATCAGAATCGAGGATTTCGCGACCACTCCTCCGACTTCTGCCGCGATAAGCCACAATATCGCATACAAGACGGATCCGAACAGGACATGGCAGGCCATATATGGCGGAAAGGCTCTCGAAGGTGCTGAAAATATCACCATCATCGAAGAAAATCCTTTCACTGGCGGAACCTTCAACCTCGGTACCGGGGTATTCATTCCTAACAGCACATATTCAGCCTATGGTTCGACTATCTGCAGATAATACACGGTAATTCCTGTAAAATATTTGAGGGTGGGGGAAAAGCGAGATTTTCTGTCACCCTCGGATATTTTTATGCCGAATTTAGCATAGTTTAACGTGAGTTCGATGAAAAGAACGCAGTGAATTTCAGAGAACTACCTCTTTTATAGGATTCGGGAAACGAATCCGTAGGTAAGTCCTCCCATACGAAGGGGAGGATTTAGGAGGGGTGGCACGT
>CALVDT010000060.1 GCA_944326385.1 uncultured Bacteroidales bacterium | reverse complement strand
GCAGGCTTGAATTCGTATGGAGATGCCGAGCCGTCGTGCACCCAGCCGTCCGTGGAGAAGAAAGTGGAGTTCAGGCCGGCGACCATAAGGGCTTCATATCTCCAGTCCCCTGCCCTGCCCCAGAGACTGATTCCTGTCTCATGCCAGGTACATGGAATGATGGTATTTTCGCCTTCCGGTCTGTAAACTGTGAAAAACTGATTAGGAAGATGACTGGTATTCGTAAGGCCCACCGGAACTATGATGTGTCCGGCCCTGACATTCAGCTGCGGAAAGAATGATTTTTCGATCCAGAATTGCTCCAGGGCGACTTCGCCTCCGCGTTCTATCTCCTTTTCGAATTCTCCGGCTTCTTCGTTTTCTCGCTCTACGGCAGCTTCGACCCCTCCGTGTTCGAATTCGATCTCCATACCGAGTCTCCATCCTTTCCCGAAGTCATAGCCGAGCATGATGACAGCATGCGGAAGGTCGAAACGTCCGTGGCCTTTGCTGTCGTTGTATTTTTTCGGGGCGGAGTAGATGCCGAAGTTGTCGCTGTACATGTTGTAAGTCATGACTGCCTCGCCATAGCCTCCGATAGTGAAGCGTTCCGCAAAGCTTTTCTTTCCTGATGAGTTTCTGCCTGACGGCAATGTGTCCTGTACCGGCAGCGTGGCTCCTGAGACTGCGTCCGGTTCCGGCTGCGCAAGCATCTGATTACCTGACATCAACGCACATATGCCAATAGCCGCAAATACATTTTTTGTCTTCATCTCCTGCATTTTTATTTTCGGATGCAAAAGTACCGCGGATGTCATCTCGCGTCAATCGCCATTTATTGCGATTTTTCCAAGCCTGAATCATAACCTATTCTTATCCTGCCCCTCCCTTGCACCAGTTTTCTATCTATTGCGTTTCGTCGCGATAATGACGCTGATAGCACATGTAGCAGATGCTGATGAGCCTGCCCTGATGAGCGAGATCAGGTGATGTGATACCATATCGCAAAAAAGAGTAATTTTGCGGGGATATTGGCCGGAGGGCGATCCGAGATATGGCGATATCGACATGAGGAGAGGGGCCAAGATATTGGCCGGAAGGCCACCTGAAAAGCCGGAGAATTGAAAATGAACATAATAGAGAAGATTAAGGGACACCCGAGGGTGGGCAACGGAACGGCATTCGCGGTGCTGTTCACGATGGGTTTCTGCCACATGCTGAACGACATGATACAGTCGGTCGTGCCGGCGATGTACCCGCTGATGAAAGAAAGTTTCGGATTCAGTTTCGTCCAGATAGGCATCATCACTCTGGTGTACCAGATGGTGTCATCCGTGTTCCAGCCGTTTGTGGGCCTGTATGCAGACAAGCACCCAAGGCCGTATTCTCTGGCTGCCGGGATGTGCTTCACTCTGGCCGGACTTCTGATTCTGGCTTACGCGCCTGGGTTCACTGCAATACTGCTGGCCGTTTCGGTCATAGGCTGCGGCTCTGCCGTGTTCCATCCGGAGGCCTCCCGAGTAGTCCAGATGGCTTCAGGAGGGAAAAAGAGTCTGGCCCAGGCCATATTCCAGGTGGGAGGGAACGGAGGAAGCGCAATAGGACCTCTGCTGGCAGCTCTCATAGTCCTGCCGCACGGTCAGCATGCCGTTGGCTGGATGGCGATGGCTGCCATGCTCGCATCCACAATACTGGTGAGAGTCGGAGCCTGGTACAGTCTGCTGCTGGCACAGAAAAAGGAAGAAAATCCAGCTGTCCACGCAGCATCATCGGGACTGCCGCGTAAAACTGTCCATTTTGCCCTTGGCATCCTCATTCTGATGCTTTTCTCGAAATACTTCTTCAACGCCTGCATGACAAGCTATTTCACATTCTACCTCATCGAGAAATTCAACGTATCCATACAGCACTCACAACTATGTCTTTTCGCATATCTGGCTGCCTTTGCGGCTGGAACTCTGGCCGGAGGCTTCCTGGGAGACCGCTACGGGCGCAAATACGTGATACTGTTCTCGATTCTCGGTGCGGCGCCGTTCACACTTGCCATGCCCTATCTCAATCTCGCATGGACCATAATCATGGCCATAATGAGCGGACTTATAATAGCTTCCGCATTCTCTGCCATTCTGGTTTACGCCACTGACCTGATGCCGGACAAGCTCGGGATGATCTCGGGAATGTTCTTCGGACTGATGTTCGGACTTGGAGGCATAGGTTCAGCGTTCTTCGGCTGGCTTGCAGATGAAACAAGCATCGAATACATTTTCCATATCAGCACCCTCCTGCCCCTGCTCGGAATCGTAGCCGTCTTCCTGCCCGATATCCGCCCTGCCCGCAGATAATGCCCTTATTGCCGCCGGTTTTCAGGTCCATCATGACAAATTTTGTCAAAACCGGAATACAACCATCATCAGGACACAATATTATTGCTATATTTAACACCGGATTCCCCGCTTTCGGATAACAGACACCCGCCGGACCGGCCTTATATCCAACGTGAGTTCGATGAATTTCAATTTATTGAAAGACATCGAATTACCTTTGGAGGAGCAGAAGAGGATCCTGCAACGAACCCCCAGCGAGGCCGTGAGCGGTTTACGAGAGTGCCCGGAGGCCATTCGAAAGCGAGCAGTGACTGGGGTTTAAAACAGATGGATTTCAGGGAAATCTTAACGACTGTCCGACGAATTCCCTGGTGCTGGACAGCATAAATTCGTCGAACTGATGTTATATATTAGCAAATATTAATGATTCTACTTGGAATTTATGGTAATCATCGACTGTGAAAGACTGAAATTCAAGAATTCCGGGATATACCATGTATGCAGGAACCTCACGGAGGCAATCCTGAGGAAAGCTGCAGAAGAGGAAATGGATATAACGGTTTTCCTGAGAAAGAAGGATAAGGGCATTTTCGGGGATGACTGCAGGTACATGACCTATTCGAGCCTGTACAAATACGTATTTCCCTACTGGAAGATTAAAGATGCGGTATGGCATACCACCTTCCAATATCCCCGGGTGATGCCTGCGGGAAAGAAGACCATACTGACTATACATGACCTCAACTACATGTACGAAGACATTCCGGAACATCTGAAGATGTCGCTGCAGGCCAGAGTGCAGGCGGCCATAGACAAGGCGGCATGTCTGGTCACCATCTCAGAATACACGAAAAACGATATACTGAAGAATCTGGACACAGGCGGCAAACCGCTTAAAGTCATACATAACGGATGCACCGCATATTCAGGCCCCGTAGAAGAACCGGCATACAAGCCGTCAAGGGACTTTATCTTCACGATCGGAGCAGTGATACCGAAAAAGAATTTCCATACATTGCCATGCCTGCTTGAAGACAACGGGATGGAACTCGTGATAGCAGGTTCAGGCTCGGACGGATACGGAAAGAAGATCATGGAAGAAGCCAGGGTCTCGGGGGTTCAGGACAGGGTGCATATGACAGGAAGCATCCCTGAATCCCATAAACAGTGGTATCTGAAGAACTGCACCGCCTTTGTCTTTCCGTCCATAGCAGAAGGATTCGGGCTGCCTGTTGTCGAAGCGATGTACTACGGCAAACCGACCTTCCTCTCCTGCCACACATCGCTGCCTGAAATCGGGAAGGATTTCGCCTTCTACTTCAATCCGGGATTCGACAAGGAACTGATGAAGGCCGAATTCAGACGCGGGATGGAAACCGCCAGATCCGGCCGGTTCAGACCGGAAGAAGTCAAGGCACACGCCATGTCATTCTCATGGGACAAGGCGGCATCCGAATACATCAAACTGTACGCAGAGATGGCCGGAATGTAGGAACGGCACGGATTCATTAAGAATTCACCGAAAAGAGGCGACCAAAAAGGAATTTTTCCTCTTTGGGAAGTGAATATTTCGAACCGGACTCCATCAGGAGTATGAATAAAAAGAGAGCGAGTCTGACTTTTGACCCGCCCTCTCCATAATATCTGTCAGAAAACTTATTCTGCCACAACTTCGAATTTGAAAGTACCCTTGATTTCCTTGTAGCACTTTACCGAAGCCTCGTACACACCGGTCTCCTTCACTGAATCGGCAAGGATTGTGATATCTTTCTTGTCGACATTGACCCCTGCCGCAACAAGTGCGTCAGCTATCTGCATTGTAGTGACAGAACCGTAGATCTTGCCGTTCTCGCTGACTTTGGCTGCCACTTTGACTGTCATGTCTGCGAGTTTTGCTGCAAGAGCCTCGGCATCAGCACGTAATTTAGCCTCTTTATGAGCGCGCTGACGGATATTCTCGGCGAGCACCTTCTTTGCGGACGGAGTAGCAAGTATAGCGAATCCCTGAGGGATAAGATAGTTCAGCGCATATCCGTTCTTCACTGAAACGATATCATCGGCATGGCCGAGATTGGCCACATCTTTCTTCAGAATAATCTCCATAATACTTCCTCCTGCTTATTTCAAAAGATCTGTTACGTATGGCAGGAGTGCAAGATGCCTTGCTCTCTTGACTGCCTGGGACACTTTCCTCTGGAATTTCAGAGATGTTCCGGTAATACGGCGGGGAAGGATCTTTCCCTGTTCGTTAAGGAACTTCTTGAGGAATTCAGCATCCTTATAGTCGACATATTTGATGCCTGCCTTCTTGAAACGGCAGTATTTCTTTCTCTTGACCTCTACTGTAGGAGGGTTGAGATAACGTATTTCATTGTTCTGTGCCATAATTCACTCCTCCTTATTTTGCCTGTTTGTTAGCTCTTCTCTTCTCGGCATATGCTATCGCATGCTTGTCCATGGCGAAAGTGAGGAACCTGATGATTCTCTCATCCCTGCGGTACTGTGTCTCAAGGAGATCGATGAACTGGGAATCAGCCTTGAATTCGATAAGATAATAAAATCCGGAAGTCTTCTTCTGGATAGGATAGGCAAGCTGCTTGAGCCCCCAATCCTCTTCGTACACGATTTCTCCACCATTTTCCTTGATGAAGTCCACGTACTTGGCAACCGCTTCCTTCATCTGGGCCTCAGACAAAACGGGAGTTGCAATGAAAACGGTCTCGTACTGTTTGATCATTTGTTCTATAATTAATTGTTAGTAAATAAAATGCCCGTTCGCGGAATAATATTTTTCCACGAATGGGCTGCAAAGATAAGAATAAATTCCTTTAATCAAAAATTATTTTTCCGGGATCTCTTCGAGTACGGCCTTGAGGAAATTCCAGCATTTGTCCACCGAGGCGATATTCACTCTCTCGTCCGGAGAATGCGGGCTCATGATTGTAGGACCGCAGGAAACCATGTCCCAGTGAGGATATGCACCGCTGAGTATACCGCATTCCAGGCCTGCATGGATGGCAAGCACCTTCGGTTCGCGCCCGTTCAGTCTCTCATAGACAGCTTTCATCAGGTGCAGGATCCGGGAACCGCTGTCAGGAGCCCAGCCTGAATAGCCTCCGGTAAACTCCACTGTCCCGCCTGCAAGCTCAACCACTGCCCTCATCTTCTCTGCCAGCAGTTCCTTGGCAGAATCCACGGAACTCCTCATGAGAGTCTTGATCAGGAATTTCCCGTCTTCCGTCCTGACAATGGCGGTATTGTTTGAGGTTTCCACGAGTCCCGGCATCCGGTCGCTCATTCTTTCGACCCCTTCCGGCGAAGCAAGCAGGGCACGCAGGCAGTTCAATGCATCCTCATCGGCAATGCATGTCCCCGGCTCTCCGCACGCCCTCATGCCAATATACAGATGCGGATCCGTAGCACGGTATTCACTCATGATCACTGGCAGCATTTCATGGATATACTGGTCCACATCACCTATCTTCCCGTCAGGGATCAACACGACAGCTTCAGCATCACGAGGAATGGCATTCCTCATATTGCCGCCTTCGAAACTTGCAATCTTCACTCCGTAATCCCTGACCAGCGGCAGCAGCACCCTGGCAAGCAGTTTGTTGGCATTGGCACGGTACAGGATGATATCCATGCCGGAATGTCCGCCCTGGCATCCGGCGACGCGGATCAGATGGGCGTTATGCCACCCCTGAGGCACTGGCTCGGAACGGTACGGAATGGCCGCCGAAGCATCCAGACCTCCGGCACAGCCTATGTAAAGTTCTCCTTCGGTCTCGGAATCCAGATTTATCAGGATATCACCGTCGAGTATCCCTGGTTTGAGGGCATTCGCTCCGGTCATACCTGTCTCTTCATCCACCGTGACAAGCACCTCCACCGGACCATGCTTGATATCCTTCGACTGGAGGACAGCAAGCGCCATGGCCACACCGATACCGTTGTCCGCTCCGAGGGTTGTTCCCCTGGCCTTTACCCAGTCACCGTCTATCCAGGTTTCTATCGGGTCCTTTTCAAAGTCATGCTCCACGTCAGGATTCTTCTGCGGGACCATGTCGATATGCCCCTGCAGCACGACCCCCTTCCTGTTCTCCATCCCTGGAGTGGCCGGCTTCTTTATGATAATGTTCCCCGTCTCGTCCTTTATGGTCTCAAGACCTAAGGATTTGCCTAATTCATACAAATACTCCACGGCCTTGCCTTCTTTTTTGGAAGGTCGCGGAATCCTGGTCAACTCATAAAAGTTGCCCCAAACTGCCTTTGGATTCAAATCTTTGATAGTCATATCTATGTTGGTTTTTTATTTCAATGACACATTTACCGGCAACGTGCTTTCCTTTCCGAACTGATATACCGGCACCCTCCCCTGCATAAGGACATTCACCCCGTCGGTAAGTTTCACATTGCAAATGGCCGGAATCCGGTACACGATTACAGGAACCTTGGATTTTTTCACCTTCTTCTCCGGAGGCTGGGGTTCCTCGACATTGCCAGGCGTAATCTCAAGAATCACAGGCTTCCCCGAAAGGTTCTCCGCAGGCAGAAGACCAGCCGTGTCCGATATCCTGAATGCGATATAGATATTGTTCTCCTTGTCAGGAATGACTTCGAAGGACATGGTCTGAGTCCCGTATTCAGAGTACCCTGTGAACAATGTAAGATATTCTTTCTCAAGTCTGTCAATCTCTGCCAATGCTGCTCCCATAGCCTCTCCGCCGTATGATGCATCCGTATCACCGGTGATTATCTTCACTCTCTGGTCTCTCAGGGAAAAAATCAGGGAAGCTATCTCGGCAGCCTTCATCTCCTCGGTCTTCTGCACAAGCATGTCCTGCCTGACAGCCACCTTGTCGAATCTTTCTCCTCCCTTTACACTTTTATATAGAGTAGTGGCTTCAGTAGTCAGATTCGGAGTAAGGGCTGCTGAAGAATAATCCCCGTTTTCCACCACAGGGAAACGCCAGTTCTGATCCCTGCCGGCCACAGACTCGGCCGAGGACACGAGACCGGACGAAGTAAGAGCCAGGAACGTGGCTCTGGCATCGCACCCGGCCAGATCGATGAGATATCGCCTCGACAGGTCAGGCTCGGCATACGGAACCATACGGATATTGTCAAGACTGTATGACACGGAATTCTTCTGACGCACTTCTATGCCGAGATATTTGGAAGCATACTTGGCATACGGACCGGCATAGAAACTTTCCTGCACGGCTTCGACCTCGAAAGTCAATGTAGTCATCGGCAATGAATAAGCCACTGTCCCTTCCGGATCCGTCCCTCCATATCCGGGATAATCCTGCCCTTCCGCCGGCTGCACCGCGGACAGCAGGACGGACAATATTGCAGATACTGAAATAATTGTTCTCATATCGTGATCGTGGTTTACAAATGTTTCCATCTCTTGTGGCTCCAGAGCCAGTTGTACGGGGTTTCCCGGATATCCTCTTCCAGCAGTTCAAGATATTTCCCCATGATGGCTTCCGGTTCCATGGCTGAAGCATCACTGCATATAGGGACAAATGTCATCTGATAATGACCCCGCGAAACCTGCTTCATCCTCAGATACATGACACTCATCCCCAGCTTGTGCGCAAGGGCCGCGCTCCCTATCATGACCTTGGTCGGCTGGTTGAGGAACAGGCCGGCATCATGCGAAGTCGCGTAAGGATACTGGTCGGTAGGATATATGTACACATACTTCGTATCCTTATGCTTTATGGCATATCTCAGGATCATGTTGCTCTCGATCTCTCCGTCGAATCCTGTCTTTATGGGATGGCACCTGTTCCGTTTGAACACTTCATCCCATACCGTATCATGAAGTCTCTTGTACACCACCCTGATGCAGTTCTCGTCCCCGGGGTATTCCACGTCGGGATTGTAGTTGTAGCACCAGAGCCCCCCTATCAGCTCCCAGTTCCCGCAATGGGAAAAGAGGACCGTCACGCTCGGAGACGTGGAATATGCCTGGTTAAGCACCTCGAGATTCGTGATCTCGCAGATACGCGAACCGTGTATTTTCCTGTAATCCGCTCCGCTGAACCATATCGCTTCGGCAAAAATCTCCCCGAGGTGGCGGTAGAAACCGGAGACTGTGTTCCGGACATCCTGATATGTCATTTCAGGAAAAGACCTCGCTATATTCGTGATGACCACGTTCTTTCTGTAATGCAGTATGTTCTTCATGAACCACGAGACCACGTCCCCGCAGAAATAGTGGAATTTCAGAGGCAGTCTGGAAAAGAGCCTCATGACCCACAATATCGCATTTATCTTGAATTCAGTATATCCTTTTTTCATTTTTCATGCACTGCAATTTGACAAATATAATAAAAAAACTTTTGCCCCGCTCCTGTCATTTACGTATCTTTGCCACCGGCTTTTGCCGCAAACACCCACCAGCCAATCATTAATACAGAATAAAATCATGTTCAAAGGTCAACCAAAAGGTTTGTTCGCCCTCGCTCTCGCCAACACCGGAGAGCGGTTCGGGTACTACACTATGCTGGCTATCTTCATGCTGTTCCTGCAGGCCAAGTTCGGCTTCAATGCGGCAGTGGCCGGCCAGATTTACGCCATTTTCCTGGCAGGTGTCTATTTCATGCCTCTTTTCGGAGGATGGCTTGCCGACAAGATCGGCTTCGGGAAATGCGTGACCACGGGAATCGCGGTGATGTTCCTCGGCTATCTGTTTCTG
Organism: uncultured Bacteroidales bacterium; assembly: GCA_944326385.1. Lineage (GTDB taxonomy): Bacteria > Bacteroidota > Bacteroidia > Bacteroidales > UBA932 > Cryptobacteroides. The sequence goes on along the minus strand of CALVDT010000060.1, from coordinate 30,865 downwards.
GCCATCCCTACCGATGCAGATATAACCGGCAAGATAATGATGTTCGGCGCACTCGCTCTGATAGCCGTAGGCACAGGTCTTTTCAAAGGGAATCTCCAGGTGATGGTAGGGAATCTGTACGATGCCCCTGAATACTCCAGCAAGAGGGATGCCGCCTTCAGCCTGTTCTACATGGCCATAAACATAGGTGCGATGTTCGCACCGAGCATGGCCAAATATGTCACCAACCTCTTTCTCTCGAAGGACGGGCTGTACTATGATGCCAATATCCCGTCCCTCGCCCACCAGTTCCTCGACAACACAATCACTGCTGAAAACTCGGCAAAACTTGCAGATATCGCTGCATCCATGACAGGGACGGCCGACCTTGCGGCGTTCAGCCGGATGTATATCGACAAACTGTCCACCGCCTACAGCTACGGCTTCGGAGTCGCCTGCATTTCACTGATAATCTCCGTCCTGATCTATTTCTGCTGCCGGCCATGGTTCAAGCATGCCGATGTGAACGCAAAGCAGGCCCAGGCTGCACATGTCACGGAGCAGGAACTCACTCCGCAGCAGACGAAAAGCCGCATCACCGCCCTGTTGCTCGTATTCGCTGTCGTGATTTTCTTCTGGATGGCTTTCCACCAGAACGGAGCTACGATGACAATCTTCGCCCGCGACTACACACAGCCGTTTGCCGAAGGCTTGACAAGGATAGGATTCAACATATGGAGCCTGTTCCTGATCGCCGTATCGATCTACACGCTTTTCAGCGCGTTCCAGTCCGAGACGCGAAAAGGGAAAGCCATTTCGGCAATCGCCACACTCGCCTTGTGGGGAGGAGCATATGCGATATATTCGACCATGGAACCGTCCGTCCACATACAGCCGTCCGACTTCCAGCAGTTCAACCCGTTCTTCGTGGTGGCTCTGACTCCGGTGTCACTGGCGATATTCAGCTCACTGGCCAAGAAAGGAAAAGAGCCTTCAGCACCAAGGAAAATCGGCCTTGGAATGCTCGTAGCTGCCGTCGGCTTCCTGATTCTGACTTTCGGCTCCATGGGACTGGCTTCCCCGAAAGAGCTCGGAGGGACTGTAAGCGACGTGCTCGTTTCTCCGAACTGGCTGATATCCACTTATCTGGTATTGACCTTTGCGGAACTTCTGCTTTCACCGATGGGTATCTCCTTCGTCTCGAAGGTAGCCCCTCCCAAATATAAAGGTATGATGATGGGATGCTGGTTCGCGGCTACCGCCATAGGAAATTACCTTGTTTCGGTTCCGGCACTCCTCTGGGACAAGATTCCGCTGTGGGGAGTATGGACTCTTCTCATTGCCCTGTGCCTGGTTTCCGCAATCTTCATTTTCTCGATCATGAAGAAGCTGGAAAGCGCCACGAACTGAGCCGGACCGTCAGTCCGGTGATTTGACTTGCAAAGGTGACTGAAAAGACGGAATCCCAAGACACCGCACTTTTCAGTCACTTTCAAATATTTTTTCAGTCACTTTGTATATATCAGATGTAGTAGTCGCAATTGTACCTGTTCAGGATATCCATCTGCGTATAATTGTCCTTCTTTGCCGGCCCCTCATGCAAGATGAGATAATCGGTAAGAGCAGTGATGGCGGCAGCGGCCTGCCGGTCGGAATGCTGTGCGATCAAAGCCTGTACGTAACCGTCCCGCAATGCGGACAGATTCTTCTCAAGTACATCGAAACCTATTACCCTGCACGTACGGATATTCCTGTCCCGGAGATAATCGGCCACGAAATGCACCCGCGAATTGCACATGACGATATATTTCCATGGATCCGGATCATTCCTGAAAAGCTCGTCGAGTTTTCCGTAGCGGGCAGCCTTGTCTTTAGGGTCTATGAACGTATTCTCTATGACGCAGTCAGGGTAATGCTCGGATATGTAATCTATAAGTCCCGTCCTCCTGGTGACAGTCGGATCGGACAGCCCTCTCTTGTCCCTTGCTATCCTTATGATATGGACCTTGCGCACCGGATGACCGTCAGTCAATATGTCTGCGCAGAGGTAACCGCTCTGATACATGGGCATACCATAGTAGGCCAGATAACCGTCATCCTCGAGTTTGGAATCGATGTACACATAAGGCACATTCCTGTCCGAAAGCTCCTTGACAAACTTCAGAGTCTCATTCCTGAACATGGGAGCGATGACGACGCCGGACGGCTCCGAAGCCAGGACCTTGGCACATGCCCGCTGGAACGACTCCAGATCATACTGGTCATACATGACAGGCTCTATGCTTATCCCGAAACGGCCTGAATATTCCTTGCCCTGGTCAATCCCCTTCTCCGTCAGTTCCCAGAACTCTCCGTCATTGAATTCCGGGATTATGCAGGAAATGAGATAATTCTTCTTGGAGGCCAGAATGGACGCATAGAAATTCGGTCTGTAGCCAAGTTCGGCTATGACCTTGAGTATCTTCTCCTTGCTCTTTGCGGAAACCTCGCCCCTGTCGTGCAGGACCCTGTCCACAGTCCCTTTGGAGACACCTGCCGCCTTGGCGACATCGTTGATCGTTACTTTATTCCCTTCATGCATGATAAACCGCGCTACAGCCGCTCTGATGTACAACGGTACAAAAGTATCTATAATTTTCGGGTTTCCAAATATACAATTTTTTCCGTTACCGCACACGGTATTAAAAAATAATTTCTATCTTTGCAAAGATTAACACTAAACGACAATTAACTTTTAAATCTTATACAAATGCCAAAAGTCATCACATTCGGAGAGATTATGCTCAGGCTGTCTACTCCAGGGTACCTGAGATTTTCTCAAGCCAAAGAATTTGTCGCCACTTTCGGTGGCGGAGAAGCCAATGTCGCAGTATCACTTGCCAACTACGGCATAGAAAGTGAATTCGTGACACGTTTCCCGAAGAACGATATAGCAGCAAGCTGCATCAGGGATCTGCACAGTTATGGTGTAGGCACCGGACATTGTGTTTATGGCGGTGACAGGCTTGGAATCTATTTCCTTGAGACAGGCGCAGTGGCACGTGCCAGCAAAGTCATATACGACAGGGCGCATTCAGCCATTTCCGAAATCGAGAAAGGGATGATAGACTGGGAGAAAGTCTTCGAAGGGGCCGACTGGTTCCACTGGACAGGAATCACACCGGCCATCAGCCAGGGTGCTGCAGACGTCTGCCTTGAAGCCATCAAGGCTGCAAACAAGCTCGGAGTCACAGTATCCTGCGACCTCAACTACAGGAAGAACCTCTGGAAATACGGCAAGACCGCATCTGAAGTGATGCCGGCACTCGTGGAAGGCTGCGATGTCATCCTCGGGAATGAAGAAGATGCCGAGAAGGTCTTCGGAATCAAACCTGAAGGCTTCGATGTCACTGCGACCAAAGGCGAGGTGAACGCTGCGGAATTCGAAAGCGTCTGCAAGCAGCTCATGACCAGGTTCCCTCATGCAAAGAAAGTCATAATAACCCTCAGGGGCTCCATCAATGCCAACCATAACACATGGGGCGGTGTCCTTTACGATGGAGAGAAACTCTACCAGTCTCCGAGGTACGACATCACCCACATCGTCGACCGTGTCGGCGGAGGCGACTCCTTCATGGGCGGACTCATCTACGGTCTCCTTACCTATAAAGGCGACGACCAGAAGGCACTCAACTTTGCAGTGGCGGCTTCCTGCCTGAAGCACACCATCTTCGGTGACTACAATCAGGTGACTGTGGCAGAAGTCGAGAACCTCATGAAAGGTGACGGTTCAGGAAGGGTTTCAAGATAAATATCCGGATAATAAACCACAAGGAATATCGATTATGGCCAAATACAGTAAACTTGAAGTTCTGGCGGCAGTAAAGGAGACCGGCATGGTTCCGGTCTTCTATAACGCCGATCTTGAAATATCGAAGAATGTCGTGAAGGCCTGCTATGAAGGAGGCGTAAGGGCATTCGAATTCACAAACCGGGGGGATTTCGCCCAGGAAGTATTCGGTGAGCTTGTGAAATTCGCCAACAAGGAGCTTCCGGGAATGATTCTCGGTGTCGGTTCCGTCGTTGACCCGGCCACAGCAGCACTGTACATCCAGCTCGGAGCGAATTTCGTGGTAGGACCTCTGTTCAACCCTGACATTGCACCTGTGTGCAACCGCCGTCTCATCCCGTATTGCCCGGGGTGCGGCTCTGTCTCCGAGATAGGCAAGGCCCAGGAACTCGGATGCGACCTGTGCAAGGTATTCCCGGGCGATGTGCTCGGACCTGCTTTTGTAAAAGGTCTCCGCGCACCTATGCCATGGAGCCAGATAATGGTGACAGGCGGAGTGAAGCCTACCAGAGAGAATCTTGAAGGCTGGTTCAAGGCTGGAGTGACATGCGTAGGAATGGGAAGCAACCTCTTCCCTAAGGACGTGATCGCTGCCGGGGAATGGAGCAAGATCACAGAATTATGCAAAGGAGCTCTCCAGATTATCAAGGAAGTAAGATAAGTCACCCTCAAGAAAACAAAGAACGAATGGAACAGACAACGACTAAGAAACTGATGACAAACTGGCGCTGGTGGATGGTGGTCCTGCTTTTCGTAGCCACGACAGTCAACTATCTCGACCGCCAGGTGCTCTCCCTTACATGGAAAGATTTCATCGCTCCGGAATTCCACTGGACCGACAATGACTACGGTACAATCACGGCGATATTCTCCATCGTCTACGCCATCTGCATGCTTTTCGCCGGCAAGTTCGTGGACTGGATGGGAACCAAGAAAGGATACCTCTGGTCCATCGGCATATGGTCTGCAGGAGCCTGCCTCCATGCCGTATGCGGCTGGCTGACGGTACATATCGAAGGTTATGAATCCGCTGCAGCAATGACGGCTGTCCAGGCCGGGTCTACCGCGGCACTTGCCATATCCTCTACCAGCGTATGGCTTTTCCTTGCCGCAAGGTGCATCCTCGCACTCGGAGAAGCAGGTAACTTCCCTGCCGCAATCAAGGTGACCGCTGAATATTTCCCTAAGAAGGACAGGGCTTTCGCCACTTCGATATTCAACTCCGGAGCATCGATCGGAGCCCTCATCGCACCTGCCACCATTCCATTGCTCGCCCAGTTCTTCAAGGACCGCGGTGTCGGCGGAGGTTGGGAAATGGCATTCGTGATAATCGGTGCCCTCGGCTTCATCTGGATGGGATTCTGGGTGTTCATGTACAACAAGCCTGAAAAGTCCAGATTCGTGAACAAGGCTGAACTTGAGTATATAAACCAGGACTATACGGAAGAAGAGAACGCAGCCGCTGCCGCAGCTGAAGAGAAAGGCGGCAGGAAGAAGTCCATATCCCTCTGGAAATGCTTCACTTACAGGCAGACATGGTCATTCATTGTCGGCAAGTTCTTCACGGACGGTGTATGGTGGTTCTACCTGTTCTGGGCCCCTGCCTACTTCTCCGACCAGTACGGTTACGCATCCAGCTCGGGAATGGGCGTGGCACTTATCACAACCCTTTACGCCATAGTGACTATACTTTCCATCTTCGGCGGCTACTTACCTAAACTTTTTGTCGAAAAGAAAGGCATGAACCCATACAACGGGCGTATGCTTGCGATGCTGATTTTCGCATTCCTTCCTCTGCCGGCCCTTATCGCCCAGAGTGCAGGACAGCTGTCAGTATGGTGGCCTGCGATAATCATCGGCCTTGCCGGTGCCGGACATCAGGCCTGGTCTGCGAACCTGTTCTCCACTATCGGAGACATGTTCCCTAAATCGGCGATCTCGACCATCACCGGTATCGGCGGCATGGCAGGAGGTATCGGCTCATTCTTCATACAGAAAGGCGCCGGAGCATTGTTCACTTACTCCGAGACCGCAGGTGAGGCATTCCAGTTCCTTGGATTTGCTGGAAAACCTGCCGGATACATGATCGTCTTCTGCGGCTGCGCTGTAGCTTACCTTATTGCGTGGGCCATAATGAAGGCTCTGGTCCCTAAATACCAGAAGATCGAAGACTGACATTCAATACCAAATCCTTAATACATCAAATCAATCGGATATCATTCAATCCGGAGAAAGAGGATGGCTGTGCAGCCCTCCTCTTTTTTTATGGATTCTTATGCTCGATTCTGTATTTGCCCGGAGACATTCCTTCCCTCTGCGAGAATTCCTTGTTGAAATGTGACCGGCTCATGAATCCGCATCTGTACATGATTTCTTCCAAAGTCAGGGAAGTTGTCATCAGCAGTCTGCATGCATAGTCAATCCTCTGGTTCTTGATGAACACTTTCGGCGACGGAAGGCCGAGGTCCTTGAATTTCCTGTATAGATTCCTTACGCTCACTCCAATGCTTTCAGCCAGTTTCTCCGCAGTGAATCCGTTGTTGCCTATATTTTCGGCAATCCTGCCGGTCACCGTACGGACAAAAGCCGCATCCTCCTTATTGACCAGACTGCCCCCTTCCATGAAATCGAGAGATGCCGCCGAACTGGAATAGAAACTCTCTATTGTCCGGTATTTCTCGATAAGCTTGTCTACGGCGGCGGATATTATACCGATATCGAAAGGCTTGGTCACATACAGGTCGGCTCCGGAATCTATGCCTTCAAGTTTGTTCTCATCCGTATTCTTTGCCGTCAAGAAGCCCTGTCCGTAAGCATTGCCCACACAGAAGAAGGCAACTGCGTTCAGGTCCGGGATGGCTGCGTACAGCTGATCCCGCGACTGGAAATCAAATAGACGGACACGGGCCGCGCCCGATTACCCTCCGAAGGCTGTGCCGGAGACTTTTACTGCCATTTTGACAGACTTTGACGGCTGGCAGATATTTTGTAACGTCGAAAGCGGTTTTTGTATCTGAAAAAGAAAAAAAAGGAATAAAAGATATGGCACAGGAAAACATTGAAGGACAGGAAAAGGAACTTGAGAAAGAGATTCCAGAGACTTCGGAGGCGGAAAATACGGAAAAGGGAAACGTTGAAGAAGGCAAACGCGAGTCCAGAAAAGAAAAAAAGGAAAAAAGCAAAGTGGAAGCCCTGGAGAAACAGATCCAGGAGCTGACTGACAAAATAGCAAAGGAAAAGGATGACTATATCAGACTGATGGCCGAATTCGACAATTTCCGGAGAAGGACATCACAGGAAAAGTTGGATCTGGTAAGTGTGGCGGCAGAAGAGACCATAAAGGGGCTGCTGCCTGTTCTGGATGACTGTGAAAGGGCGATGGAGGCGCTTGCCAAATCCGAAGACAGCCAGGCGGCCAAGGAAGGCACGGAACTTATCTATGGCAAACTGACAGCTTATCTTCAAAGCAAAGGTCTCAGCAGGATAGAGGCCATGGGCGCGATATTCGATACAGATCTGCACGAAGCCGTAGCCCAGTTCCCTGTCCAGGAAGAAGAGAAGAAGGGCAAGGTCTACGATGTAGTGCAGACAGGCTATACCCTGAACGGGAAAGTGATAAGGTTTGCCAAGGTAGTCGTAGGAATCTGAACAGGAGGTGTATGACATGGCTGAGAAAAGAGATTACTATGAAGTCCTCGGAGTGAGCAGGAACGCCACGGATGAGGAAATCAAGAAAGCTTACAGGAAAAAGGCGATACAGTACCACCCGGACAAGAACCCTGGGGACAAGGAAGCCGAAGAAAAGTTCAAGGAGGCTGCTGAAGCATACGATGTGCTGAGCAACAAGGAAAAACGCGCAAAATACGACCAGTTCGGACATGCCGGTCTCGACGGGCAGGCAGGTCCTGACTTCAGCGGAGGGTTCAGCAACCTGAATGATATACTCCGGGATCTTTTCGGAGGAGGATTCAGCGGATTCGGAGGAGGATTCGGATTCGGAGGTGAAAGCCAGAGGCAGGGCGGAGGACAAAGGGTGTACCGTGGCCGCGACATCCGTGTAAGGGTGAACCTCACGCTCGAAGAGATAGCTAAAGGAGCGGAAAAGGATATCCAGATAGAGAGAAACATCCCATGTCCGGACTGCAACGGCAAAGGAGCCAGAAACAGTGCAGACATCAAGCCTTGTCCGTCATGCAACGGGACCGGCCAGATAAAGAGAGTCGTGAACAGTTTCTTCGGACAGAGTGTCACCTATTCCACATGCCAGCAGTGCAACGGAGAAGGAAAGATCGTCACAAACCCGTGCCGCACCTGTTCCGGAACAGGACTTGTCCGGCATAAGGAGACTGTCAGAGTCAAGATTCCGGCAGGAGTGGAAGACGGGATGCAGCTTACCATGAGAGGACAGGGGCATTGTGCAAAGAACAACGGCATAAACGGAGACCTGCTGATCGTCATCAACGAGATTGCTCACCCCGAATTCAAGAGAGACGGGAACAACCTCACCTACACCAAATTCATATCGGTGCCCGAAGCAATAACCGGAGCTACGGTGGAAATCCCTTGCCTGGACGGAAGATATAATGTAAAGGTGGACCCGGGCACACAGTCCGGCACGGTAATCAGGCTGAAAGGGAAAGGCCTTCCGAGCGTCAACGGATACGGTACCGGTGACATGTACGTCAAATTCATCGTATGGATACCGAAAAAGGTGAGCAAGGAAGAAAGGGATCTGATCCAGAAGCTTGCTGCAAGTGCGAATTTCAAGCCTGACCCTTCAAAAGAAGACAAGAGCTTCTTCGACAGGCTGCGGAACATGTTCTGAAAATATTTTCGATGTCAGGACAATGTTTTTTCAAAAAAATTTGGTTAGTGGGAAAATATTAGTACCTTTGCAGTCCCAAAAATAAAGCAACCTCTTGCGCCGTGTCAGAAATGCGCAATGTTGCCATAAAGAATTTAGCGATGGATTTAATAAAAGTAGTAGAACAGGCATTTGCCAACGAGAAAGTGGCAACATACCCGAAATTCAAGGCTGGTGATACAATCACAGTCACATACAGGATCAAGGAAGGCGACAAGGAAAGACTCCAGAAATTCAAAGGGGTCGTTATCCAGCTCAGAGGTGCTTCTCCTGCCACAAAGACATTCACTGTCAGGAAGATTTCCAGCGGAGTAGGTGTTGAAAGGATTTTCCCTTTTGCCTCACCGTTCATCGATTCCATAGAGCTTAACAAAGTCGGCAAAGTCCGCAGGGCAAGGATCTTCTACCTCAGACAGCTTTCCGGCAAAAAGGCTAGAATCAAGGAGAAGAAGCTTTCAATCCTCAAAGAGGAGAACGCTTAGAAAATATCAGGCAGCAGCCTGAATCCGGCCCCATAGCTTAACTGAATAGAGCATTTGACTACGGATCAAAAGGTTACAGGTTTGAATCCTGTTGGGGTCACAGAAAGGGACTGTGTCAAAATGACAAATTTTGGCGCAGTCTCTTTCTGTGTGTAAGAATTGATGGAATCCGTCGTTAAATATCATAAAAATCCTAAATTTGCAGAGCCAAGACATCGAATGATGAAAACTGCTGTCGTCATACTCAACTGGAACGGTGAAAAACTGATGGAGAAATTCCTTCCGCCACTGCTTGAATCAGCGGGGGCAGATGTGGCCGTGATAGTGGCGGACAATGCTTCCACAGATGGTTCGGCAGAGATGCTGAAACGGAAATTCCCGGAAGTGCAGACCATGATCTTCAGCAGGAACTGGGGATTCTCCGGAGGCTATAACAGGGCGCTCATGCAGCTCGACGCCGAGTATTTCGTACTCCTGAACTCCGACATAGAAGTGCCTGCCCACTGGCTGGAGCCGCTTGTGGAATGGATGGATTCCCACCCGGAATGCGGGATCTGTGCACCGAAGCTGCATTCATATTACGAAAAGGACATGTTCGAATACGCGGGTGCTGCGGGAGGATTCATAGACAAATACGGCTATCCGTACTGCAAAGGCAGAGTGCTCAAGCGCGTGGAACAGGACAGGGGACAATACGACACACCGTCTGACGTGTTCTGGGTGAGCGGTGCATGCCTCATGGTAAGAGCCCGGCTTTACAGAAGTCTCGGAGGCCTGGACGAGAAATTCTTCGCCCATATGGAGGAGATAGACCTGTGCTGGAGGGCCCAGCTGGCAGGCTACAAAGTCACCACCGTGCCGGCATCCACCGTCTACCACATCGGAGGAGGCAGCCTGCCGAACGACTCGCCTGCGAAACTGTACCTGAACTACAGGAACAACCTTCTGATGTTGAAGAAGAATCTTGCCAGGACCATCGCCCTGCAGATGTACAAGGACGGGAACGACATCAGCGAATGTGCCGTGAAAAGCCTGAAAAAGGCAGGAAGGATCATTTTCACGAGGATGCTGATGGACGGGGCCGCGTGGCTGGTATATCTCCTGACGTTCAGATGGAAGTACTGCAGTGCTGTCATAAAGGCGCACCGTGACTTCATGAAATCCAGGGGGCATGTCTCCGGGCGGGATATTTCAGAATATCTCGGGCAATACGGCAGCCGGGCAGACGTGAAAGGCATGTCCGGCCGCTGGATCATACCATACGCATTGTTCTACGGGAAAAGGATTTTCCAGAAAGTAAATTCCAACATACAATGAAAATAATAATAGCAGGTTCCGGGGACGTCGGGTCCCACCTCGCAAAAATGCTGAGCAACAACTCCAACAACATAACCGTCATCGACTGGAAGAAAGAACGTCTGATGATGCTGTCCGAATACAGCGACATCATCACGGTGGAAGGGAATCCGTCGTCGATTGCGGTATTGAAGGAAGCCGGCGTGGAAGATGCCGATCTGTTCATAGCTGTATGTCCGGACGAAGCTCAGGAGGTGAATATAGTAAGCGCGATCCTCGCGAAGAAGATGGGGGCGAAGAAAGTCACGTCAAGGATCGACAACGAGGAGTACCTGTCATATGAGAACAAGCTGCTGTTCACCCAGATGGGTATAGACCTGATGTTCTATCCGGAGAAAATAGCCGCGAACGAGATAATCGAACTCCTGAAAAGGACCGCATCGGCGGAATCCATAGACTTTGCACGGGGCAAACTGCAGATGGCCGTATTCAAGCTCGAGGAGGACTCCCCCGTGATCGACATGAGGGTCGGGGAATTCGCTGCAGCGCTTCCTTCCGAGACATTGACATTCAGGGTAGTGGCTATTTCCCGGAACAACATGACCATAATCCCGAAGGTGGACACGAAATTCAAGTACCACGACCTCGTGTTCATAATCGCCACCAGGGAAGGCATGCCGGACCTGATGAAATATATTGGGAAAAGCAATATAGAGGTGAACAACCTGATGATACTCGGAGGCGGCCCGATAGGCGAAATGGTGGCAAAGCAGATGGCAAAGCAGATCGACAGCATAAAGATCATCGAGATGAAGAAAGAAAGATGCATCGAGCTTTCCGAAAGCCTTCCTGACAATGTCATAGTGGTCAACGGCGACGGCAGGAATTCCGATACCCTTGCCGAAGAGTCGGTCAAGGACTATGACGCATTCGTAGCCGTGACCAGCAGTACAGAGACCAACATCCTCACCTGCGCAGCCGCAAAGAAACTGGGAGTGGGAAGGACTATAGCGGAGGTGGAAAACCTCGAATACATAAAACTCGCCGAGGGGATGGGAGTGGATGCTGTCATAAACAAGAAACTGATCACTGCCGGAAGGATATTCAAGTTCACCCTCAGCGACAAGGTGCATTTCGTCAAATACATGAGCGGCACGGACGCCGAGATCCTGGAATTCGTCGTAGCTCCGGACAGCTGGATCACGAAGGGAAAGCTGAAGGATCTGAGTTTCCCTCAGAATGCCATAATAGGAGGTGTAATACGCGGGAACGAATCCTTCATCGCCGTGGGGGATACCGAAATCGAAGCATATGACAGGGTGGCGGTATTCGCGCTGCCGGAGGTCGTGAAGGATGTGGACAAATTCTTCAGATAACAGGAGATGGCAAGCTATTTACAGATCGAGGACATTTCGAAGGCATACGGGACGAAGGTGCTGTTCGAGAAGATCGGATTCAATATCAACGAAGGAGACAAGATCGCGCTCATCGCACCGAACGGGACTGGAAAGACTTCCCTGCTGAAGATACTGGCGGGAAAGGACAAGTCCGATTCCGGAGGCAAGATCACTTTCCTGAAAGACATCAGGATAGCCTTTCTCGAGCAGGAATACGATTTTGATCCTGAAATGAGCATATTCGACCAGATCATGACTCACAGTTCAGGATTCACCGAAGGGCTCGACGATGAAGGGCTGTGGCAGTATGAGCTGAGAGTCAAGCAGTTCCTGACCAGTTTCAAACTGGCGGATTTCTCAAGGAAGATGAAAGGGCTTTCCGGCGGAGAGATAAAGAGGGTCGCCATTACCGAAATGCTGGCGACAGAAGCCGATTTCTTCATCATGGACGAGCCTACCAACCATCTCGACATAGACGCCATCGAATTTCTCGAAGGCTGGCTGTCAAGGGCAAGATGCACGCTGCTGATGGTCACGCACGACAGGTATTTTCTGGACCACGTCTGCAACACGGTCATGGAACTTGACCGCGGGGCTGTCTATATCTACAAGGGCGGGTATCAGAACTACCTCGAGAAAAGATCGGAAAGGATAGCCAGCTACAATGCCGAGACAGACAAGGTCAGGAATATCCTGCGCCGGGAACTGGAATGGATGAGAAGCACGCCGCAGGCAAGGACAGGCAAGGCGAAATACCGCATCGATGCTTTCCACGAACTGAAGGACAGGGCATCACAGGTCTATACTGAAAAGACATTGTCCCTATCAGACGTGAAGGAGTCTTCAAGGCTCGGGTCAAAGATCATCAACTGCAAGGACGTGTCCTTCCATTACGGGGACAAATGCTATGTCAGCCATTTTTCATACAACTTCCAGAGATACGAGAAAGTCGGGATCGTAGGGAGGAACGGTGCCGGGAAAAGCACATTCATAAATCTTCTGACCGGGAACTATACCCCGGAAATGGTCTGCACGGATCCTGAAGAGTACATGAAAAGAAGCAAGGAAGACTCGAGAGGGCTGCTCAGCGGCATAATAGAGCGTGGTGAATCCCTTAAGACAGGCTACTACAGGCAGACCGGGATGTCGTTCAATCCCGATGATACGGTTCTCGACATAGTGAATGACACATATCTTCTCGGCCGTTTCCTGTTCCCGCACGACATGCTGAACAGCAAGGTGGAGAAGCTCAGCGGAGGAGAGAAACGGCGGCTTTACCTGCTCACTATCCTGAAAGAGAAGCCGAATCTGCTCATCCTCGACGAACCTACAAACGACCTGGACATAGTCACATTGAATATCCTTGAGGAATACCTTAAGGAATTTTCTGGTACGCTCATCATCGTTTCGCATGACAGGCATTTCCTGGACAGGCTTGTGGACCATCTTTTCGTATTCTGCGGGGACGGGGTCATAAAGGATTTCATAGGCAGCTACAGCGAATACAGGGAATTCATGAAAGACTATGAAGCCAGCCGGAAGCCTGCTCCCAAGGAAAAGCCGCAGAAGGACAAGACGGCAGGCCCTGCCCAGCCGGTCAGGAAAGCCAGACTCACATACAAGGAACAGAAGGAGCTGGAGCAGATAGAGAAAAGCCTGTCGGATATGGAAAAGGAAAAGGCTGAGCTGGAGGAAAGCATCAGCAGCGGAAATCTCCCGTATGACCGGCTTCAGAAGGCTTCCGAAAGAATCGGGGCCATAATAGCGCAGACCGAAGAGTTGGAGAACCGCTGGATAGAACTGTCCATGAAGGCGGAATGACCGCCGCCCTCATGAAGGTATAATCATTTCAAAGGACGCAGACGGGCCCATGGGATCACGCCGGCGGGAGCTTCCTTCCGGAGCAGGAGTTCTTTCATCTTGTCCATGTACGGTGCTATATGGGAGAAGAACATCCGGTATCCTTCGCACAATGCATTCAGACCGGTCTCCCCTGATTCCGTCTTGTTGAACCTGTGTTTCGGGCATTCTCCGTGACAGGCGAAGAAATACTGGCATTTCATGCATTTGTACGGCAGTCCGTTCCTTTTGTCTATCCCGAATCTGGCTTGTAGGGCTGAACCCATCAGTTCCCTGAGAGGGGTTTCCGTCACATTGCCCACCTTGTATCCCTGATAGACGAAATGGTCGCACGGGTACAGGTCGCCGTTATGTTCTATCACGGAATTCCCGCCGCAGGTCTCGGCATAGGCGCATGTCCCGGGCTGGGCCCCGCACCAGTTCGCAAGAGCGGAGTCGAACTGGTTCACGAAACAGCGTCCCACATCGTTCCTTACCCAATAGTCGAAGATATCGCAAAGGAATCCGCCGAATGCGCGCGGCCGGACTGACCATGGGGCAATCGATGCGCCTTCGGTCGCCGGATCCACGATATACGGCCTCGCCTTTTTCTGTATCTTTCCCGCGTCCGACAACGGGAATCTGACATGCTCCACAACTGGCATGAACTGGAAGAAACGGGTGCCGAGCTGCTTCAGGAATGAATAGACCTCAAGTCCCCTGCCTTCGCTTTCCTTGTTCACCGTGGACATGATATTGTATTCGACTCCGTACCTGTACATGATGTCAATGGCTTGCAGCACTTTATCGAATGTCGGGGCACCGCCTTTGTCTCTGCGGTATTTGTCATGAATGTCCCGCGGTCCGTCCAGGGATATGCCTACGAGAAACGCGTTGTCCTTGAAAAAAGCCGCGAAATCCGGTGTCATCAAAGTCCCGTTCGTCTGTATGGTATTGTGAATCCGCTTGTCTCCGCAGTATTTCAGTTCAAGTTCCACGGCTTTGCGGTAGAAGTCGAGACCGAGGATGAGGGGCTCGCCTCCATGCCAGTTGAATGTGACATCCTTGACATCGTTTGCCTGAATGTATTCCCTGATGCAGGTCTCGAGCACATCGTATGACATGACAGGTTCGCGGCCTCCGTAGATCGCAGCCTTGTCGAGATAGTAGCAATAGCTGCAGTCGAGGTTGCAGAGCGAACCGGCCGGTTTGAACATGATATTGAACTGCATGGGGCCGGCAAGTCTCTCCGCGTCGCCGAATGTGATGGTATCCTTGAAAGTGTTTGCCATATTGTCATTGTTTTCCGAATAACATATTTTCAATCGTAAATTTAGGATTTTAATCGTGAAATGCGTCCGAAGGTCATGACATTTTGTCAACAGACAGATTTCGGCATCGATATTGCGGCTCTTGACAAGCATAACCAAAATATTCGGAATATGATCACTGAAAATCTTCAAAAAGCCATCAACGACCAGATCACGGCAGAGCTGTGGTCATCGAATCTTTATCTCCAGATGTCTTTCTATATGGAAAAGGAAGGCTGGAGCGGTGCTGCACACTGGCTTGCAAAGCAGGCCGAAGAGGAAAGGGAGCACGCGACTGACATGGCCGCCTATCTCATAAAGAGGGGTGGTACTGCCAAAGTCTCAATGATAGATGTAGTTCCTGACGGCTGGGGTACTTATCTTGAGGTATTCGAGCATGTCTACAAACATGAGTGTCACGTATCTGAGCTGATCAATTCTCTTGTGGATGTGGCTTCTGCTGAAAAGGACAAGGCTACCCAGGACTTCCTGTGGGGATATGTCCGCGAGCAGGTGGAAGAAGAGGCTACCGCTTCCGGAATCGTCGAGAAGCTCAGGAAGGCCGGTGAAGCCGGACAATTCTACATAGACGGCGAGCTGGCAAGGAGATAGTCCTTACCGGCAAATGAAAGAGTGACTCAAAGGGGTACTTTCTGCTTTACGCGTAAATTTCCCTTTTGAGTCACTTTTTTGTTTTTCAGCACTGGAAACTTTCCTGCTGTCCGAACCATTCCCGCTGCAGTCTATTCCTGCAGCTGTGCATTCCAATGGTGGTGTACCACTGTAGCAGTGAATTCCCGACCACTACCAATATACCAGCAAAACTGGTAGTAGTCGCAACATATCACCACCGACCACTACCAAAATCACAGCAAAAGCGGTACTGGTCGCAGCAGATCATCCTCGACCACTACCAAAATCGCAACCAAAATGGTACTGGTCGCAGCAAATCATCCTCGACCACTACCAATACCACAGCAAAAGCGGTACTGGTCGCAGGAAATAAAACACGACAGCTTGATATGAAAAAAAGCGGCGCCTGAATCAGAAATCAAGCGTCGCCTTTGAGTTTGCTGTCTGCTACTCCGGGTAAGATTACTCTGCCGGTGAAATGGCACCCATAGGGCAGGCATCTGCACATGTGCCGCAATCTACACAGAGAGCAGGATCGATCTTGTAGATGTCACCTTCGCTGATAGCCCCTGAAGGGCACTCTGAAAGGCAGGTACCGCATGCTACGCAGTCATCAGAAATTTTGTAAGCCATAGTTCTATTCCTTTTAAATTGTTAATGTTCCGTGTGACTTTTATTCCGTTCCGTCCGGAACAGGATACAAATTTATCTGAATATTTTTAAAATTCAAATAATCGTGGAATGTTTTGATTGCGTTTTTGATCGCGGGAAAGAGGGTGGTCAAAAGGTGGAATTTCAAGGCCTGCAAAGATGAGAAAACCGGAGTGTACTGGTATACATGAGGATTTTCGAATCAAGTATAACGCAGAAAGTACCCCTTTGACCCGCCATCTCGACAAAGTCAAAATTATTTTGCCCGCGTTTATCGCTATATTTGGTCACTGCGTGCCCACATATGGCTCACGCTCGACAAAGTCAAAATTATTTTGCCCGCGTTTATCGCTATATTTGGTCACTGCGTGCCCACATATGGCTCACGCTCGACAAAGTCAAAATTATTTTGCCTTTGTGCTCGCTTAATCGCTATATTTGCCATCAGCATCAAACTGAGATATCATGGAATGTATTCTGAACAAGAGGGGTCTTCAATGTCTGCTCATTATCCTGTGCCTTGCAGGGGCATCCAGTATCGGATATGGGCAGGTGAAGATCGGGGACATCGTGGAATTCGACAAGACAATACACAATTTCGGGGATGTCATGCTCAGCGACGGGCCGCTGGAGTGCACATTCACCATGAAGAACATCAGCGACAAGCCTGTAGTGATCTACAACGTGGTCACATCATGCGGGTGCACCGATGTCGAATGGACAAGAGAACCGGTAAGACCAGGAGGGTCAGGAACCATATCGGCCACCTATACCAACGACGAAGGGCCTTATCCATTCGACAAGACACTTACGGCATACATATCGGGTATCGGCAAGCCCGTGGTCCTGAGACTCCGCGGCATCGCCCATGAAAAACAGATGAGTCTGGAGGAACTATATCCTGAAAGACTGCTGCAGACAGGGGTCAAAAGTCTCGACCTCAGATGCGGCAATATCGAACAAGGCGGCCAAAGGAGCGATGAAACCAGCATTGCCAATCTCTCTGATTCGCCTGTGGAAGTCTCATTTGAAGATGTGTCCGGAGGATTGAGCCTGGAAGTCACGCCAAACCCTATCCCGGCAAGAGGCACTGCCAGCCTCAGATTCACAGTAAGGGCACAGGAGAATGTCTGGGGGAAGAATTTCTATTACGCCACGCCTGTCATGGACGGGAAAAGAGCAGGGAAACGGCTGTCCATTTATGCCTTTACGACAGCCGATTTCAGTGACCTGACTGCAGAAGAACGCGCAGACGGATCCAGACCGGTATTCGCCAACAGCACTTGCTCGGTAGGCAAGATCAGGAAAGGGGCGACAGCGACCGGAGCCTTCTCGTTCAGCAATGTCGGCAAGGAAGAATTCAGGATATACAAGGCAGACATAGACTATCCCGAGGCCGAAGCTGTACTGCCAGATGCAGTGAAGTCCGGATACAAAGGCAATGTCAGCATCTCCATAGACACGTCGGACATGCCGGAAGGTGAAATGCTGGTGATAGCGACACTTACCACGAACTCCCCCTCCAGACCCATCGTCAACCTCTTCGTCTCTGGCTGGATAGAATAAGAAACTGGAATGGTCCATCTGCTTACCGACATATTGAGAAACTCCATCCTGATTACAGGTCTTGTGGTGGTCATGATGATGCTGATAGAGTCACTGAACATAGAATCCAGAGGGTCCCTTTTCAGCGGTCTGAAAAAGACAAGGACAGGTCAGGTCATATTCTCAGCCCTGCTCGGATCCATCCCGGGGTGCATCGGTGGATTCGCATCCGTGTCCCTGTACACCCACAGGATGATCAGTTTCGGGGCATTGATAGCCATGATGGTAGCTTCATCAGGAGATGAAGCCTTCATGATTGTGGCGATGGTTCCCGACAAGGCGCTGATGATATTTGCGATTCTGTTCCTGATAGCAGTGGCAAGCGGTCTTGTCACCGATTTCGTATGCGACAGAATAAGGATTGAAAAACATGGCCTTGAAACCGGACTCGTCGCGGACACGCACTGCAAGCAGGATTTCGAGGTACACGAGCATGTCTCCAATACCAGAAGCCTGTCATGGAAACGTGTGGTGATGTTCCTTGGTGTGCTCGTTTTCATAGCCGCCCTTGCTGCCGGTGTGCTGGATCACGGACATGCGGAAGTCCCTGGACCGGGAAAGCCGGGAAGTCTCGACCTTCTTGATGAAAAATGGATGCAGTATCTGTTTGCCGGGCTCAGCATCATAGTGCTTTGTTTCCTGATATTCGCATCCGACCATTATGTGGAAAGGCATATGTGGGACCACATAGTGAAAAAACACCTTCCCACGATATTCGCATGGACTTTCGGAGTGCTTCTGGTCGTTGGTTTCGGGATGAGGTACATGGACATCAGCGGCTGGATAAGCGACAACACCGCTTTGATGATCCTGCTTGCTGCAGCCATCGGAATGATTCCCGAATCCGGACCTCATCTTATATTCGTGACGCTGTATGCAAGCGGAATCGTGCCTCTGCCTGTGCTTCTTGCAAGCTCCGTTTCACAGGACGGACATTCGTCACTCCCTCTTCTGGCGGAAAGCAAGAAGAGTTTCGTTGCAGCCAAGCTCATAAACTTCGCCGTAGCTCTGGTAACGGGCTACATAACGCTCCTGATTTGACACACTATTCATTAATATTATCACTTATGAAAAAAATCATCTTGCCATTAGTTGCGGCATTCGTGCTGACAGGGTGTTCCACCTACCAGTACACTGCCCGCACATTAGGCGTGGACCGGCAGACGGTCGGCACGAAGGAAATCGCTGTGGAAATAGTTCCGGACTACGGAAAGGTCGTGACCGCGACATCCGATTTCCAGCTCACGAAAAACGATGCCGTGAAGGAAGCGGAACACCGTTGTCTCATGGACAATGACATCGATGTCATCATCGACCCTATCTTCAAGATAGTGCGCGAACCGCTCCAGCCCCAGAAAAAGTACAAGGCCACGGTCACAGGATTTGCAGGCAAATACAAGCAAACCAAAGCATTTGTGGACGCAGTCAAGGAGTACGAAAAAGAGGATATTGAAAAATACAAACTGCTCTACGACCCTGATTTCGCCAAATACTACTACAACCACGGCACCGGAGACATATACTACATCAATTCTTCAGCACCTTCCGTCAAAAAAGAATCAGACATGAAACCCCTGGCATTCGCTCCAAAAATGCAGAAACGGCCTGTAAGGGAATTCGATTTCCTGAAGTCAAAGAGGATGCGCAATGCCGGAATAGGACTTACCGCGGCCGGAGTTCTCTCCACCTTTGCCATAGGCCTGCCATGCTATTTCACGGCCGTGAATTCGGTTGAATACTACTACACGGGATACGGCAGCTACTATTACTATGATCAGAGCGCTTTGGATGCCGGTGTGGCTTTCATGGTCATGGGTTCCGCAGCGGTGGTCGCAGGTATCCCGATGTGGTGCATCGGCTCCAAGCGCATGAAAAATGCAGACAGGGATCTCAATGTATCCATGGGCGGCACACAGTCAGGTATAGGTCTTCGTTTTAATTTCTGATTTTCAAAGCCATGAAAAAAACATCGATAATCACTCTTGCCGCGGCAGTATGCCTTTGCAGCTGTTCGACATACAAATATTCAGCACGCGAAGTATTTGTCGACAGACAAAACATCATCACGGCTCCGACAGTGGTGGACGTGGATGTGGATTACACCAAGAGAATCACCGAGACTTCCCGCAAATGCAAGACACAGTCCGAGGCCATGCAGGAGGCCAAATACAAGGCCATAACCGGGAACGACATAGACATTCTCGTGGACATGGTCTACAAGGTGGAGAAGAAAGGAGGCAAGTACAGCGTCACGGTTACTGGATTTGCCGGTTATTACAAGAATTCACGCACTCTTTATGAGGACATCGAGCTCATGAGCAAGATCAGGAAGGAGGACGTGGAGAAATACCTCATACTTCACAATCCGGAGACCATAAAGTACATCAACCGGAAGGGCGAGGTGGTCAACATCTACCACAACGAATAGCCGCAGCCGGGTCCTTTCGTCATCCCGACCGGACTTCATCCTCCGGGAATGACACGTAAGGCGGATTCTCTCTGGCAGACGCAAAAGGAGGAATTTCAAGGCTTGCGAAGATGAGGAAACCGGAGTTTACTCCTGTAAATGAGGATTTCTGAATCAAGCGTATCGCAGAAATTTCCCTTTTGCGGCCGCCAGAGCTATTGTTTGTCGTAAAGCAACTCGAACTCATCCACGAACAGAGTGCTGCCTACACCCCCGGTAAAATAGTCTCCGTACTTGCTTGAGCAGACGGTTATCACTATATATGTCGGCTTACGAGTCAGGTCGCGGTACTCCAACGGTATCAGGAATTCCTCATACTCCTTCATGTCCTCGGATACCTTCGGTTCAAATTTACCGTAGGCCAGAATGTCATCCCCCTCGAAATCGACGAAATCGCCTTCCACAGTGTTGACCGTAAACGGCTTCTCCCAGTCTGTCAGCAATATCTGTATCTGGCATGTATCAAGCTTTCCCTTCAACGATGAATGAGCCGCATCTGCTTCATCGATAAGTTCCGGCAGATATTTATACCATCCTTTCAGCGCTGTCGGACGTTCCTGGAACTCGACACCCCAGTCCAGATAAGCTCCCGATGCGCCGATAATACCGCCGAACTTCCCTGTGTACAGGTTTCCTGCAGCCAGTTTGATCACTGCATACAAGGTTTCGAGCCGGGCCGCCCTTTTCCTGTCACCTGATACTGCCACATCATCTGAAGGAGTAGTCGGAGAGAATCCGAAAGTCGCCGACCCGGGATTTGCGGAGTCCCAGATATGGATGCCGTCTTCCAGAGCCGGATACCACACCTTGTCCTGCTGATGCCAGTAGTCGAATCCCATATTCGGCAGCTGGACATCAGCCCCTGTCGTCAAAGTCACCGGCTCCGAAACGTTCTCTCCGGAATATGCCTGTACCTCATATTCCGTTTCCGGATCCAGGCCACCGGTGTACGCCTCCATCGTACCGCCATCGACGGTAATGTCCTCGTCTGCCACATCCGTCCAGACACTCTCCCCTGCCTTCCTGTATCTGAATCCCAGATCGGTATCTGGAACCCCGCTTCCTGTCAGCCACATGACACGTGTTCCAGGAACTGCAGAACTGATATTCACAAGAATATCGGTAAGTTCCACATAAATGTACCAGTCCTCCTGCACATCCCGGTACTGAACTCTAACTATGCCGTAAGTATCGAACCACAAGGTCTCCCCTACATTATGGTCCATCCCTGTAATGCCTTCCGGACCGAGTTTCATTTCCAGTATCTCCAGATCCTTGACCTCCAGATAATCCGGAACGGTAACTTTCACCGTACGGTTTTCCTCGTCGATTTCCGCGTTGCCTATCTGCCCCTCTACCCTGAATGCCCGACTTATTTCCTGTTCCGCAACAATTGTCCATTCATACTGCTGGTACATCTCAAGTATGACGTGAAGCTCCGACCGCATGTCGAATGTCCCGGGGAATGTCACGTCGGATACCGCTCCCTCGGTCATCCCCACCTCTGAAATCACGACATTCGAGATATCCGTCGTCTCGTCCAGACGGATGACGGCTGTCCGCTCCTTGGCATCTATGTCGGAAGAGCTGCAGGTGAAGCCCTCCCCGCTGACGGAGGTTATGGCAAGTTCCACCACCGGATAAGGGATATCGTTGCGGATACATGCCTGCAATGCGGCCGCGACTGCCACGGCCATAATGTATTTAAATGTCCTGAACATAGTCAAACTGTTAGAGATGTACATTGAAACCTATACCGATATCCAGCAGATTCAGTTTCCAGTTCATGCTCGTGGCCGTCCTGCCGCCTGTATACTGTCCGGCGGCATCATGCTGGATTATCTTGTTGAATGATATTCCTCCGAGCCCGAAAGATAGGTTGCAGCATATCTTTGGCATGATATAGACAGCCACTCCGGCACTGATGCCGAGACGGAGCTGATGGTTGTTGGTGTTGGTCGTATTCGGCCCTGAAGCCGTCGTATATGAAAATATCGAATTCCCGGTCTTGTACATGAGCTCCAGCTCTGCGAAAAGGCCGAAGACTCCCTTCGGGTCGACTCCTGCGTATGAACGGAGAAACATTCCCATGTTCATGACCTGGCTTCTCATGAGGATGTCGGACAACGAAAGATTCATGTCATCGGAGCCGAGATTCAGGGAGACATTCCCGAGATTCCCGTCCACCTTGGTGTATCCGAATCTTGTCCCCACGCACATGTTGTCCCTGAAGAAATAGCCTACGGAAGGGTTCACTGTGAATACGCTGCCCTTGAAGTCCAGATTGTCGAGAAGAAGCATGAGATTGGTGTCGTCACTGGAAAGCGTACCGTATGAAACGTCTATGCCGACGGCAATCTCTTTTTTGTAGACATAGGTAATGGCATTGATCCCGCGGTCTATCCTCCGTGAAACAGGAAGGAATCTGTCCTTGATATGCAGCTCGGCAGTCCCGGCCGTATCCTCTGCCACGGCAAGCGAATCCGGGTGTTCGAGGATAAGCACATCGTCCTTGTCCATTGACAGGACAGGCACAGCCGATACCGATATAAACAATAAAGATATGATGAAATTCTTCATGATGTCTCTCCTATAAATAAATCGCAAGTCCCAGACCTATACTCAGAAGATTGATCTTGAAGTTCATAAGGCTCTCGTTTCTCTTTCCGGCCTCCACCTGGTTATGTGTCTGCCTTACTGTCTTGAAGGTCACACCCATCATCCCGACATTCAGTTCCAGCGCCACGTCGTTCGTAATGAATGCAGCGATTCCCGGTGTGACGTTCAGGGATGTAGAGAAACTTGTCTCATACGTGCCGTCGACAGGGACATGGGCAAGATACTTGGCCTGAGAGCCTCCGAAGACCAGCTGGGCTTCCGTGAAAAGGGCAAAACGCATGTTCGAGCCGAAAGGTATGTACCGGCGCAGGAACATCGAACCTTCATACGTGTGTTTCAGGGAATAGTAGTTCTCCGCATTCAGAGACAAGCCGGAGTCGCCTCCGATACTTATCCCGCCTTCATCCAGCCTGAGCAGATTCCTCGAATAGCCGAACTTGATGCCGGCTATCAGATTGTCCCTGATGGCATAGCCGAGCATGGGAGAAACGTTCACCGTATATCCTGCCGAGGCTACATCATTTATAATGACGATATTGTACATATCGTTGCTGTGGGTGGAGAACGATGCGCTCAGTCCGGTGAGCCACTGTCCTTTGGGGACGAACATCTTCGACATGTTGACAAGCCCGCGATGGGACTTGTCCGGCTTGACCGGCACCGGCTTTTCCGCCTCGTCCGCAAGAACGGAGAACACCGGAAGCACGGCAAGCAACAATATTATAAAAGTCCTTTTCATCTATCCAACATGTTTCAATATACGAATTCCAGGTCGTCCAGATACATGAGGCTGCCGACCTCTCCATCGAAATAGTCTCCCCGCCAGCTGGCTGTAGCAGTGACCATCAGGACATTCGGCTTTTCATCTGCATATTTCTCCCGGTAGGTTATCGGAATCTCGAACTCATCCCAGTCCTTGACGGAAGTCTCGAACATCAGTTCCCCGTAGCCGATGATATGCCCCTCCTTCGTTTCGGAATCGTTCTTGTCCGTGTACAGGAATTCATCCTTGGGATCGAAGGATGTCGCATCGATATAAGCCTCATTGGTATTTACGGTGTGCGATGTCCTGTCACCGTCCATCCGGACAAGACAGACGAAAATCCTGCCCTTGTCCGTGGAACCGCCTGGCGTATACTTGTACCATCCTCTCAATGACTGCGGTCTGGCATTGAACTCAAATGCCCTGCCCATTTCCACCGTACCGGACATGGAGGAGATATCTGTCGTACCGAATTTGCCCACAAAGATGTTCCCGGCGGCGAATTTCCCGATTCCGAACACCTTGGCATCCTTGGATTCAAGCCTTGCCGAATAAGTTCCTTCCGACCCCGGGCGAATGTCAGCTGATTTGTCGGTCAATGTCACTGAAGCCATGCTGGCTCCTTTGTTTCCTGTGCCCCAGAAGGCCTTGTCCTCGCTCGAGTACGGGCATACGACGTCAAAAGTCCCCCACTCCTCAAATCCGGCATTCGGCATCTGCACACCTTTCTCCGTGCTCATCCGGACAGGTTTTCCGACCGGTGATTCCCCGACCGTCAGCTGGATCTCGTATGTCCTGCCGACAGTGAAACCCGTGACATCAGCCGTGTAGGTGTAGTCTTCAGCCGCTTTTGTCATCGCTGTTTCTGTCCAATCCTCCACGGACGATTCCCGGTAGCGTATCTTCACATCGGACGCATCGGGATCCGTCACTACGGCTTCCAAGGTCGCATTCCCGAACCACAAATCCCCGCAAACAAGATCCGACGCTCCCGAGGAGATGACATCCACCTGACTGGAGACTTCGGCATTTCCGCTGTCCTTGACCTCGAAAACGAACTGATGCAAGCCGCCGGCGATATTGGACGAGAACTCCGGCAGCAATGCAAGCGTGGCATTGTACTCGTCCGTAACAGTCAATTCCATCCCCTGTACCGCATCAGTCTCCGATGCCGCACCGCCGTCCATCGCCGTGAAGGTCTGGTCGCCAACCGTCACAGTTATTCCGGACAAAGGATTTATGGCACTGATATTCACCTTTATCGGCTTGTCATGGAGCAGGAGAGTCTCGTCGAACGAGAATCCGTCGGCCGTTATCACCGGCTGAGGGCTGAACACGAACTGGTCTTCACACAATTCGTCATAGTCCGCCACCTGCACCGATGTAGTCAGAAGGTAGCCGTCCGCATCCTTGGAATATTTATAGGTCAACGTATACTGCATCCCAGGCTGAGGAGAGTCTATCACACCGGATGCTGTCCCTTTGGCATCTATGGCTTCATCCGAACTGCTGCCGAAGAAGCCCCATGAAAGATCCGACACTCCATCAGGGAGAATGAAATACCCTGTCCTGTCTTCAGTAAATCCGAGAGTCGGCACTCTCCCGGCCTCGGCATCGTCTTCAGAAAACGTATCCGAAGCGCTCACATACACTTTGTATCCTTTGTCAAAGGCAGTCTTCACAGTCTGGTCGAACACGACCTTCACCACGACATTGGTGATCCCGCAGGTCACTTTCACAGACTTGTTCCTGTTGGCTTCGAGGATGAAGACCTCCTCTCCGTAATAAGTCCTGTCCGTAAAGGTAGCCTCCTCCTCTGTCCCGGCCTCCACGGTAATCTTATACTCTCCGGCAGCAAGATACAGACTTGCCGGCATTTTCGATGCAGGCCTGTATTTCCTGACAAGGTTTTCGGAAATTATCTCATTGTCCGTATCCCGGACTATGCTGAAAATCCGCACGGTACTGTAGTCCAATGCATTATATTCCGCACCGGCATCAGCCTTGGTCTGCGGCAAAGAAATCTCCACGCTCAGACAGCCTGTCCCCTCTTTCATTTCGGGCTCCACAAGCTCCTTCTGGGTACAGCCGGCAAACACAAGTGCTGCCGAAACGACGCCCGGAAGCACCGGAAACGGTTTCAATATATGGTTCAAAATCATCATCAGTCTCTGTTTTGTCTTGAAATTCATTCTGCCTGCCGCACTTTCAGCTGTATGGTCTTTTCGGTAGTGCCATTGCCGTCTGAAACGACAAGTCTGAAATTGCAGTAAGTGCCGCCTCCCTGTGCAAGCCCCTCTATCATGGTCAGGAAGCCGGATATGTCGAAGCTTACTTCCTGGCGTGAAGTCACATCGGTGCCTGTAGGGAATCCGAGCTGGTTCAACATGGATTCCGCTGTTCCCGGATTTATCAGATCCAGATTATCCGACAGTCCGACAGCCCCGAGAACCTCCCCTGTCAGGATATCACTGTCAATCACAACATCGAACTCCGTAAAACGGCTTTCCGAAGATACCTTTATCGCCACCTGGAGGTTTTCGTCTATCACATATTCCTTGTCGAAATCATAGTCTATGGAGCCGTCTGAACTGGTCCAGAGTATCTCCGGGCCGCTGAGTGAAACCTCCCCTTCCATGCATGTTATTTCCAGACAAGTGTATGAGGTCCTGCGCATGTCATCCTCAGCCGTGACTTTCAGGCTATGCTTTCCCTTGTACTGGAAAAGCTGAGTCATACCGCTGTCATTGAGGGCGAAGGTCAGGACGCCTGCATTGTCGGAAACAAGGAGACAGGAGGAAAGGGTGGAATTGTCAGGATAGACCTGGACAGTCCTCTTCCTTACCCCGAGCGCATCGACGGCAGCAAGGAAATCCGCATTGTCCGAACCGATCTCCACCGATACCGACCTGACGGCGGCACCGGCTGCAGGAGTGAGAATGAATCTGAGATTCTCCTTCCATTTCTTCAGGACATCATCATACATCCCTGAATGCAAGGTACAGCCTTTGGAAATATCTCCGTCGGCAAGGGTAAGGACCGGTGAATCCTCATCTGAAATGTCCACATCCTCAATCGTCTCTTCTGCAAATGCATACAGCTTGGTCACATCCACATCCACGACCTCGTCGTATGTCCAGTTCTCCACTGTCACCTCGAATTTCACATCGCCTTCGGCAGCTCCGGTCACACCTATGGAGATCTTGCGCCATTGGCCAGCCTTGCAGTCAGGCAGCGACGTCTTCCAGTTTACATCGATATATTCCGGCTCGGCGTCTGCAGCAGCTTTGTTGTAGTGACCTCTCAGGACGACATCGAGAGTCACAGGCTTGTCCTGTACCTTGAAATAGCCGGCTTTCACCGCATCCATTTCAGTACGGCCGTACTGCAGGGAATTGTCGCCGGCAGACAGTGTCACCGACAATTTCTGCGCACCCTGCGTCTCGCACTCGCTGTCGGACATGAAAAGCCCTGCCAGATCAGGCGTCACTGATACGGTAGCCTTGACATTGGCAAGCCGGCACACAATACCGGACACTTCGGTCTCCTTCCTGGAGAGAATCGTGGCCGTCACCTCTCCGTAATACACGGGAGATTCCCATCCGGCCAGACCTGCATCTGACATATAACCCTCATAATCAGAAGATTCGGCTGAAACGACATATGTTCCGGGAGTCAGGGGAATCTGCTTGTCTCCGGCCTGCTTGAATTCGGCATATGTCATCTTCTGCTCTTCCGATGTCTTGATATTACGTATCCGTATCACATAATCGCCGGAAGCCTCAGTGGTCGAATTGAAGTCTTTTCCAGCCCTGGTCACTGAAACAGGGTCGACGGAAGACGAAGTGATTTCCTCCGCATAGTCTGCCACCCGGAGGTCGAATGCAGCCATCGAAAGATAGCCGACAGCATCTCCTGACAGGCCGTCTGTCGTGACATATTCTATTTTCTCGGACTTGCAGCCCTGAAGCATCAGGATAACCGCCGCCGACATGGATATTGTTCTGAATATATTCTTCATGATCTCTTATTTTTCAATTTTTCCGTTTCATTTTCCGTCAAAGTCCGACTCTGTCATGTCAGGGGCATCGGGATTCAGCTCTATGGAAATTTCTTTCACCTCCACTACGCTGTCATCCAGGACGATTTCCACGGTTCCGCCTGCAGCTTCCGATGCGTCAATGCCTAATGTCTGCCATGTACGGGCCTTGGTCACGGCTATTTCCGTCCTCGGGAAAGACACCTCGACACCGTTTGTCTTGACTGCCGTACCGCTGAAATAGAGAGAAGTACCGGCTTTGACAAAGACAGGCTCCGATTCCGCCTCCGGTTCAGTATCTTCACCGGAAAAGGCCATCGCATAGCCTGATTCCGTTTCAATCCTTATGTCATATTCAGGATAATAATCTGCAAACCATTGCGATACAGTCACTGAAACTACTGAATTCGCCAAAGGAACGGTGACTGTCTCGACTGAGGACTTGCGTGCAACGACCGTGAACGGATGTCCTGTCTCGAAATACGCAGCATCAGATCCTTCCCTCTCGGGGTTGCCATAGCTGAAGACTGCCGTATAATCCCCCGCTCTCATCTGCGGTGCATCGTATGCTGCGACGGTTTCGTATTCTGCCGAATAACCGTCCGGCCCCGTAATGCCCAGTTTCAGGTCTGCACTTTCCGGCAGGATGCCTTCCGGCAATGTCCTGGTCTGTCCGTCAGCCTTGGTGGAAGCCGGGGAATACTGCACGCCGTTCACCGTACTGCACCGGAATTCCACGCTGCCCGTACCCTCCTGCACGACCACCTCCGTCTCGGTGCAGGCCTGCAGGAACAACGTCCCGGCCGCCATCATGATCAATATTTTATGTTCCTTCTTCATATTCTCATTTTTTGTTCCGCTTTCCTCTCCCCTTGTCATCCCGAGCGAAGCCGTTTCTTTATCATCTCGAGCGCAAGAGAGGGAGCTGTCATTATCATCGTTCTCTTCTAAGAACATACTTCCCTCCAGATTTCTCCACTCCGGACTGCGTCCTCGGGTCGGAATGACAAAGGGGAGAGATCTGCCCTTTTATTCCTCCGCCTCCTCCTGAGGAGCTATCTGCACCTTTATATTATCAATATAGATATAGACAGTCTTTCTTGTGATCGAGCCGAAAGTTCCCAAGTCATACCTGTACGCCGTCCGCCAGGAAAGCCTGTCATCTCTCGTCGCTCCTGCCAGTTCTACGGATTTGCGAAACGGGAGATCGGTGTAGCTTCCACCAGTTCCGGGATCTTCATTCTTGATCATCTCTGTCCCGATAGAATCCGAGGCTGCTACTGCACCGCTTCGGCCATCGTTACCGAAAGAATACAGGGCATACAATGTCGAACTGATACCGGACGCAGATGTTCCCCCTATATCATAGCTTACCGACAGCGTGACCTCTGCTCCGTCCTTAAGGCTGACCAGTGCAGGAGAATCCACTCTGCCATATCTGATATCACCTTCTCCCAATTTACTGATGGTACCAGCGTACATATGTATCCTCAGGCATTGTCCCGCCGAAATACTGTAATTCGACGCCGACCACCCCGGAAGATTATAACTGTCGAGCATCTCCGTCTGATTGTCACCGTTGCGCTCTGTCGCACCCGAAAAATCCTCATACAGCAGATAAGGCACATCCCTGTCGAACGTCCGTCCGGTCTCGCCCCAGGTGAAATCCGCCAGACTTATCGGCTCGCAAGACACTATCGCATGCTCCGACTCGAACTCCACGGTCAGGTCTCCCGACTTCATCGGCGTCAGATTCTCCACTCCATCCACACTCTCGTAAAACTCTATCGGATACTCCTGCGCTTCATTACGTCCGAAAGTCACAGCCGAGGCTCCGTTCCTGAATACGGCACCTTCCGGAGCCTTTACCGTAACGGTCATGTAATCCTCCCCGAGATTGTTGGCACCCACTTTCAGCATCACCGACGAATATTCCGGCTCGGCAGGCACAGTGAGCGTCACTGGAGTTATTTTCCCGGCTTCCAATGTCTTGGTCAAAGATACGGATATGCTTTCCGACCGATAGTTTTCACGACTGTAAGCGGTAAAGCGCACCTCGCCGTCAATATCGACCGGCGCAGTGAATATCCACGCATAACTCCCGTCAGGAGAGTCTGTCTCCGATTCCTTCAGGACCTTTGTCAGGTCAAGCCAGACGGTGCGGCTTCCTTCTGAAAGCAGAGGCTCAGAAGCTGGGTCGGAGAGATCCACGGAAAGCTTTCCTGTCACTTCCGCCGGAAATTCCACCTTGAGTTTCTTCACGTCCATCCCGAACAGATTCCTGCCTTCCGGTATCTGTATCCTGAAAGCGTGGCACTTGTGGACAAAATCCAGAGGTATTACCTGTCCTTCCCCGGAAAAAGCCACATCCGATACCGGGGCAGCCACCATGATGTCATGGCTCGTGCCGTCAATGCCGGAATCATAGAGCCCGTTCTGCACGGCAGGAAGATCGAAGACTGCAACAGTCCCCGAAACGGATTCCGGGACAGGATATGCCGCGAAACAGTCATAATAAGTATCCGGGAGAGATTCCACATTCCCCGTAAAGACAGTCTCGTCCGGATATATCCTGTAGACACCCATCACGGACTGCGCAAGGGCATCTCCCGTACCCTGCGGCCTGTAGAAGAAACTTATCCTGTCCTTCTCGGACCACAATGTCCCGTCAAGGGCCGGGCCTCCCGCGATTGTCCTGGTACGGACACCGTTCCCGGTGCTTGCATACACGACAGACTCCATTGTGGCAGGATCTTGTCCGGAGGATGCTGATTTTGAACAGGATGGATATAGCACAAGCGTTGCCAGAAAAAGGCAACTCATTGAAATTGAATTAAATACGAGTTTCTCTTTTATTCCTCGTCTCATCTGGTTAAGAATATCTGTAATTAATTCGGCAAAGTTATATATTATTTCGCAATTTCTATATTTTATTTCACAAATTGCATTCCGGCCAGGAAATACCTGTAGATTCAACACCGAAGTGCAACAGTCAGTGGCCCGCGGGCCACTGACTGTTGCACTTCTCGGCCGGGAGCCATAGGGTGGGGGTAGTCTAGGGCAATGATGCAACACAAAAAAAACAAAAAGGG
>CALVDT010000059.1 GCA_944326385.1 uncultured Bacteroidales bacterium | reverse complement strand
TTCATGGACAGCTGGAGAGACAGCGGTCCGGTATAGCCTGCGGTAGAAATGCCGTCGATATAGAAATAAGCTTCCGTATTCCCGTCGATGTTCCACGGCTGCGAATTGAAAGCGCCTCCTGCTACCCGTCCATAATATCCGTCGGACAATGATCCCCACCAGCCGTCAGCGGCATCAGAGAGATTGACATCTCCCCGGAATGAATCCTGATGTCCGAGGACATTCGCTGCATACCACTGCTGGAATCCGGTATTGCCGTTCTTGTTGAATACCACTCCTGCCTGACCGGCAAGCAGTCCGCCGTCAGGATTGTACTCGTCCTCAGGGAATATCATCGGTGAATCGGCATTGTCCGGATCTTCATATTTCAGATTGCAGTCCCATTCCGCTATCACTTCCGAAACATTGTTCACGGTCTCGTCCATACCGAGATCCTCTTCAGACAAAGGCACGATACAGAGAACGTTCTCGTCTATGTCGAAGTTCGTGAGTTTCACTTTCATGACTATCCCTGTGAGGGTGCCGGAGCCTTGAGGCAATGTCTTATGTGCCCATAAAGCATCGGAAGCTGTCAGCATATAGACGCTGTCACCGTCCTTGTCCCGCACCGGTACCGGATAATACCGGTAGAAGTCAGGGAATCTGCCGATAAAATATTCCGGGTCTTTCTGTTCCTCGTTTCCAGGGTAGCAGGTCTTGAAATTCGTATATGCACCGGCTGTAAGGGCCATTTCCACATCAGTAAGCGTCACGATATTGAATGTCATGTCATCCGTAAGATCCGCAATCCTCATCTGCGGAACCGTGAAATCGGAATCCTCGAACTTCAGGATATGGGATACTGTCACATCCTTGAATACCCTGTAGGAATATGCACCCTCCGTCTCTGTTGCGGCCCTTGTATCCTTGAGAGCAAGCGAAACCCTGTCGTAACGCGTAAAGGCTATAAGTCCTGACGACTCGAACACCACTGTACCGTGCCCTGTCGCACTCTGGAGGATATATCTGTTCGAAGGCATGTTCGATGATGTTCCTATGCCGGTAATGATACCTTCTATGAACACGTTGTCGGTGACAGTCCCGTCCTGTATCGCAGCCGCTTCTGAAAAATCTATTTCATCTGCGGAGTTATATATGCTCGGAGCTGCCTGTTCCACCTTTACGATAGCCTCTGCTCTCCTGCCGTTTTCATCATCGTATGAAAGTTCTATGCAGCCCTGACGCAGGTCGTCGGTTTCATTTTCCGATGCGGTAAATACCAGATGTCCGTCTTCAGTGATGCTTACATTTTTCAACCAGTCCGCAGATGCTTCCGCCACAATCCCGTCGAAAGGGATATTTGCGGTAAACGAAACCGAATATTCCGCTTCGGCAGCCATAAGCGACATAATCGAATTCGACTCGAAGATAATGGCCGGATATGACGAAAGCTGGATGACTGTAATTTCCTTTTCAGAAGCCCGGTCGGCAGTAAAGATCCTGATTTTTTCAGAGCGGATAGATGCTCCTGCATTCTCGGTGCCTTCTACCATAAAGCTTTTGGTTGAGGCCTTGCCTCCCATCAGGTCGGTCGACATCCAGCCGTTGTCGGTATCGTATTCGAGCCTCCACTCCATATTGGCATCCAGCTGTACCTCCACAGGCGAGCCTGCATCCGAAACCAGAATCCTGTCGGAAACCAGTTCCAAAGTTCCGGTCACCTGCTCATCCTTGTTACAGGATATGACTGACGTCAGTATGACGGCAGCAGCCACTTTAATGATATTTCCTAATTTTTCCATTTCAGTTATTTCGATTGAAGAATGTCTGTCTTGTATATGATTTCGTAGTCGGTGCTGGAGTCGTTGAGAACAAATACCTGCCAGGTATCTCCGCCTTCATAGACACGGATCATTATATGCCCTGCCGGCTTGATCTTCCCGCCGTTCTCGCCAAGACGTATCCTGTTGTTCTCCACCAGACCGGCAGCGAACACCATACGGTCTCCCGGATACAGATCCGTCGAAAGCATCCATCTCAGGGGTTCAGCTTCCGGATGATAGTAGTCCCATACAGGAATGACATATGCCTTTGCCTGCATCTGGCTTACGAAACTGCTGTGCATGGCATCCTTGTAGGCGTGATGGTTGCAGACCACGACATCTGTAGGACCGCAGGCCTTGGCTATGGCATCCTCCGTAAGAGCATTCTTGATATCTCCTCCGGTATACCAGCTGAAATCCCCGTATGAAATACGGATGGCGCAGCTGAATTCGTTTTCGTCCGTGGTGGAGAAAGACATATGGCTGGTTGCATTTCCTGTACCTGTCCACACATCCAGATTTCCTGCTACGTTCCTGACGGAGAATTCCGGATAAGATGCAGCATCATGTTTCAGAGGGAACTGCGTATCACTGCCGACTACGAATTTTTCGTTCTGCTTGCCGCTCTCCGATCTGAGGGACATGAACGACCTGTAGTTTCCGAGTCCTCCGTTCGAAGACGATACCTGGTCTGCTGTC
Organism: uncultured Bacteroidales bacterium; assembly: GCA_944326385.1. GTDB lineage: Bacteria > Bacteroidota > Bacteroidia > Bacteroidales > UBA932 > Cryptobacteroides. The sequence continues at coordinate 3,700 of CALVDT010000059.1, read as the reverse complement.
GGATAGTTATAGTCCGGCCAGCCACGGTCCACAACCTTGTCTATATCGACCAGCTCGGCCAGATGGGTAATCCCGTGCAATTTGTAAGACATACCCGGACGGGATATGGCAGTATTGTCAAACGAGCCTATATGGTCACCGTGGAAATGGGTGATGAAAGCATAATCTATCTTTGTTCCCTTTTCAAGCGGCTCCGAGAAATGTTCCATGTATCGTGCGACCCACTCGGCAGGAGATTTTGAGGCAGAAGGTTTCGGATTCATTATCTCCTGCTGGTAATTGTCTGCCCCGAGATCGCCCATGTCCACAAGCATGGTCGTACCGTCCGGCATGATCATCCATGCGACATTGCCCCTTCCGGTACTAATCTGATGGATATCCAGCCAGCCTTCCTGCCAATCCTCTACATATGACTTCTCGATAGTCGGGCCATCAGGCAACGGCTCCACCCTGTTACAACCTGGAAAGGCTGAGGAAAGCATCAGTATCGTTAAAACGACATTCATTTTCTTCATTTGTTTTCAATTTGATAAGTTTGGAAGTAATAGTCTCCGGCTCTATTCGATGTCCGGAACATTGAACAGTCCTGCATCAGCTGCAGACATCTCGTTCCCGCCATATCCCGGATTCTGTTTCAGTTCCACATTGCTTGCCGAGATACTGAGCTGAGGGATAGGGAAAAGCTCGCGATAATGATCCGAAGGCTCGTGATTCCACCACCTCTCCGTAGTATAGGCGTTCCAGCGTCTGAGATCCGTTCTTCTGCGACCCTCTCCGATAAATTCCAGCATCCACTCTTCGAGGAATCTGTATTTGTCCAGATTTGTCTCCGTGCATGGGTCAGGATCGAGACCGCCCTCGAAATTACGCTTGCGGACTTCGTTGATAAGAGAAGCCGCTCCTCCCTTGTCACCAGCGCGGTACTTGCATTCTGCCAGCATATAGTAGATTTCCGCCAGACGGATGACTACATAATCGGGATTGTACCTCAGGTCGAGACCGCTCCTGTCCGGAACCGGCCTTTTGACCAGACGGACACCGGAATTCTCCTCACCGGTGGTGATATTGGACGGGAGTTCGCTTGCAGAGGCATATTCAGTCCCGATTTTCTTGAACTGGGCTACCTGATCCACCAATGTAATGACCTCCCCGGTGTATTCGCGGGCTCCCATACATTTGACTGTCCTGCCGTCGGAAGTGACCCGCTCCTGCTTGCCGTAAAGGAACATGCCCTCATACTGCTTGTTGCCGAGATAGAGGTAGCCCTTTTTCCTGAGGTCGGCATCGTTGAATCTTGCGAACGGTGTACCGATATTGAAAGTATAAGGGGTACCGTCCGGAGCCAGTGACGGCTGGAGATGAGCTCCGTTAGTAGAACCCATGCCGTCCACATCATAGTAGTCCTTTGCATTATAGTGGTTGAATCTCTCATAGTCCCAGCCGATCTGGTTCATGGAGTACTGTGAGGCACAGCTCCATATCACTTCCTTCGAGAAATCGTTGTCAAAGCCGAAAGGAGCATTCCAGGTCTCTTCGAGTTCATACTGACCGTATTTCCCGTCAAGGATATCCTCGCAAAGCTGTGCACATTCATCGAATCTGTCTTCACCGATATAGACCTGGGCATTGAAATACAGCCTGGCCAGACAGGTGGCCACTATCCCCTGGTTCACCCAGCCTTCCTCCTGCTCTCCGAGGGTCTTTTTCTTCAGCGATGATTCAGGTGCGATGCCTTCGAGGAACAGATCTTCGATATAGTCGAATGTCTCGCGTGCAGTCGAGCGTGGAACCTCGTCAAGAGTGTATTCCTTGTAAAGAGGCATGCCGCCGAAAAAGTCAAGAGCTCTCATGTAGGAATATCCCACCAGCATCTTCAGCTGCAGGATATGGTCGGCCTTGTCATGCTCGGTAAGGCCGAATGAAGGATAGTCGAGAGCCGAAAGCTCGTCTATCATGGCCAAAGCATAGGAGATACCCTCTCCCATCTGGAAATACACATTATAGATATTGGAATGTTCCGGTGTCCATGTATGCCAGTGGAACTGCCTGTAGACTCCGCCGCTTTCATAATCGGCACCTTTCTGCGTAACACAGAATTCGTCAGCCACACATTCCTGCATCATCCATGGATTGAATTCATGCGTACCTCTCCATTTGGTGTATGGTCTGGCAAGGGCAGCATAGATATTGTCCTTTGTGGAAAAATACGTATTCTGGGCTATCTCCGAATAATATATCTCGTCGAGATCAGTACATCCCGCAAAGAAGACAGCCGCTCCGAGTAAATATAGCTTTAAGATGTTTTTCATATTGTTTCCCCGTATTAGAAAGTCAGTTTTACTCCGAATGTGTATCTGCGGGTTTCCGGATAAAGGTCGTTATACCATTCATACCCCGGGTCGAGACCGTTTATGTTCACTTCGGGGTTCAGTCCGGAATAGCCGGTGATGCAGGCCACGTTCCTGACCGTAAGGTACAGGTCTATGGCATCGATATACTTCTGCCATTTCTTCATGTTCAGGGTATATCCCAGGCTGATGGCATCTATCTTCAGGAAAGATCCGTCCTCAAGCCAGTAGTCGCACAGGAGCTTCTCCTGCTTGATGCCCTCGTTCTTCAGGAAAGCACTTCGCAAGACGTTCTGATTTGACACGTTTGCAAGCCCGTAATACATGTCAATGGTGTTGAACACGTCATAATCCAGCCATGCGCGGAGGTTTATGCCGAGAGACAGGTTCTTGTAACGGAACATGTTGTCCCATGAGACGATAAGCTGCGGAATCGCGTTGCCGATGTATCTCTTGTCGTCGTAGGTCTTGTTGTCGGCGAGGATGATATCATTGTTCTTGTCATATATCAGCCATTTGCCGTCCTCGGTGATTCCGGCATACTTCCACAGGTAATAGCTTCCTATCACCGTACCTTCTTCAAGGCGCCCTCCTGTTCCCGGAGCACCCGGGGCAGGGAAATTCACCCTGTCCTGATAGGAATGGTTGCCCCACAGGGAAGTGATCTTGGATTTGTTCTGTGAAAATCTCATCGCCGATGTCCACTCGAAATTCTTAGTCTGTACCGGTATTCCGCCTACCTCGAATTCCCATCCCCAGTTCTCGAGATTTCCGTAATTCATCACCGTAGAGTCGTACATGGCCGGAGGTGTAGTCACCGTAATGTCATAGATCATTCCGTCAACCCATCGGTGATACCAGTCGAATTTACCGTAAAGCCTGTTACCGAGGAAGGCATAGTCGATACCGATATTAAGCTCGGCCTTCTCTTCCCAGTGAAGGTCGCTGTTCACATTGTTTGCGGGTCCGTAGGACATGATCCAGTCTCCGTTCATAGGCCAATAGGAACCGGAAGCGTAGCGGAACGCAGTCTGTCCTGCCCCGAAACCGCAGTTACCGGTGACACCGTAGCCGGCACGGATTTTCAGGTCGTCTATCCAGCCTATGCCGTCCATCCAAGGTTCACTGGAGATACGCCAGCCGCCTGACACTGCCCAGAAGTTTCCCCAGCGATGGTCCTTTCCGAACTTCGAGGAACCCTCGTGACGAAGACTTGCGGTCACCATATAGCGGCTCTTGTAGCTGTAGTTCACACGTCCGAAGAAGGCGATGAGGCGGGTCCGGGGATATTTATAGGAATCCATGGAAGCCCTGCCGTCCTTCAGCCAGTCACCTGCACTCATATCCCAGGC
>CALVDT010000058.1 GCA_944326385.1 uncultured Bacteroidales bacterium | reverse complement strand
CGGCTCCCTGGTCGATAAGGCCTATGAGCCCCCCGGCCATTACATTGTCATGATCATATCCGTTCGCACCGATGGCAGTGACATCACCGGTGTTGGTATTGCCTGTCATGGTCACTGTCCTCATCGCCCTGCCGAGAATACCTCCTGCCGCCTTGTCCTGATTACCTGAAGTACTGGTAACGGAACCGCTGTTCGTATTCCTGCTCAGAGTAAGAGTGCCTTCGGTGGTAGCCACTATGCCGCCGGTTGCACATTGGTCACTCTTGCTGATGGTGATGCTCACCGCTCCGCTGTTCTCACAGTCCTCGATAGTCACTGTCCCTCCGGTATAGCAGGCAATTCCGCCTGCGCCCGGCCTGTTTCCGCCGCTGTAGGTCTTGGATGTACCAAGATCGAGAGTCACATCTGCCGTATTGGTACAACCGGATATCACAGTACCGCTGTTCACATATCCTGCTATGCCTCCGAGATAGTCCAGCGATATCTTGTCGGATGAAACCGCTCCGGAGTTCGTACATCCCGTAATCACCAGAGTATTGTTGGTCCTGCCTATTATTCCTCCGGCCGTAGAGAACTTCCCGTCAAGATTGTCCTGGCCACTCCTGCTTTCTTCATAATATACCTTTCCGCTATTGGTGCAGGAAGAAATGACATTTGCTCCTGTATAGGCTCCACTTGTGTTGACATCGCACATTCCGGCTATGCCTCCGAGGTTCACATCTTCTTTGGTCTGCTGTTTCGACATGAACACATCGGCCGAATTCTCACAGCCGGAAATGATTACAGGACCGAATGCGTAACGGTGGATAATCCCGACAATACCTCCGGCTCCGAATACTGAAGTATTGTCCAGATCGAATTCTCCGGTATTGGTACAGTTTTCAATCCGGGAACCGACTGTCGAATGTATCTGGACGAAACCCGCAATTCCTCCGAAATAACTGTTTTTTGCGGAAGATTTCCTTACGGTAATCTTTCCCGAATTGCTGCATGAAACGATATCGCCACCCTGAATCATTCCGGCAATTCCGGCGGCGGCCTGTGCATTCTGATTATCTATCGTGATGGAACCGCTGTTGGAAGAGTTTTCTATACGTTCCGAATCCTTCGACGCCCATCCGGTAATGCCTCCGATAAATATCATCTTGTCCGAAGACCCGGTCAGACTTATGTCCCCATTATTGATGCAGTCCAGAATTATGCCGTAATTGCTTCCGGCTATTCCGCCTACTCTTACCTCATTCTGGGCAGCCGGACCGGCCGATTCTGCGACAACAGGCACATAATTGACTACATTCTCGATGGTTCCGTAGTTTGTACCCACAAGTCCGGTATTGCCTGCCGTACCTGTCATGGAAATGGTGCTGGCGTTATCATAGCCGGATCCGTCCTGAGAGCCGAATGTCACATTCTTCAGGACAGCACCTTCCTTGATATTGGAAAACACGGTTCCGTCATCGGAAGTCAGGTTGTATACTCTGTGCCTTTTTCCGTCAAACGTACAACCGAGTTCAAAAGGAACCCATTCCTTGCCGCTCATGTCAATGTCTGCACCGAGGACGACAAGATCGTCGGCTGCATATGTCCCGGCAGACTGTGCGAATGCCATCAGTTCGTCAGCCGTAGTTATGGAGGTCTTCACCCACCGGACATCCGAAGTCTCGGATGTAATGTCCATGCTGGAGTTCCGGACGAGGTCCAATGCTCCCGGCACCTCTACGGAAGCCGTCTGGCCGTTGCCCTCGTACTCTACAAGGCAGCCTTCAGGCAAAGTTGCAGGCACGACGGCAACCCAATAGTCACCGGCACTGAAAACACCGGTTTCGGAGTCCGATACAAGAGTGACGGATTCTTCCTGTGCACCCTGGGCTGCCTCCCCTATCTTCACTGTACAGGCTCCGGCAAGATTCGCTTTTGCGACAGAGCTGAATTTCACTGAAGTCACTCCGTCAGGAATGCTGATTTTCACCATCGATACGATGTTCCTGAACTGGAAATGGTCTACATCGTCAGCCTTTGCAACCGACACTATGGCATCCGTATCTGAAGTCGATGAACCTAATTGCTGTTCTGACGGGACCACGACACTGAAGGTTCCGTCTGCGGCAGGCAAAGTCTCGGATGCGGCGGCATAAGGGAATACGGCATGGAACTCCTCCGCTCCCTCTGTCACTGCTCCCTCGAATACGGCCATCCCGTTTTCGATTGACCGGATCCTGAATTCGTTCCTGCACGTTCCGTCATATACCGCTATCCTGTCAGACTCCTCCCAGTTCACTTTTGTTCCGGTAAAAGCAGCTTTGGTAAGTTCGGAAATACTTGCCGTGAATGTCATCGCTTCAAAGCCTTCAGGGATATCAGTCTCTTCCTGTCCTGAAGCGGCGTCATCCGGCAGTTCCTCTTTAGCGCAGGAGAAAAGCGCAGCAGATACTGCCAAAATGCCCAATATTCTAAATGCTTTCATATGGATTCTGTTTAACGATCAATAGTTTATTTATTGTGTTTGAGTGAGATGTGGTCCATTCTGACCCTTATGTCACCGGTTGTCAGGATTCTGACTCTTACAGCCAGATTGTCCAGTCCGAGACACGCATCCGGCAATCTGAAATCATAGAACTTATAACCGGGAACATTGTTTTCAGTCTGCCTGTCAGTACCGGTACGGTCAAGCTGTGCAAGCACTTTGAAGCGTCCGGCTTCAGTCCACGGCCCAGACAGGGATGTTGCATATTCCAATGCGAATTCAGGGAACTGGCCTCCGGTGTTCATGGACAGCTGGAGAGACAGCGGTCCGGTATAGCCTGCGGTAGAAATGCCGTCGATATAGAAATAAGCTTCCGTATTCCCGTCGATGTTCCACGGCTGCGAATTGAAAGCGCCTCCTGCTACCC
>CALVDT010000057.1 GCA_944326385.1 uncultured Bacteroidales bacterium | reverse complement strand
ATTGGCCACTGACGACAAATCCAGGGCCCTGGTCGGAATGGTGATGAAACTCCTGGCCAAAGACCAGAAAGGCACACTGAAGGCCTCGCGCATCATCCAGCTGAGGAAGATTGCGGAAGAGACCGGCGATGCGCGGTTCATGGAAGGTGTGAAGATAATCGAGGAGGCTTACAGCCCGGCCATATCGAAGACGTTTATCAGGGCCGAATACAAAGACGAGAACGGAATATGGAAGCCTGTTCCACTTGGAATGACGGAGGCATAAAGAAGGACGATATATGGAAAATCAGGGACTGTATTACGCCACATTCAGGCTCGAGAAACCTGGATTCATGCCGGTTACGTTACAGGGCATTTACGAACCCGGAAGGAAGATTACCGGGCCTGAAATGAGGATAGAACTTTATCAGGCGATTCATGAACATGTAAAAGACCACCTCAAGACGGAAATGTTCAAGCTGAGGCTTACAGGCATTACCAGGCTGAAGACCGATTTTGTGTATACACCCGGCCGTTCGGCAGAAAGACTTTCCGGAGAAGTTTCTGTAACCGGGAATACCTCTGACGCAGAAACGGAACTTCAAAAGCCGGAATGATGGAGGTATTTTGAAAATTATTCTTACATTTGCCCTTGCTCTACATATATATCATTGAACAAGGTCAAATGTTGAAATTAAATTTGAGCCTTTCGTGAGCCGTTTGGAGCGGCAACTGATATGTCCCTTGTGGATATATGTGTAGAGCAGCACGAATGGCTCTTTTTTTATTCTTACAGTTATGCTCTACACTAAGAATGAAGCTGGCAACTCACTGCCTCGGGCGTTTACCTTCAACGCCTCGAATCAACAGGTACGTACTGTCATAATAGACGACGAGCCGTTCTTTGTAGTTAAGGATGTATGTTCTATCCTTGACATTTCCAATCACAACGATGCGATTTCCAGACTGGATGACGATGAAAAAGGTAGGTCGGTAATACCGACCCAGTTTGGAAACAAGGAAACAAACCTTGTCAATGAATCCGGTCTTTATCACTTGATCTTCCAGTCCCGGAAGCCGGAGGCAAAGGTGTTCCGCAAATGGGTGACATCGGAAGTGCTGCCGTCGCTGAGAAAGACAGGCAGGTATGAGATGACGTCTAAAACAGACTTCATTTCCAATCCGGGAGCCGGCGGTTTCCTTGATCTGAGAACTTCCCCATACGGAACGGTAATGCTGAAAGGGTACCGGGTGCGGACAGTACGACACGAAGACGTGGACTGGTACAGCCTGAATGACATCCACACGGCATTCCAGACCAGGACAGGGACCCATCAGGATGCCAGGAGGTTGGGAACTGCAGGAAACAACCTCGTGAAAAAGATCCTGATTTTCGGCAATACACATCCGGCATGGTTCGTCAGCGGCAGGGCATTGGAACTTTTGATATGCAGGGACAAGGCCTCAGTCAGAAAGAATGGAGGGAAATGATATGGTGCGGTTTGAGAAAGACCGGTATATAATCGAAGTATATACCGGCGGCATCCCGGTGGAAGACTACCTGGACCTGCAGAACGAGATCATCTATATGTTCAGCATCATAAATCAGGAAAATATCCGCAGTGACGGATTCCTCCAGCTCGCGAATCTGCTTTCGGCAATGCTGCCGGATTTCGAGACAGCGAAAAAGATGACCGAGAAATGACAATAAGGCCGGGAATCGCTGGAAATATGCCGCCAGCAGTTCCCGGTACGTTTTTTATTGTTACTTTTGCATAAAAGAGTCAGAATCTTCCGATGCAGTCCCATACTGTCATACCGTTCGCAGAGTTTGAGATGCCTCCGCTGGAGAGGCAGGAAGGACGTCGTCTTCCAAAGGTGGAGATTTCGTCCCCGACACTTGTGACCAGGCACGACCGCATAGAGAGGCGGAACCGTGTGATGACAGCCAGGTACTACTATTGGACGGAGATCAGGCGCAGGAGGTTCGATGATACTGTGCGTATGCTTGCCGAGAATGAATTCTTCGTGGAGGAGCGTACGATAACCAATGCGCTGATCGCGAACGACGACTTTTTCCGTGAGCTGTCCGATTCCGGGACTGATGTCAGGAAACTCAAGCAGATGTTTCCGGGGTTCGCCTGGGACTGATCACTCGATGAATGCCGTGGTATATGTCAGGAGATAAGTCCTGAATCCGGTAGACACCTTCTCCGGAACGGCTTTCATGCGTTTCATCGGATTGAACAGCCGTCCGCCGTCCCACCACTGCATGGCCTGGTGAACCTTGTCCAACACATCCATATATGAAAGCGCCATGTCCCTGTATCTGTCAGGTACTTTGGAATTTGTAGGCCCGGGAACGTCGAATCCGATTCTCAGGTGTATTTCGGCATTGATCCTCTGTTTCCCGCCCGACAGGGTGTCGCAAGAGGGGTATGATATTTCCACGAGTGCGCAAGGGAACGTGACCGGAGGCCGGGAATCTCCCCTTGATGACAGTTGCCCCATATCGGCATCGATCCAGCGCAGCTGAGGTACTTCCTTTTCAAGCCTGTCGCATACAGCGGTAAAAAGTTCTTTATACATGATTTTCAGATTTCAAGTGATTCGATATATTTCTCTATTTTTTCATGGATCCTGTCGTTAAGTTCGGCGGAATCACCGAGGAACTGCCTCCGGGGTATGCTGACATTCCTGGTGTGTCGACGGACATTGACATTTCCGTGTCGGGTGCGCCTCGTATGTGCAGGAACGCTTACCGGTCCGGAATATCCTTCGTTGTGTACCCTGGCATAGTCCACCTTTTCGTTTCCGGCCGATATCACAACCTTCTCCGGAGTGACGGTGGAAGCGCGTATAGAATTCATCATGGCTCCGGAGTCGATGAGCAGCGAGCCTGTCCTTTTCTGCACCCTGGCAGGTGTCCAGGGATTGCCGTCAAACGCCTTCTTCCGGAACGTTTCCCGGTAATATTCGGTGGCAGTCTCGGCCACGATTTCGGCCGCTTCCGGAATTATCCTGTCCGGAAGCGACTGCAGGTATCTGTCGAGGTCTTTGATATTCATAAAAATTCCTTACATTTGCATTGTCTTCAGAGGGCCATAAGAGGGAGGTATCATGCCTGCAGGTGGTGGGGCCAGATTCGGTGGCTAATCGTATGCACAGCCTTTCTGCGGAAAACCTGCAACTGGCACCGGGAAACCGGTGCTTTTTTCATTTTCTGAACACCAGTATGCCGCTTCTGACCTTCGGATCCTTGAGTTCATACCAGGACTTGAACGCCATCCTGTCACCTTCCAGCTTGCAGACGCAGGCTATGGCCCTGCCGTTATAGTATCTTATGGATATCCAGTTGTTCAGCCTTGATTCCGGATTATCTTTGTCTTTATACTCATTTGACAACCATACCTCGTCAGGGTCGCCCAGTACTTCATTTATACACCCGAGGAATTCCTTTCTGAATCCGCGGGACTTTTTCATGTCTGTAGTATGAACATCGTAGTCTTTTTTCTTCATGTACCATGTCCTGCCGGTCCTGTCTCTGACCTGGAGTAGTGACTCACCGTCCATGACGACAGAGTGCGAGTCCCAGAAAGTTTCCGCAGATCCGTCGTACGATATCAGGTCGGGACGTCCGCTGTTTGTCAGTTTCTTCAGTGACGGCTCAAGCCCCCAGTCGGAAGGCTTCACCCTGTTCATGTACTTGGAGGCCATTCCCGGGAATTTGCGGATATACATCTGGTTCTCAGTGAAGACCACTGCCCGTTTCCCTCGGTTTATGGCCCATCCGGATTTCTCGGCCATCTTCCAGTCGTATGTCTTCAAGTATTTCTCGACCCGTTTCGCCGAACTGTCGAGAAGTTCCTGCGTCACTTCATGTTTCATCACTGGAGATACATGACATCTGCATTTCCATCCGTTGGGCGGGAAAATCTTGTCCCAGTATTTACTTGTAACCGGTAAAATCACCCCGTCCAAGGCACGATGCGCCTCCCTTACCCTCTCGTCGCCTGCTGTGACATATTTCCAATATGGAAACAGTGCGGTCTTCCTGATCAGCCTGCGATAGTCGCTCGCGGCCTCGGCAGTGAGTACGGCAGTCTCGTATTCGGTCTTCTGCCAGCGGTCATTGAACCTGCCGCATATCTTCGTTGCGGCAGCCTTGAAATCCGCATAACTCCGGCTTTTTCTCAGGGCATCATTCAGTGCCTGGAGTTCTGCGAGTGTCTTTGCGGCGGAGAAGTGGAATATGTTCTGTTCGAGTGCAAGGGAGAATGCGTCATCTGAAGCCATATATGTAATGTCGGCATTGGCCAGGTTCTGTTTGAACGATGTTTTAATAGCATCTAAAAGGTTTTTTGCAATGAATACGAACAGCTCAGTATTCCAGTAGTTTTGGCCGGCATATACGGCAGCTATGAGCCTTTCCTGCATCGAGTTCCCGTCAGACATCCTGATGGGGACTCTGCCATCCGATGCCCCGACCAGCGGGGCCTTCGCGAAAAAATCCCTCAGTCTGGCGAGCAGTGACCTGTCAAAATTTCGGACATCATCTTCTCCGGTATCAGTCGTTATCCCCTCTATCTTCACGCTTCTGCCTTCACCTGCGACGGGTTCTCCTTCCTTCGGTACAGGGATGGAGTATTTCTCGTGCAGGTAGCTCTGCGGTATGTCCATGATATTGGAAAGGCTGACGACATCCGATACTGACAGTTGTTCCACGGCCTTCGGGAATACGAATCTTCCACCGGCCACGGGATATCCGCGTGATTCCAGGAGAGGAAGCACTTTGCCGTTGAGTACCCTTTGAACGAAACGGAGGTCGCTCCTGTTCTTGCCTTCTTCTACCTGTTTGTGGACTTCACCGAGTGACCTGGCACCCTTGTCGCCCTGTACGGTGGTGAGTGTCTGTCCGAGGATTGTAATCAGGATCTCCTCGTTGCATGCCTTGCGGAACTGGTCATACGAACTGCCGTTTCCGGAGCCGGATTCCTCTGTCTCGATCTCGGTTTCCTTCGGGACGACCATCCAGGGAGCGGAACCGGCCTTGTCGAATGCCTCTTCGAGGAGTTTCCTGCTGTCGGGGTCGTATGCATTGTATTTCCCGACCCTGCGCGGCATTCCGAAGAGTTCCACCCATTGGGACCAGTCACCGAATCCTCCGCGCTTGTATATGGCGTATGGAGTGGCTTTGAGGAGCAGTCCCCAGTCGAGGTCCTTTCCGAGTATTATGAGCTGCGGATCATTGTCATAAGGGATTCCTGAGAGGTCGTTTTCGCGGACAAGGATGCTCCGGCTGCGGAGGTCGATGTGCTTTGCCGGTATTGCGAACGCGGACATTCCCTCCGGACCGAACCCGAGTTCCACGCCGGAACGGCCGTACATACGGCATTTGACAATCTCCGTCAACAATGTCTCCCAGGCTACGGTGTCCATCATATCCGATATTTGGGACACTTCCATCCCCGAGGCATCCTGAAAAGTCAGTTCTGAATTTGTCACCGCATCTATCCTCTTCTGGACTGCATCGTTCAGTAGGCCGTCTATCATGATGTCCTCGAAGAGGTTGTAGAGCGCGGCAGGTCTGCCGGCATCGGCGGCACGCAGTGCGGCACGCCAGGTACCTACGTCAGAAACCTTTCGCAGCGGTGCCTTGATCACCACCTGATTCACTACAAGGGAATTTTCCTCCCTGTTGCTTTTTCTGTTGTCTTCCATAAATGTAACCGATTAAAAGTGCTGTGAGCGTTTCGGGTTGCTTCCGAACAGGTATTGTCCTGCGGTATCGGGTTTCCCGTCCCCGTCATTGTCTATTACGGGCAGGAATGGGGTCACTTCCCCTTTCTGGACCTGGCGCAGCCATGATATCGCCCTTTCGTACCTGTCCTGCCTGAGTTCAAGGTCTGTTCCGGCATTGCACAGGTTTATGAAATGCCAGACGGCGATATCCTTGACGAATATCAGGAGCAGAGAGTTCCGTTCTTCCCCTTTGGCGGAGAAGATTTTTTCCCGGTCGTAACCTCCGAGATATCCCCATGCCTCCTGTACGGCGGCATCAATGGCTGCGGTGACGATGGTATCGTCGTCCCTGCTTATCACATCCACATTTTCCCTGTAAAGATGCGTCTTGAGTTCTTCCGGTGTAATGAATGCCATATCAGTATCTCATTTTGTTGATTGACTTGTGTCCTATGCTGTACGAATCCGCAGACAATGTTCCTATCTTCCGGTTTATTATCCAGACGGCACCCTCGATGCAGTCGGGGCCGTCGGCGGGAGATTTCATGGCACGGTTTATCAGTTTGAACTGTTCCTCGAGCCTTTTCATGTGCGGGTTGTCCTTCTCGTCTATGTTCAGGATCAGTTTGCCTAGCATGTTCAGAGGTTCAGGGTTTCCTTCTATGCGGTAGAATTTCTCAGGTTTCGCCCTTGTGTCGGGGATTAT
>CALVDT010000056.1 GCA_944326385.1 uncultured Bacteroidales bacterium | reverse complement strand
TCTTCCATCCGCCACATGCTCGCTCCCGAGCGAGATATATACAGGAGGGCTCGGATTTATCCCTGTTGAATCCATCCATACCGGTGAGATACCTCAGGAAAGCGGAGACCCTGTCACATTCACCCCTGTCGGACAGGCATGCGGCTACCAGATCATCGATATCGGTCCTGGCACCGGCTATTTTGAACCTCATCCTGACTATCCGACTACCGGCAAGCTGCATCCTGGAGATATCATCAGGGTCGACCTGCTTGTGGAACCTGGTACGGAAGACAAGATTACTCCGGGCACATACGCTGTGAGCGCGAACCGGTATCCGGCAGTGATGAAGCCGGGAGTCTGCCTGCGCGGCTACACGGGAGTGACCGGCAACGCAGGTACAAGATACCATGGAATTACTGAAATCATAGGCAGCGGCTTCCCGTACGGTCTTGCAGATCATCTCAAGGTCGGTGACGTTCCTACCGACTCCGGTATCAACATAGGTTCTGCAAGCCAGTTCGCCTGCATCTACGGCGGTTCGGTGACCATCTCCATTGCAGAGCCGGCAGCCGACGGCACTCCTCAGTTCAAATTCGAATTCAAAGGACTGGATGTGATAAACCATGAGATTACAGGCAGCTGGACAGGCCCTGTCTATATCGGAGGCGACAAGAGCAAGCCGATGCAGCCTGTGGCCGATGCATCCGAATCATCGGTATCCGCTGCAGCCGGTCCTGTCAGAATAAGCAGGGACATGATCCCGTCCCGGGAGACCCTTACGGTCCCGGGATGGAGGCTGTCCCTCTGATAACCTTAACAAACACAACTGTAACAAACCAGAATAATCATGAAAACGAACTGTTTGACAAGACAGGTCACTCTGTCTATCGCAGCATTGGCTGCACTGTGCGGACTCTCCCTTTCCTGCACGAAGACTGTCATTGATGACAATGATAAGAACAATGAAGAACCGCCTGCTCCGGAACTCGAAAACCAGATCGAGTACAACGGAGGAGAATGGCAAATGATATTTTCTTCCATCTACGAGGTATCGGAGAGCGAAGGGTATACCTTCTACCTTTCACCGGAAGAAGGCGTGTCAAGTGTCATCGGAATGCTTGAAAAAGACAACACCCTGATAGTGAATGTAGCATCCCCTGACGGAGAGGTCGATACCGCTGCCGATGAATTCAGTATTTCCTATGGAACTATCGAAGTGTCGAAAGACGACATGGCAGACGTCGAGGAACTCGCCCTTTCAGTGACATTCGATGAGCAGAGCAAGGAACTTGCACTGTCTCTTGACCTGACCATGGCTGACGGGACTACCCTTAAGGCAGCTTTCGAGCGTGCCTGCACGGAGGCGGCCCTTGTCGAGCTTGCAGACCAGTATGAATTCAACAATACTCTCACTTCCATCGGAAGCGCAGTGGCCTGGAAATCGAGAATCGACAACACGACCGCATACTATCTGTATGAAGCAGACGGTCATACGGAACCTGCCGGCGATACGGAGCCTGCAGATATCATGATCGACATCGATGCAGCCCTCGTAGCGACCAGCCTTGATAATGCCACTCCGGTGGACATCGCGGTTGCAGTGACTGATGGAAAGCTCCGGATAACCGGTCCGGACGATTTCACTACCGAAGGTGCAACTTCCGTGACTGGTACATTGACCATAGCGGAGACCACCCCTTCCAATCAGAACATACTCAATGTCTCGCTTGATGTCACAGTGGACGGCAAGCGTCTCAGGGCAGAATACGCCAAAGTATATTCATACGGATACGAGGCTGCGAATACATTTACAGTGACCGAGAACATAAATGACACGGACAATCCTACAGTAAATGCCACAGACCTGACAAAAGTCTTTGTCTACAATTACGAAGCTTCTGGCGTGTCCCAGCGGATATTCATGCTCGGCAATGCAGCTGATCCGCAGACTCCTGCTGACCTGAAAGAAAAGGATGTAACAGAGGACGGCAAGATAAAATATGCGGTGAAACTGACTGTCGGAAACGAAGGGACGTCTTTCTCGGGAGATAATTTCGACATCGCTCTGTACAATTATGACACTTACATTACTACAGACCGGAATACCGCCGGATTCAGAGGAGTGGAAGGCGATATCTATGTCGACAATGTCGGGGACAAGACATACCTGTATTTCAATATTGCTTTCGTATCTCAGAATAACGTGAATACAAGAGTCACTGTCGAAGGTGAGTGGTATGGGGATCTCACGGTTTCGGATGAGAATACCGACCTCGTTCCGGTAAGGCCCTTTACTCCGATAATAACTATCATTCAAGGAGGAACAGCACTGTTCAGTGCTGAAATTGAAAGGGTGGAAATGCGTCAGCATAATAGTTATAGCTTCCAGGGAAGTTCTGCTGCCGATTACTATTTCTTCTATTTTGTACCGAAAGATACGGAAATTTCATCTGTGGCATCTGACCGTCAAAACGTTCCTATGCTTATGGTCCCTGTATCCACGGCAACGGGAGAAGATATGGTAATAGGAAATGACAATAGTATCTATTGGAATTTCAAATATCAGAAAACCGGTCTTCAAGCAGCTGAATATTATCGCAACTCATGGGGTAGTCTCAGCCCTGATGATGCCACTGTCAATATCATCAGGAATGACGACAAGACCTGGAATGTGAAATTCTCAACTACAGACTCTTATTTGAATTATGGAATACCTGGAGGAAGCGGAAACAAGCTTCTGATTGAATGGCAGGGACCTCTCACAAAATATTCAGGGACAGAAACCAACAACTACCCTGAGAGCGACTATTGATAGAAATACATGAAAACAGTACGGTGAAAACCGGATAACCACATTTCCCTCCTGATACGGCAGGATCCTGACCGGAATCGGGAGGGATATTTTGGGGCTTCCGCGAAACCGCTGTTCGGAAAATCATCTGTTTAATTAAGAATATATGTTGAAAAAACTTCTAACAGTGCTGACGGTGATTCTCGGAGGATGTTCTGCGGCCTTTGCCCAGGATATCACGGTCACCGGTACAGTCACAGACCAGGCCGGCATCCCTGTAATCGGGGCATTCGTCCAGATCTCCGGAGGAATCACCGGAACCATGACAGGGGACGATGGCTCCTATTCCATAGAAGCTTCTCCGGATGACACCTTGTCGGTCTCGATTATCGGCTACGTGGACAGGCTGGTCCCTGTAAACGGGCGGAACTTCATCGACATCGTGCTCGAGGAGGATACTCAGCTTATCGATGAAGTGATAGTAGTGGCATTCGGTACGGCCAAGAAAGAGGCCTTCACCGGTTCGGCTGCAGTCATCAAGTCCGATGACATATCCAAGAGGCAGCAGGCCAATGTGGCCCAGTCTCTGGCCGGAAAAGTCGCCGGAGTCCAGCTGAACACCGCATCCGGACAGCCTGGTTCGAGTCCTACTATCCGTATCAGGGGTTTCAGCTCGCTTACGGCGGGGAATGACCCTCTCTGGGTGGTGGACGGCATGCCGTATTCGGGAGACCTGAACAATCTCAATCCAAGCGATATCGAAAGCATCACCGTACTCAAGGATGCTGCATCCAACGCCCTTTATGGGGCGAGGGGTGCGAACGGTGTGGTAATGGTCACTACCAAGAAGGCCAAATCCAGGGAGGCAGTCATAAACTTTGACGCGAAATGGGGAGTCAACTCCCGTGCGGCAAGGGACTATGAGTATATCACCGATCCTGCCCAGTTCTACGAACTCCATTATTCGGCCCTGAAGAACTATTATCTCGATTCCGACATGAGCGCGTCCGAGGCCCACGCCATGGCGAACCAGACCCTTACTGCTCCGGCAGGTGAAGGCGGTCTCGGATATCAGGTCTACACTGTTCCGGAAGGCCAGCAGTTCATAGGCTCGAACGGAAAAGTCAATCCTGCCGCCACTCTCGGAAGAAAGGTTGTCTATGCCGGTGAGGAATATTATATCCAGCCGGATGACTGGACGAAGGAGGCTTACCGCAATTCCCTCAGACAGGAATACAACCTCAGTATCGGCGGTTCCGGCGACAAGACTTCGGTCTATGCCTCTCTCGGCTATCTCAATGACCAGGGAATCGTGGACAATTCAGATATGGACAGGATAACCGCCCGCATCAAGATGGACTACGATGCCAAGAAATGGCTGAAGATGGGTGTAAACGCCACATATTCACGTTTCAGATACAATCAGGTGGACGACAGCGGTTCAAGTTCGAGTTCTGGAAACATATTCGCCTATACTTCGACTATCGGTCCGATATATCCGCTCTACATGAGAGGCGGGGACGGGCAGATTCTCTACAACGAGGACGGCATCATGATGTATGACTACGGAAGCTATGCCGGTATGGAAAGGGCGCTGTTCACTAACAGCAATGCCGTCTCGGAGAACCAGCTGAATACCAACGAGGCCGAGGGCAACGCCTTCAACGGCACAGGCTACTTCGACATTTCGTTCCTGAAGCATTTCAAGTTCACTGTAAATGCCGGTGTGTCCCTCGACGAGACCCGCTCCACTTCCATCTACAATCCGTATTTCGGCCAGTTTGCGAGTGAGGAGGGCCTTATTTCCAAGGCTCATCAGAGACAGCTGGAATTCAACACCCAGCAGATACTGAACTACACCAGGCAGATAGACAGGCACAACATCAATGCGATGATCGGCCATGAGTACTACAGTGCCACATCTTATGTCCTCTCTGCCAGCAAGAACCATATGCTTACGATGGACAACGACGAGCTCGCCGGAGCCATCATCGACGGACAGAGTGCGAATTCATACAGAGGGGAATATTTCAATGAAGGATATTTCGGCAGGGTCATGTATGACTGGTCGGACAAATATTTCTTCTCGGCCTCATTCAGGCGTGATGCCTCGTCGAGATTCCATCCGAAGCATCGTTGGGGTAATTTCTGGTCGCTCGGTGCTGCATGGAACATCACCGACGAACCTTTCATGGAAGGGACCCGCGAATGGCTCGACAATCTCAAGTTCAAGGCTTCCATAGGTTCCCAGGGTAATGACAATATCGGCAACTTCAGATATCTGGATACCTATCTCATCCAGAATGCGAACGGAGAAGTCTCTACGGTGTTCTACAGCAAGGGAGCCGAGGACATCACATGGGAGACGAACTCGAACTTCAACACCGGAATCGAATTCGGCTTCCTGAAAGGGCGTATCTATGGCGGATTGGAGTATTTCCTCCGTACCACCACCGACATGCTCTTCTCCTTCCCTGTCGCCCCGTCCATGGGATATTCTTCATATTATGCCAATGTCGGTGACATGCGCAACAGCGGTCTTGAACTCGAACTCAACTTCACTCCCGTACGTACAGACAAGGTGCTCTGGAACATAAACCTGAATCTGACCCATCTGCGGAACAAGATCACGATGCTTCCGGAAGAGAGACGCACTACGGAAGTGGAAGGCTACGAGGGATATGTCAGCGGGGACAGGTTCTATGGTGAAGGACTTCCGATATATACCTATTATTTGCCTAAGTATGCAGGAGTCTCCGATGAGGGACTTTCAATGTGGTATATGGATGAAACCGACGATGCGGGAAACCCTACAGGGCGCAGGATAACGACCACCGAATATGAAGAGGCGGACGACTATCTGTGCGGGGACCCTATTCCGGATCTCTACGGCGGTTTCGGGACAAGCCTCGATTTCTACGGCTTCGATTTCAGCATCGCCTTCACATACCAGATAGGCGGTCTTGCGTACGACTCCGGTTATGCAGCTGCAATGTATTCTCCTGCAAACAGGAGTACTGGAACTAACTGGCACAAGGATATCCTGAATGCCTGGAGCCCTTCGAACACTTCGTCGGACATTCCGAGACTCCAGTATGCAGACCAGGATCAGAATGCAAGTTCCGACCGTTTCCTGATGGATGCCAGCTTCCTGAATCTCCAGAACATCAATTTCGGCTACACTCTTCCTGCCAGACTCACCAGGAAGGTGAAGCTGGAAAGAGTGAGGTTCTATGTGGCATGCGAGAATGTCTGCTACTGGTCAAGAAGAGTCGGATTCGACCCGAGACGCAGCTACGACGGAAGTACCACGCAGGCAGGTTACTCTCCTGTAAGGACTATTTCCGGTGGTATAAACATACAATTCTAAAGGAGTGATCACTATATGAACAATATCTTTAAAACTACGGTTGCAGCCATGTCCGCATGTCTCCTCCTGAGCGGCTGTATCAAGGAGGCGACTCCTACGGATGTCGTGACCGACAATTATGTATCCCTCGAAACCACGATCAGGGGTATTCCGGCGGCCCTCGTCCAGGCAGGCTCTGCAGGATATGCCACGCAGGGAGCCGGATGGGACTTCGCCCTGCCTGCTATCCACCTTGCCACGGATTCGATGACCGGTGATATAATCGTGACCGGCAATACAGGTTACGACTGGTTCACACAGTGGGGGACGAATACTTCACTTGGGTCCGACTATGCAGTCGGGGTCCTTACGTGGGACAACTATTACACATGGATAATGATGGCGAACAGCGTCATAAGCCAGATCGACGCATCAGACCTCTCGGCCGTGGATACCGATGAAAGGACCTATCTCGGCTTCGCATACGCCTACAGGGCGATGTTCTATTTCGACCTTGTGAGGCTTTATGAAGCCAAGCCGGTCAAAGGTATCGACAAATACGAGGTGCCGGAATCCATTCTCGGACTCGGCGTACCTGTAGTGCTTCCGAGTACGACTGAAGCCCAGGCCAAGAACAATCCCCGGGCAAAGGTCGACGATATCTACAACGACGTGATATTTCCTGATCTCGACATGGCGGAACAGCTGCTCGAATCATATTCGGCTCCGGACAAATATACCATCAGCCTCGCGTTTGTCTACGGCATGAAGGCACGGGCATGGCTCGAAAGAGGGACGGCATACGCGGATGCAGGATCAGACTCCGAGTCGAAGGAGGCTTACACCAAGGCTGCGGAGTATGCCCGCAAGGCCATTACCACCAGCGGCCGCACTCCGCTTACGCAGGAGCAGTGGGAAGACCCTGACAACGGCTTCAACAACGCCAATTCCAACAATGCCTGGATATGGGGGCTTGCGCTTCCGACCGAGAGCGTTGCCAACCTCTTCTGCTTTACCGCCCACATGAGCTGCGAGAACGCATGGGCAGAATACCATGCCGGAAGAGGAATAAACAGGAACCTCTATAACAGCATCAGCACAAAGGATTTCCGCAGACATTCATGGCTTGATCCGGACAGGAGCAGCTACGATTACAAGAGCTGCCGCGATGATGCCCAGGAATATTTCTCGGAGACCCTTGCCGACTATGCGAACATCAAGTTCAGGCCTGCACAGGGAGCTTATGAAAGCTATGCCACCGGCGGAGCCGCCGACCATTGCTGCATGAGGGTGGAGGAGATGTATTTCATAGAGGCCGAGGCTACGGCGCAGGCAGGGAATCTGAGCGAAGGGATCAGACTGCTCAACGAGTTCATGAATTCGTACCGCATGATTGATTCCGGGATCTACGACTGCACGGCACGTTCAGGGAATCTCGACTCGTTCATAAACGAGCTTATGCTCCAGAAAAGGATAGAGTTCTGGGGCGAAGGCATAATCATGTTCGACATGAAACGCCTTGACATGCCGACAAGACGGGGTTACGTGGGGACCAACGCCCCGGCTTCCTACAGGCTGAATGTGGAAGAAGGCAGGGCTCCGTACTGGAATATCGTGATAACCCGCGGCGAGACACAGAACAATCCGGTCATTGCCACACAGAACAATCCTGATCCGTCGGGACTGGTGGAACTGTGGAAAGGATAAACCGGCTTAATACAAGACTGCAATATGAACACAGCAAAGACATTTAAATATATTCTGGCGGTATGCCTGACGGCTCTGGCAGCTGCCGGCTGCGTTGAAGAGCCGCTCTATACTCCCGGCGACAAGGAAGACCCGGAGAATTACGGGGTGTATTTCCCGAACCAGAGCACTTCGACGGAACTGGATCTCCTACCGTCGGAGCCGACCGAGGCCTCATACAAGATAAGACGTGCCAGAAGCGAGGAAGCGATCCTTGTTCCGGTGGTGGTCGAGGCAAGCGAGGAAGGGATATTCGAGATAGACCCTATAGTCTTCGGCCCTGGTGAGGAAGAAACGGAATTCAGGATATCCTTTGACAATGCCGAGCAGGGTAAGGAGTATACCTGCGTCCTCCGCATAGAGGATCCGAAATATGTCTCCCTTTACGGAACCCGTTCCACTACTCTGTCGATCTCCCTCATCAGAGCCGACTGGAAGTTGGTCACCGGAAAAGGCGGGGAGACGAAAGGCAAATGGAGGGACAATGTCCTCGGGAACCTTTATGCCCTGAGCAGCGATACCTTCAACCCTTATCCTGAAATAGAGACCGAGATATACGAAAGGGAGGACAAGCCCGGTTTCTACAGGATGAAAGTCTACGGTGAATCACTCGTAAAGGCTTTTGTAGGGCAGAATGTCCCTATCAGCTTCACTTCACGCGATGTATGGACTACGGTGGATGCCACTGACCCGCAGAAAGTATGGATACCGTACCAGTCCACAGGGCTTACCATGATTCCTGAGGACGGGGAAATCCGTATAGCGTCGAGTGTCGAGGACAATTTCTCGATGGATGCAACGGCAAACCAGTACGGTACTCTCGAGGACGGTGTGATTACCTTCCCGGCACAGAGCATCATGATAGAGATGTCGAACAATTCCGGCACCTTCTTCTACGGAAACCGTGATGACATGATGCGTATCACGCTCCCGGGTGCCGTGCCGAAAGACTACAGCGCATCCCTTTCCAAAGGCAAGCCTGCTGACGG
This sequence comes from uncultured Bacteroidales bacterium, assembly GCA_944326385.1. GTDB lineage: Bacteria > Bacteroidota > Bacteroidia > Bacteroidales > UBA932 > Cryptobacteroides. Next base: position 34,063 of record CALVDT010000056.1, on the reverse strand, counting down.
AAAGATAAACATCACCGCCACGTTCGGAGATGATGTCGACGCTTTCTCATACAGTATCTTTGAAGGCTCTCTGGATGATGGGGCTGCAAGCCTCCAGGCTCAGGAGATGGATGCTTTAAAGACATTCGATGCCACCATCGATGTGGCCGTCACCGGAGATGAAGCGACCATCAAGATCGAGAATCTCGAAAAAGGTACAGGCAAATACACCCTTGTAGGCTGCGTATATGATGAAGACGGAATGTTGAGGGATTACAAGTTCATCAATTTCGGCTACATTGCCGCCGGAGATGAGAAGCCTGTCATCCTGACATACGATCTTGAATTCACCAAGGAATTCGAGGGGCAGGGTCTGAACTCGGACAACTCCGTCAAATTCTATGCATACGGTGAAGACATAGAATCCTTCACATACGGCATATTCCGCTCCTCCCTGCTCAAGAACAGGGATCTGGATGCAGTCCTTGACGATGAAGGCACGGACTTTACCGATGAGCAGCTCGAAGAGCTCAACGAAGGACATTTCAGCGTACTTCTCAAAGACCTGAACGGAGGCTGCGACTATACGCTGGTTGTCAGGGCTTCAAACGGATACATTTCGGAGACGGGCACAAAGTCAAAGACCACCACCGGAACATTCGATCCGGGCAAGGAGGTGTTCTATTACCAGGACTTCCTGCCTGCAGACCAGCAGCCGACCATCGAAGACCTGACCTCGCATCCATGGAACTACTATGCATTCAATTTCGCGGAAGAAAATCCTGTCCGCAGGAAGATCGGAGAGGTGACCATCACTATAAATGAAGACATGAGCGAAGATCATATAACCATGCTCAATGTGGACGGTCTTTCCGGCATCGTCTTCGACGAGGGAGGAACGCTTCCTGCAGGATATATGCCGAACAGCAGCGTCTTCACCGGCTATGAAGGGGCAATCGCCCTCGCCGCCGATCCGGAGCAGGTCAACAAATACCAGGACCAGGATGTGATAGTGGGCTACATAAACACCGCCGACCTGTACATCTATTACTCCCAGACATATTACATGTTCTTCGGAGCTGTGGCTGACGGTTATCTCTATGCGGTGAGATCTCCTATCTACGAGGAATCCGGCTACTATTTCGACTTCCTCTACACAGGTTCTGAAAGCGCCCTCTACAGTCTCATGGGAGAAATGATGCTGGTGGATCCGGAGAAGGATCTCGGTACTCTTCCAAGTGCCGCCCTTGCCCGCATCGCTTCCATACGCAAGCAGGCGCTCAAGGGATTCAGACCGGACAACTATGTGGAGCGACCTGTAGAACAGAGACCGGCTCCAGGCTACAGTCCTGAAATACCTGTCCTGAACCTTGCGGTCGATCCGATACCTGCATCAGCTCCGGCGGCAAGGAAGGCAAAGGCGGAAATGTCCGTGCTTCCGGCAGACCGGTCCGGGATATCAGGCTCCGGGGAAATGACATGGACCGGGATTGAAGCAGACCGGATAATGTAAAAAATCATCACTCAAACGGGATACAGATATGAAATATTTGAACAGACTTCTGGCGTTTGCCTTCATCATGCTCGCTTCCTGTACGGCAGAAAACCTGCCGGAACCGGAAGCAGGCAATGGCAGGTATGTGTCAGAAAAGATATGCAATACATCCGACAATGCCGTAAAAGGGAAGATCATCGCCAAGTTCAGTGAAGAGGCGATACCTTACGTCGAGGCTGCTGTGGCTAAGGGCGTGGCTACAAAGTCAGGCGCCGGGGCTGCCGCGCAGTCCGGCATCGAGGCTCTCGATGAAATACTGGAAGAGATAGATGCAATCTCCGTAAAACGGGTATTCCCTGTTTCGGAACGCTTCGAAGAGAATACTCGCAAGGCAGGCCTGCACAGGTGGTACAGTTTCACCTTCAGTGAAGAGCAGGACCTGGATGAGGCTGCTGAAATGCTGGCTTCCGTGGCAGAGATTTCCACAATCCAGTTCAATTCCACTTTCAGCCCTTCATTCTCACAGGAGGCCATTCCTCTGCCTGCAGGTGCGGCACCGGCAGCGACCCGCTCGGTAGTCCGTGCGGATTTCAATGATCCGGAACTCCTCTGGCAGTGGCACTATATCAACAACGGAGACCTGGCCGTCTCCCAGACTGCCAGACCAGGAGCCGACATAAATGTCGCGGAAGCCTGGAAACTGACAGCCGGCGACAGCAGGATCATTGTCGCAGTCGTGGACGAGGGGGTCAAGTACACCCATCCGGATCTTGCCGCGAACATGTGGACAAACCCGGAACCGTCCGAGGAATATGACAGGCAGGATATCCATGGCTGGAACTTTGTCGATGACGGACCTATCACATGGGACAAGGAAGGCAAGGACCAGTACGGACAGAAGACCAGTGACTCCGGGCACGGCACACACGTAGCCGGCACAGTGGCGGCCGTTAACAACAACGCTCTCGGCGTGGCAGGAGTCGCCGGCGGTACAGGCAACGGTGACGGGGTGCGCATCATGTCTTGCCAGATATTCTCGAAAGGACTGGGTACCAACGATGAAGCCATCTGCAATGCCATAAAATATGCGGCTGACCACGGTGCGTCCATAATTCAGTGCTCATATGGTAACAATGACACTGCAGTCACATCGGAAAGGGATTACAGGAAGAAATCCCCTCTCGAGAGAGAAGCCCTCGACTATTTCATGTCACCGGCCTCATCTCCCGAAGGAGGAAACACATCCGATGTCTTCGCTGACGGAGGCGGAATAGCCATATACGCGGCCGGAAATGACGGGCTGTCGCACTCCAATTTCCCTGGAGGCTACAACGACTGCATTTCCGTCACCGCAGTAGGTCCTGACGGCCTTCCGGCCTATTACACCTGCTACGGACCGGGCTGCAACATCGCCGCTCCCGGCGGGGAAGCCACCGGTCACAGCGGAGGCGAAAGGGCCGGAATCCTCTCCACTCTCGTGTCCGAGATAAGCGGTTCCGACTACGGTTACATGCAGGGGACATCCATGGCATGTCCGCATGTCTCCGGCGTAGCAGCCCTCGGCCTTTCCTATGCATTGCAGAAGGACAGGAAATTCACCCGCGAGGAATTCACATCGATGCTCCTCACATCCGTAAACGATATCGAATCACGGCTTGAAGGGACCAAGAAGACAGGCCAGACCATATATCTGGAAGACTATCAGGGCAAGATGGGCTCCGGGCTCATAGATGCATACCAGCTTCTCATGCAGATAGAAGGTACTCCATGCCTCAGAGTCCCTGTGGATGAACTTCAGATGATACCTCTGACTCAGTATTTCGGCGGCTCTGCGGAAAACCTGACATACAGGAGTCTGGAGATTTCGGATGAGGACATGGAAAAACTCGGAATGCCTGCAAAGCCTGAAATGTCGGACGGCAAGCTCATGATAAGGTGCAACAAGCCTGGCGTGGCCCATATCACCATCTCTGCAATAGCCGGCGGGAAAAGGCCTGGCACGGATACGGTCATGGGCGGTATCGAGGTTACAAAGGAATTCGCCATAATCGCCCGCGGTACGGCCGGTATGGATGACGGATGGTTATAAACGCTTTATTCGGAGAATGATGAAAAGATACTTTTATATTTTACTTGCAGCCATATCGGCCTTTGTCCTGTACGGCTGCTCGAAGGAGGAGGCTCCGCTTCCGGTAGACAAGGGACTTGCCGGAGAATGGGTGCTGTCTTCATGGAACGGGACAGCTCCAGGCGAGGATTTCAGTGTCTATATGGCCATAAGGGAGGACGGGACTTTCGATATTTTCGAGAAAGTGGTGACTTCCGTATATGTCAGGTATTCCGGTACATTCACTGCCGACGGGACCACTTTTTCAGGGACTTACAGTGACGGAAGGCCGCTCAATGCCACATATGGATACGAACTCGGTGATGACGGGAACTCCCTGACCATGACTGCATCAGGCCCGGTGGAGGACGTTTGCGTCTACACGAGGACAGATATACCGGACGATGTGCTTGCAGCATCCGCTGCAGACGGCACGAAGGCAGCGGCAGACACGCCTCGCTTCCTGTAGCAGACAGAGATCTTCCGGACAGATTCCTTTTCTTCCGGAAGATTTTTTTTGCAGAATACGGATAATGGAATAATTTTGCGGCTGTTTTGCAGTTTCAGGTGCGATATGATGACTTCAGAGCAAAGATACGGACATCTCGCAATGCTTACAGCCAGCATCGCGTGGGGGCTTATGGCTCCTGTTTCAAAGGCTGCGATGAATTCGGATGCAATATCGGCGATGCTTGTGGCCGATGTGAGGATTTTCGGGGCTGCGGTGCTTTTCTGGCTTATATCGTTTTTCACGAAGCGTGAGAAGATCGGGCACAAGTCGGATTACATCAGGTTCTTTTTTGCCGGTCTGTTCGCTATTGTCCTCAATCAGTGCGTATATGTGACAGGTGTCTCCATGACCTCTCCTGTGGATGCCTCTATCATTACGACGACGCTTCCGATAGTCACGATGATTTTCGCTGCCATATTCATCAAGGAGCCGATCACAGGCAAGAAGGCCGGAGGAGTCTTTCTCGGTGCGTGCGGAGCCCTTCTGCTGGTATTCGGCAACCGTCTGCTTCCCGGGGCTTCTGCAGCGGGAAGTCAGGCTGCACAGTCCTCGAATCTGACAGGGGATCTTCTGTGTTTCTTCGCCCAATGCTCGTATGCGGTATATTTGGTCATCTTCAGGGATCTGATCAAAAGGTATTCTCCGGTGACATTGATGAAATGGATGTTCACTTTCGCTTCCGTGCTGGCGATACCGATATCGGCGAGGAGCCTGGCTGCTACAGGTTGGAGTGCGATTTCCCTGACAGAATATGCGGAACTTGCATACGTGCTGTTCTTCGGTACATTCCTGTGCTATCTGATAGTGCCTGTAGGGCAGAAGTATCTCCGTCCTACGCTTGTGGCCATGTACAATTATGTCCAGCCCATAGTGGCCACGATTGTAGCCATCATATGGGGCATGGACAGTTTCAATATCCTGAAAGTGATAGCGGTAGTGTTTATCTTCTCGGGCGTGATCCTGGTGAACAGGAGCAAGTCACGCTATCCCGAGGATTCAGTCAGGCCGCGCAGCAGAGCCTGATCTTTTAAAGGCTTCGATGAATCTGGATGCCGTTTCCTCCGAGATAGTCAGGGCTGGCAGTAGTCTGATGACTTTCGGGCCGGCCGCACCGGTGAAGAAGTGTTCCTTAAACAGAAGCCGGTCTCTCATATCTTCATAGCCGTCTTTCAGTTCCAGCCCGATCATAAGTCCTCGTCCGCGGTATTCCTTGACAGGATGTACCGGCACTCCGTCCGGGCAGAGGGCATTCCTGAAATATTCTCCGATTCTTGCCGCATTTTCCACAAGGTGTTCGCTTTCGATGATTTCGAGGACTGCAATGGCTGCCGCACAGGCCAGATGGTTGCCTCCGAAAGTCGTCCCGAGCATCCCGTATTCAGCCTTGAAGTCAGGCGATATCAGGACTCCTCCTATAGGGAAGCCGTTTGCCATACCTTTGGCTGTAGTGACTATGTCTGCACGGATATCTGCATGCTGGTGGGCGAAGAATTTTCCGGTACGTCCGTAGCCGGACTGGATTTCATCGATTATGAGCATGGTCCCGGTACGGTCGCACAACCTTCTTAATGACAGGAGAAAATCATCTGCAGGCTCATATATCCCTGCTACTCCCTGGATACCTTCTATGATGACTGCGGCGTATTCCTTTGATTCCAGTGCTTTTTCCGCCGCGGCAGTGTCGTTCAGGGGTACGAAGCCGACATTCCCGGTGACATTGAACGGTGACCGGATTTTCGGATTGTCAGTGACTGCCACTGCTCCTGAAGTCCTTCCGTGGAAGGCTTTGCCGAAGGCGAGTATCTTTTCCCTGCCGGTCCGGAACGATGCCAGTTTCATGGCGTTCTCGTTGGCTTCCGCACCGGAATTGCAGAGGAAAAGGGAGTAATCGTCGTAGCCGGAGGCTTTGCCGAGCTTTTGTGCCAGCTCTTTCTGCAGCGGATTCTGTACGGCGTTGGAGTAAAATCCCAGTCTGTTCAGCTGGTCTGTGACAGCCTTTACATAATGAGGGTGGCAGTGTCCTACGGAGATGACCGCATGGCCTCCGTAGAGGTCGGTGTATTCTTCTCCGTTCTTGTCCCAAAGCGTGGTTCCGAGCCCTCTGACAGGCTCGATATCCCATAATTTGTATACTTTGAATAAATCCATCCGAAAAATCTTTAAGAAGAGTTTAAAATGCCGAAGGTTTGAGCCTGAGTCCCGCTGTCTCGTCAAGTCCGAACATCAGGTTCATGTTCTGGACAGCCTGTCCGGATGCCCCTTTCACCAGATTGTCGATGACCGAGCTGATGTGGATGTACCCGTCATGAAGTTCCGCATGGACGAGTCCTTTGTTCGTATTGACCACTTCCTTCAGGGAAACCCCTTTCCCGGAATGGAAAACGAAAGGGGAGTCCCTGTACCAGTCCTCGAAAATTGCGACATAGTCGGCTTCACTCATCCCGGGTACAGCGCGGGTGTAGACACTCGCGAAAATCCCTCTGGTGAAATCGCCTCGCATGGGCACGAAGTTCACAACCGGTTCCTTTCCCGAGTATCTGCCTGTGTTCTTCCTGATTTCGGCAAGATGCTGGTGAGTGAAGAGCTTGTAGATGGAGATATTGTTGTCGCGGTAGCTGAAGTGCGAAGTCTCCGAGAGCTTCTTCCCTGCTCCGGTAGACCCTGTTATGGCCGTCACGTGGACTTCGTCATGTATAAGCTTGTGTGATGCAAGAGGAAGAAGCGCCAGCTGGATGGCTGTCGCGAAGCATCCGGGGTTTGCGATGTCGTGCGCTTTCCTGATGTTTTCCTTGTCGGATTCGCACAGCCCGTAGATGAAATTCCTTCCCTGATAATCCCCGTCGAGCCTGAAATCGTTCCCCAGGTCTATTATCCTGCATGAGCTTTTTATCTCATGGGTATCCATGAATTCCCTGGAAAGTCCGTGCCCGAGACAGAGGAATATGACATCCGGGTCGCCGAGATCCTTGCCGAACCTCAGGTCTGTCTCTCCGATAAGATCCCGGTGCACGTCGCTTACCGGTGTCCCTTCCGAGGAGGTGGTGGTCGCAGCCACTATTTCCACATCGGGATGCCGGAGGAGAATCCTGAAAAGTTCGCCTCCGGTGTATCCCGTGCCTCCTGCTATCGCTGCCTTTATCATCCCGTCAGTCCTTTACAATATCTTCCGCATGTTCCCCGTTTACGCTGTAGTATATCTTCAGCGGGTTTGCAAGCACTTTCGTGAAGCCTACAACATCGGCACCGGTGTATGATTTGTTGATTTCACCGTAGGAGCCGAACTTCGAACTCATGAGGTCATGTCCGCTCGTACATCCGAGTACCGAGAAATGGTAAGGCATGAGTGCCACTTCCACTTCTCCGGTCACGTTTTTCTCCATATGGTCCATCATGGCTTCCATATCCCTGAGGACCGGATCGAGATACATGGCTTCATGCATCTGCTGTCCGTACCATCCGGCTATCTGGTCCTTCCAGTAGAGCTGTCCTTTTGTAAGTACGTGCTTTTCAAGGAGGTGATGTGCCTTGATTATGATAAGGGGCGCAGCCGCTTCGAAAGCCACTCGGCCTTTGATGCCGATGATGGTGTCTCCGACATGGATGTCGCGCCCGATTCCGAACGGAGCCGCTATATCCTTTATTTTGCGGATGACGTCCACAGGAGACATCTTCTCGCCGTTTACGGATACCGGTTCACCCGCTTCAAAGCCTATCTTTATGTGTTCCGGTGTTGTCCGGGTGACTTTTGTAGGGTATGCTTCTTCAGGAAGGTATCCGTCGGATGAAAGTGTCTCCACTCCTCCGATGCTGGTGCCCCAGAGCCCCTGGTTGATGGAATATCTTGATTTTTCCCACGAGAAGTTGAATCCGTGCTTCTGGAGATAGCTGATTTCTTCCTGGCGGGTGATGGAGAGTTCCCTGATAGGTGCCATGATCTTCACTTCAGGTGCGAGGATTTCGAATACGATGTCGAATCTCACCTGGTCGTTCCCTGCTCCGGTGCTGCCGTGCGCTACGTATGACGCTCCGAGCTCCTTTACGTGTTTCAGTACTTCAAGTGCCTGGAATATACGTTCCGAGCTGACAGATAGAGGGTATGTGGCATTCTTCAGGATATTTCCGGCTATCAGGTATCTGAGCCCGTGCCTGTAGTATGTCTCCACTGCATCTACATTTGTATGCGATGCCGCTCCGAGCTGCAGGGCCCTTTCTTCGATTTTCTTTTCTTCTTCCTTGGAGAAGCCTCCGGTGTTCACCATGACGGTGTGGACTTCAAGTCCCTTTTCGTTTTTCAGATAAGGTACGCAGAACGAGGTGTCGAGACCTCCGCTGAATGCGAGAACTACTTTGTTATTCATATCCTTGGCATTTTGGTTATTCCGTTTTATTCTTGTCTGCAGGTCTGGCCGCGTCTTCTACGGTGATATGCTCCGCAGGGTCGTAGAGGAGTCCTGTGCAGAGGCACATCCTGTAGCCGTTGTTCTGGAGGATGGGGAAGTTCTTGCATCCCTGGCAGCCTTTCCAGAATTCCGGATCGTGTGTAAGCTCTCCGAAGGGCACAGGTCTGAAGCCGAGTTCGTAGTTCATCTTCATGACCGCTGCTCCGGTGGTGATGCTGAATATCTTGGCGTCAGGGTATTTTTCCCTGGACAGCCGGAATATCCTCTGTTTTATCCTTGTCGCAAGCCCGATTCCCCTGAAGGCATGGGCAACGATCAGTCCCGAATTGGCCACATATTTCTTGCCTTCCCACGTTTCGATGTATGAGAAACCTGCAAATCTTCCGTTTTTCGCTATGGCTATGACAGCCTTGCCAGCCCTCATCTTCTCGATTATGTATTCTGGAGTACGTTTGGCGATCCCTGTCCCCCTTTCCTGGGCCGAGACATACATTTCGTCGCAGATCTCCTGTGCGTACTTCGCATGGCCGTTGTTCGCCACTACAACATCGATATCCATTTTCCTCTCTTATGATTAATGATTTTATCCTTTTAAAACAATGAAGCCCCTAATGGCAAGACAAACCTTGATTGTCGATTGCAATTGATGCTTTGTCCATGTTGTGAATTCCGGGAAGTCTGAGGGTTTCCAGAATGGCCGCCCTCCTATTTTCGGACAAGAACAGACGCAACTCTGAGGCCTCGTCGGACTGCTCTGGCGTGCGTTGAAAGAGAAAATATGCCTGTTCCTGATTCCATAACGGTACAAACATACGAATAATTTTTAAAAAAGAGTAATTTTGTGCCCGATTTTCATTTTGTGTGTTGCGTTTTGCGCGACATATCCGTCTTATGTCAAAAATGCAGAAAGAACTGTCCATATTCCCGGAAGCGCTCCGCGACAGAATGTACCGGTATGCCAGGACGCTTCTCGGAGATAGCGATGAAGCGATGGATGCTGTACAGGATGTCATGGAGAGGTTATGGAAGAGACGGTCTTCGTGGAAGGATATCCTGAATCCCGAGGCTTTCATGATGCGTTCGGTCAGGAATTCATGCATCGACAGGCTGGAGTCGAGACGGACAGTCCATGAGATCAGGGAAGTCTCCCACGGGGCGGAAGCGGAGAGATGGAGTGAAGTGCAGCTGGTGAGGTCCGCAATGGCGAAACTGCCGGAAAAGCAGAGGACGGTCCTTCATATGAAGGATATTGAGGGCTACAGGACCGGGGAAATAGCGGAAATGCTCGGGATAAGGGAAAACCAGACAAGGGTGATACTTTCACGCGCAAGAAAAGCCTTGAAGAATCTCATCCTTGAAGAACTAAACAAGTGACCGGATATGGGGAAAAAGGATAATATCGATATCGGCAGGCTTGAAATGCTTTCCGGCCAGTATGTGGAGGGTGTGCTGGACGATGCCGGTGAAGCGGAGCTGAGGGAGCTTCTGTGCCGGATGCCGGAGGAGCAAATCCCGTCGGAGTATAAGGCGCTGTCTCTGATGTTCCGCGGATTTGCCCGGATGCACCGGGAGAAAGCCCCGCAGAGGAAAACCCGAAGACTGCATCTGCCCATAGCTGTTTCCGTAGCCGTGGCGGCGGCAGTCGCGGTGGCAGTCATCCTTTCCCGTGTGACTGTCTATGGCTACGATTCCGACGGCAGGCCTATCACTGACCCGGGAAAAGCCTTGTCGCAGACAGAGTGCCTGCACGCTCTGGAACAGTTTGAGTTCTCCCTCCGCACGGCTGACGAACTTGCGGTCCGTCTGGAGAACCATGTCCCGGAAAACAATACTGACAATTAATTTTTCTGAATATGAAAGGTTCATGTCTTAAACTGATCTTTGCTCTGGCAGCCGTCGCATTTCCCGGTGCTGCAGTTGCCCAGAATGATTCGCTTGTGACTTTACAGCCGGAAGGAAGCACCTTGAGGATAGAGGCGGCAGGTTTCGGCATCACCATCGGGAACGGCAGGGAAACCGTCAAGTCCGGTATAAGGGAATCCTGTCCGTCCCGTGCCACCACTTCCATCGGCATAGCGTCTTTTGACATAGGTTTCAATATCCTTGACAATCCAGTGTATTCCGGACAATGGGCGGATATGGGGAATGTCCTTGACATGCAGAGAGGGAAAAGCATCCGTATCGGCTGGGAGCCTGCAGCCGTAAGGGTCTCTCTGGACCGGCGCTCCAGGGCGCTTTTCGTGGCCGGGATACGGTTTACCTTCGATAATTACACTTTTTCCGGACCTTATACCTTGACGACAGGGGATGACGGGGCTCTCATCCCTGAAAGACTGGAAGGCAGTATCCGGAAATCGAAATTCACGGCTTCCTATGTGGGGATTCCTTTGAAATTGGCAATAAGACTGGCCGAGGATGTTTATCTGACCGGATATGCGACAGGGGATATGCTCATGAATGCGCATTCGAAGTATAAGAAGCCGAAGGTCAGGGAAAACCTGCCCGGGTTCTCTCTGTGGAGGATTTCAGCCGGAGGAAGCCTTTCGTTCCACAATGTCGGGATATATTGCGACTATAGCATATTGCCGCTTTTCAAGTCCGGCTCGGGTGCTGATGTCAATACCGTTTCCGTAGGATTGAGATTGGGATTATAGAATCAGTCGTCTAAATGAAGCTGTTGAAAATCATATGCGTTTTTCTTTTTTCTGCATTTTTCCTGTCGGCTGCAGCCCAGGAGCGCGGAATTGATTCGCTGTTCAGGGAATATGCGGGAAAAAAGGGTTATACGAGTGTCGTATACGGCAGCAGGATGCTCAAGATGATGGGGGACGGGGCGTCAGTCCAGGTGAAGGAGCTTCTTGACAATATCGATGTCATCAGGATCATTTCCACCGAGACTTTCGGCCGGGATTTGCGTGATGAGGCTCTCGGCATCGCCGATGACAGCAGTTATGAACTTGTTTCCGAGGTGAAGGATGATGAGGTGTCGACTTCATTCTTCTTCAGGGAAGAGCCGTGCGGGAAATCATCTTTCCTTATGGTGACATTTTCGGGTACCGCTTCGGCAGTCCTTGATGTTTACGGGAAGTTCGATGTCAGGGATATTTCGAAACTGTCGGCCATTACCGGTTGACCGGACTGTCCATGATTGGGAATCCATTGATAAATCCGGCATACGGTCTTTCCCGTGTGCCGGATTATTTTTATCTTTACCGGCAAATTCCGTAGCCTTGGGAAAGAAAAAGACAATAGCGAAAGTGGCGCCTGATTTCCTGAAACGGGAAAAGGAATCCCTGATAAGGCGGAACAGGCAGGTCATCTATTTCAATGATAAGGAAATGGCTGCAATAACCGAATATTGCAGCCGTTTCAAGGTCAATACCAGATCCGTGCTTTTCCGGCGGGCCATCATGGAGAAGATCCTCAAGGAACTCGACTCCAATCCGCCGACATTGTTCTGACCCTGATTCAGTCTCTTCTGGCTAATCCTATATAATAGAGAAGCGTGGCAAGAGAGCCGAGAGCAGCTATGACGTATGTGTATGCAGCCCATTTCAGTGCATCAATGGCCATTGGCTGGGTGTGCGAGTCTGTGATGCCTGCGTTTCTGAGCCATGTCACGGCTCTTGAACTGGCGTTTATCTCCACAGGCAGGGTGACGAAGCTGAACAGGGTGGTGATTGCGAACAAGGCTATCCCGAACCATAGCAGCCCTGGGAAGATGCTCATGAGGATTACTCCGAGGAGAAGCACCCACTGGACTATGTTGGATGCGAAATTCACTACAGGTACGAGTGCCGTCCTGAATTTGAGCGGTGCATAGCCTTTCGCATGCTGGATGGCGTGTCCGCATTCATGCGCGGCCACTGCAGCCGCAGCAATCGAATTGCTGCCGTAGACACCTTCACTGAGGGCCACTGTCTTGTTTGCCGGATTGTAGAAATCGGTCAGCATCCCTTTCGTGGGCACGACCTGTACATCGTAGATCCCGTTGTCGTTCAGCATTTTCATGGCTATTTCAGCCCCTGTCATCCCGTTCGAAGTCGGGATTTTCGAATATTTGTGGAATCGGCTTGTCAGCATGTTCTGTACGATCAGGCTGAGCACAAATATCGCGATGAGGATAAACCAGATACTCATAATTCAAATCATTTTTATAAGGCGCGTCGTTTTACTGCAAAAAACGAGCCTGTCATGAAAACGCAGACTCCGGCAGCGGCTTTTGACTGTCTGTCCCTATTTCAGATGTCAGATAAATTTGATAATTTTGCACTCGTTTTTTACGGAAAAGGAAATGAGAGAGAATGATTTTTCGAGACTGGAGATAAATCTTCCAGCCTGTCTCGGGAATTACGGATATTTCAGATCGCGTCTGGATGCCGGGACGAAGCTGCTCGTCCTGGTAAAGGCCAATGCCTACGGTCACGGAGCGGTAGAGTTCGCTTCCATGATGGAGAAGGCAGGTGCGGACTATCTTGCCGTGGCTTATCCTGTGGAAGGGGTGGAGCTTCGCAAGGCCGGGATCAAGACCCCGATACTCGTTCTGACGGCGGGGACGGATTTCTTCAATGAAATAATAGATAACGGTCTGGAACCGGGGATACCGAACCTCGTGACATTGAAGGAGTTCTGCAATGTCCTCGATGACAGGGGAGTGAAGGATTATCCTGTTCATGTCAAGCTGGATACCGGTATGCACAGACTGGGGTTCATGACAAGCGAACTGGCCGGGCTTATGGACTTTCTCAAGGATTGCCGCAGCGTAAAGGTCAAGTCCGTATATTCTCATCTGGCTGCCGCCGAGGATCCTGACAGCGATGATTTCACCTTGGGGCAGATTTCCATGTTCAGGCAGAATGCTGACAAATTGTCAGCCGTGTTGGGTTACAGGCCGATGTATCATGTCCTGAATTCCGCCGGTATCGAGCGGTTCCCTGATTATCAGTTCGATATGGTGAGGTTGGGAATCGGCATCTATGGGATAAGCGCCCTCCCTGATGTGCATCTTCATCCTGTCGCTTCCTTCAAGTGCAAGATTCTGCAGATAAAGCATCTGACTCCGGAGGACGGGACTGTCGGCTATGGCAGGTGCGGCCATATCGCTCCGGCCGGAACGGTGATCGCCACTATTCCTGTCGGTTATGCGGACGGTATTGACCGCAGGCTCGGAAACGGTCATGCGTCCTTCCTTCTGAACGGACACAGGGTCCCGACCATAGGGAATATATGCATGGATATGTGCATGCTTGACATCACGGGGGTGGATGCAGAAGTCGGCGATACCGTGACTGTCTTCGGAGAGAATCCTACAGCCTCGGAGATCGCCGGCATCCTGGGAACCATCCCTTATGAGATCTTCACTTCTGTCCCGAGAAGAATCGAACGTGTAATTACCGGGTGATTACAGCATCATGCCGCTCTTGACTTCGTCAGCGGCCTTGTCGCCTTTCAGGTAGGCGAGGATGGCCAGACCGAAGCTGATGGACAGTCCCGGACCGCGTCCTGTGATGATGCGGCCGTCCGTTACCACTCCGTTTCTGGAGTAATGCACTCCCTGGTCTTCAAGGGAGGTCTGGAAACCTTCGTAGCAGGTCATGGTCTTTCCGGCGAGGTCCGGCAGAAGCCCGAGCACTACGCTCGGGGCAGCGCAGATCGCTGCCACTGTGCCGCCGGCGGCATAGTGCTTCTGCATCAGCTCCATCAGCTCTGCCTTTTCGGCCAGATTGGTGGACCCGGGCATTCCGCCGGGAAAAATCATCACGTCCTCTTTCCCGGCAGCCTCAAGATCCGTTGAAGCCTTGAACTCCCCGAAGGTCATGTCTGCCGTCACGGTCACATTATGCGAACTCGTGACTGATTTGCTGTCGTAGATGGATACCATCTTTACAGGGATACCCCCTCTTTTGAGCACATCGGCAGTTGCTAAAGCCTCGGTCTCCTCGAAACCGTCGGCAAAAAACATATGAACCCCTTTCATCTTATAAAGTTCTCTTTATTTCCACGATATTGTATGCCTCTACCACATCTCCGACCTTGATGTCGTTGTAGCCGGATATGTTCAGACCGCAGTCCTGGCCGCTCGTCACTTCCTTGACATCGTCCTTGAATCTCTTGAGAGAGCCGAGTTCTCCGGTGTAGACCACGATGCCGTCCCTGATTACGCGGACTTTGGCATTTCTGGTCATCTTGCCTTCCCGGACAATACATCCGGCGATGGTGCCCACTTTCGATATCTTGAAGGTCTCCAGAACTTCCGCAGTGGCAGTGACTTCCTCCTTCTCCTCAGGAGCAAGCATACCTTCTATACCGCTCTTGACTTCGTTTATGGCATCGTAGATGACCGAGTAAAGCCTGATTTCTATCTCTTCCTTCTCAGCCAGTTTCCGGGCATTTGCAGAAGGCCTTACCTGGAAGCCTATGATGATGGCGTCCGAGGCTGCAGCAAGCAGGACGTCCGATTCGGAGATTGCCCCGACTGCCTTGTGGATGACATTCACCCTGACTTCTTCAGTAGACAGCTTGATGAGGGAGTCGGACAGAGCCTCGATGGAACCGTCCACGTCGCCTTTGACTATGACGTTGAGTTCCTTGAAGTTGCCTATGGCAATGCGGCGGCCGATCTCTTCCAGGGTCATGTGCTTCTGTGTCTTTATGCCCTGGATTCTCAGAAGCTGTTCTCTCTTGTTCGCTATCTCTTTGGCTTCCTTTTCATCAGCCATGACGTTGAAGGTATCTCCTGCTGTAGGGGCTCCGTTGAGGCCGAGCACCGATACCGGTGTGGACGGGCCGGCTTCATTCACTTTCTGTCCTCTTTCGTTGAACATGGCCTTGACCTTTCCGGTGAAGCATCCGCTCAGCATGACGTCACCTACATGGAGGGTCCCGTTCTGTACAAGCACTGTGGCGAGATAACCGCGTCCCTTGTCGAGGGAGGATTCTATGACAGCACCTGAGGCGCGTCTCTTGGGATTTGCCTTCAGATCGAGCAGTTCCGCCTCCAGAAGCACCTTGTCCAGAAGTTTGTCCACGTTGGTGCCTTTCTTTGCCGAAATCTCCTGACACTGGTATTTGCCGCCCCATTCCTCCACGAGTATGTTCATGTTTGCGAGCTGTTCCCTGATCTTGTCAGGATTCGCACCCGGCTTGTCTATCTTGTTTATGGCGAATATCATAGGTACGCCTGCAGCCTGGGCGTGGTTTATGGCTTCCACTGTCTGCGGCATTATGGCGTCATCGGCTGCAACTATGATGATGGCCAGGTCGGTCATCTTCGCACCGCGGGCACGCATGGCTGTAAACGCCTCGTGTCCAGGAGTGTCGAGGAATGTAATCCTCTGTCCGTCAGGAAGCACTACGTTGTATGCACCGATGTGCTGGGTAATGCCTCCGGCCTCTCCTGCTATGACATTGGATTTCCTTATGTAGTCCAGCAGCGAGGTCTTTCCGTGGTCGACATGTCCCATCACGGTGATTACAGGAGGTCTCGGGACGAGTTCCCCGTCATCATCGGCTTCCTGTTCGATTGCTTCTGTCAGGTCAGCGGTGACGAACTGCACCTCATATCCGAATTCCTCTGCCACAAGTACAAGCGCTTCCGCATCCAGTCTCTGGTTTATGGATACCATGAGCCCGAGATTCATGCAGGCAGCTATGACTTTTGTCACAGGAGTGTTGTTCATGAGGGTGGCAAGGTCGTTTACAGTCACGAATTCCGTGACTTTGAGGACTTTCTTGTCCATTTCCCTCATTTCGTTCTCTTCCTGTATCTTCTGGGATGCAAGTTCCCTCTTTTCCCTTCTGTGCTTTGCTCCGAGAGTGGTCTTGTTCCTGGACTCGTTCATCCTGGCATAGGTCTCCTTGATCTGCTTCTGGATCTCCTTCTGCATTTCCTCCTGCTCTTCCTCGCTTATCTGCCTGAAACGGTCCTTTTTCTTGCCGCCTTTGCCGGAATTGCCCCGGTCTCCTGCCGGGTTGTTCTTCCGGGAATTGTCGTTGTTCCTGTTTTTCTTGTCTTTCCTGGCCGGATCCTGGTCGTTGCCTATCTTGGTCACATCGACTTTCTGGCTTCCGCCTTTGGCGATACGCTCCCTTTTCTTGTTCTTCTTTTTGGTGTCGAACTGCGACAGGTCTATCTTGTCCACGATTTTCGGTCCCTGCAGCTTCTCGACTTCTATCTTTATTTCCCTGACTTCATGCTGAGCAGGAGCAGGGCTTGCGGTTTCAGGTGTTTCCTCTGCTTTTTCAGGTTCCCTGACCTCTTCCACAGTCGTTTCCGGTTCCTTCGGCTTTTCCTCCTCGGCTTCCGGGGCAGAGGCAGCCGGAGTCTCCGCGGCAGTTTCCTTTGTCTTAGGTTTCTTTTCGAACTGCGAGAGATCTATTTCCCCCACAATCTTCAGACCTCCCGTCCCGCTTTCCCGAGCCGGTTCCTTCTCTTCAGCTGCCGGCCGGGCGGCTTCTGCAGCCTGCGGTCCGGCATTTTCCTCAGGCATGGCGGCCGGTTCCTGCCTGTCTTCCTGCGCGGCCTGCTGTACCGGCTGTACGGGAGGAACTTCTGAAGACAGGTTGGACTTGATGATGAGTTCCTTTCCATTTGCATCGGCATCATCATCAGGAGTCTTCTTCCTTGTACCGAGCTCGATGATTTCCTTCAGCTTTATCGCGACTTTTTCCGAGTCCTGCTTCAGTTTCTGTTCATCTCCGAACTTGGCTTCTATGGCTGGCAGATATGAATCCGAGATCTTTGCATTCGGATTCATTTCCACTTCAGCACCTTTTTCCTTCAGAAAATCTACAAGGGTCTGAAGTCCGATATTGAATTGTCTGGTAAGTTTGCTTAGTCTTATTTCTGCCATATCATGAGTTTAAATTTATTCTTCAAATTCCGAGCGGAGGATATCGATGACTTCCGCTACGGTCTCGTCCTCGAGGTCTGCCCTTTTGGCGATGTCTGCCGGTGAAAGTGCCAGTACGCTCTTGGCGGTGTCGCATCCGATAGCCTGGAGCCTTTCGATGATCCATGGATCGATCTCGTTCTCGAATTCGCTGAGGAGTACGTCTTCCTCTTCTTCGTCCTGCTTGGGCAATTCTCTCCAGACTTCTATCTCCTGGCCGACGAGCATGCTTGCAAGCTTGATGTTGCAGCCGCCCTTTCCGATACCTTTCTTCACCTCGTCCGGCAGCATGTATACCTTGATCTTGCCGTCTTCGCCAGGGACGATGGATGAAATCTTGGCCGGATTCAAGGCTCTCTGTATGAGAAGCTGCGTGTTGCTTGTCCACTGGAGCACATCTATGTTCTCGTTCCTCAGCTCCCTGACTATC
This sequence comes from uncultured Bacteroidales bacterium, assembly GCA_944326385.1. GTDB lineage: Bacteria > Bacteroidota > Bacteroidia > Bacteroidales > UBA932 > Cryptobacteroides. Next base: position 16,250 of record CALVDT010000056.1, on the reverse strand, counting down.
CCTATGATTCTCGCGCCTTTCACTCCTATGCAGGCTCCGATAGGGTCGATCCTTTCATCGTAGGATTCCACCGCTACCTTTGCCCTTTCTCCAGGTATCCTCACCACTTTCTTTATGGTGATCAGCCCGTCGTAGATTTCCGGCACTTCCTGTTCGAAAAGCTTTTCGAGGAATTCGTTCGATGTGCGGGACAGGACGATGTACGGTGTGGTGTTGTTCTTCATCTCCACACTCTTTATTATGGCTTTCACCGTATCGTTCTTTTTGAAGTGCTCACCCGGTATCTGCTCTGATTTCGGCAGCCTGAGCTCGTTCCCGTCTTCATCGAGGATCAGGACTTCCTTTGACCAGGTCTGGTATACTTCCCCGGTGAATATCTCCCCGATCTTGGAGATGTACTTGTTATAGAGGTTGGCTTTCTCTATATCCATGATCCTGCCCTGGAGATTCTGTCTGATGTTGAGGATACCGCGCCGGCCGAAACTCTTCAGTTCCACTTTCTCGGCGTAGGTCTCGCCTATCTCGTATTCGTCTGAATCCTTGTTGACTTCGGCCAGGGCTATCTGGGTGTCGGGGTCCTCCACATTCTCTACCACTTCACGGTTCCTGTATATCTCGCAGTCTCCCTTGTCTATGTTTATTATGATGTCGAAGTTGTCCGAAGAGCCGTATGTCTTTGCAAGCTGGGTCTTGAAAACATCCTCGAGTACGCCCATCATGGTAGGCCTGTCTATGTTCTTCAGATTCTTGAACTCTGAAAACGCGTCTTTAAGTTCTGTCTTTTCCATTTTCCGTATCTTGTTTTTCTTTATTATCTTTTCCGTTATCTTTTTTCAGTCCGGCTCAGTCCATGTCAATCCACGGGAATACCGCATTTACGGTTTCATTGCCGAAGAAATCCTCGTGCTCCACCGTCACCTTCCTTTTTTTGCCGTCTACGGCCTCCTTCACCGAATACCGCAAGGTGATTCCGTCTTCGGACGCTTCTGTCAATATGCCTCTGAGCTTCCGTCCGTCCCGGAGCAGGACCTGCACTTCGGACCCTTTCGCCTTGATGAACTGTTTCAGTACCTTGAAAGGCTGGTCGAGCCCGGCGGAACCTACCGTAATCGAGTAGTCTTCCTTTTCCCTGTCGAATTTCTCCTCGAAAATCCTGCTGAGTCCGACGCAGTCTTCGAGGGTTACCGTACCGTCCTCGGATTCAATCACAATCTCCACATCGTTGTCCTTGCTTAAATTTATTTCAACAATAAAGCAGTTCCGTGCAACGATAGGCTCCTGCATTGCATCTATTATCTCTGAAATTTTCATAAATAGACCTGTATATACAAAACAAGGGGACTTCCCGTCCCCTTTCATCAAACTCACGGTGCAAATTTAAGAATAATTTCAGAATAATAAAAATAAAAAGAAGACTGCTTATGGAATTCAAGGCAAAAGAGATAGCAGGAATACTCAATGGAACTGTGGAGGGGGATCCGGAAGTGAAGATTTCCACATTCGCAAGAATCGAAAGCGGCAAGCCCGGTGCTATCTGCTTCTTCGCGAATCCTAAATATGAACATTATGTGTATGACTGTGAGGCGAGCGTGATCATAGTCAATGATGATTTCAAGCCTCAGAAACCGGTGAAGGCCACAATGATCAGGGTTCCTAACGCTTATGCTTCCGTAGCGGCCCTGCTGGATTATGTCACTGCCAGGAAACGTTCGTACAAAAGGTACAGGGGCAGGCATGTCAAAAGATATCTTTCCACGAAGATCGGCAGGAAAGTGTATGTCGGCAGCGGTTCTTATCTTGGACGCCGCGCGCAGATAGGGGACTATACCAGGATATGCGAGCAGGTCTACATAGGGGATGATGTCAGGATAGGCAGCAAATGCATCATATATCCGGGCGTGAAGATCTATCCCGGGATGGTGATAGGGGACAATGTCATAATCCATTCGAATGCAGTCATAGGTGCCGACGGTTTCGGCTTTGCCCCTCTTCCGGACGGCACTTACAAGAAGATCGAGCATACTGGCAATGTGATAATAGAGGATGATGTAGAGATCGGTGCCAATACCACTGTAGACAAGTCGCAGATGGGGTCCACCATCATACATAAGGGAGCCAAGATAGACAATCTCTGCCAGATAGCCCATAATGTGGAGATAGGGGAGAACACCGTGATGGCGGCCCAGACCGGAGTGGCAGGCTCCACGAAGATCGGAAACCATTGCATCATAGGCGGTCAGGTAGGTATCGCCGGGCATCTCACCATAGCGGACAATACTACTCTCGCTGCCCAGACGGGTGTCATCAGCAGCGTCAAGACAGAGGGGCAGGTGCTGTTCGGCAGTCCGGCTCTTCCGCACAAGCAGTTCCTCAGGGCATATGCCGTTTTCAGGAGGAACGGAAAAGAATAGCTTACGATATGGACTTAAAGAAATTTTGTATATCTTTGCCGTCCGAATTTTTTAGTTGATGATGAAACAGTTGCAGCAGACAGTAAGGAAAAGCTATTCTTTTGAAGGCAAGGGCCTGCACACGGGGAAAGTATCAAGGCTGACTATAAATCCAGCTCCGGTGGATACAGGCATCAGATTCCGCAGGGTAGACGTGGACATGAATCTGTATATTGATGCACTTGCGGAGTATGTGTCCAGCACAGACAGGAGCACGACCCTGACGAAAGACGGAGTGTCGGTAGTCACGGTGGAACACTTGCTTTCGGCATTGACCGGAATGGGTATCGACAATGCCCTGATCGATATTGACAATGTAGAAGTCCCTATTCTCGACGGCAGTGCCAGACCATATATCGATGCAATCTGGAAATCGGGTATCGTAAGCCAGGACGCTCCGCGCAGATACATCGAGATACCGCATGAGATTACCGTATCGAGCGAAAAGACAGGGTCCGTCATAGTGATAACCCCTTCCGATGAGCCTTCTTTCGATGTGGAGATAGATTTCAATTCAAAAGTCCTCGGTCTGCAGCATGCGCATTGGGATCCATCCATGGAATATGCGGAGGAGGTCGGAACCTGCAGGACATTCGTATTCTTCCATGAGATAGAATATCTTTTCAAGAACAATCTGATAAAAGGCGGGGATGTCGACAATGCTATAGTCATAGTCGAGCATCCTGTGACCACTGAGCAGCTCGAGCACATGTCCAGACTGTTCAATGTTCCTATGCTTGAGAGATGTGAAAACGGTTATCTGAACAATCTTGAACTGAGATATCCGAACGAATGTGCGAGACACAAGCTTCTGGATCTGATCGGGGATTTCAGGCTTGTGGGAGGCTTCCTCAAGGCAAAGGTCAAGGCGGTAAGGTCCGGTCACACGATAAATACAAACGCAGCCAGGGAAATCAGAAAGCTGCTTCAGGATAAATAACGAAGAATTCCGTCAGACAGACGTAAAACTGTAGAGATTATGAGCAAAATCCATCCGTTAGCGACAGTGCATCCTAATGCCAAGATCGGGGAAAACGTAGAGATCGGTCCATACGCATACGTGGACGAGTTTGTGGAAATCGGTGATGGCTGCAGGATCATGCCGCACGCTACCATATTCAATTATGTGAAGATGGGCAGGAACTGCTGCGTGTTTCCGGGCGCTGTAGTGGGTGCTATCCCGCAGGACCTCAAATTCGGAGGTGAGGTCACATACGTGGAACTCGGTGACAATGTGACCGTCAGGGAATGTGCCACCATACACAGGGGTACCAAGGCAAGCGGCAAAGGTGTGACAAAGGTAGGGGACAATACCCTTCTCATGGCATATACGCATGTGGCCCATGACTGCTGCATCGGCTCGCACTGTATACTTGTGAGCTACACCGGAATAGCCGGAGAGACCATAGTTGAAGACTGGGCTATCCTCGGAGGCGGGACTCTTGCCCACCAGTTCTCCAAGGTCGGCCAGCATGCCATGGTCGGAGGCGGCTCGAAGATCAACAAGGATGTACCTCCTTTCACCCTTTGCGGCAGGGATCCTCTTTCATACGCAGGAATCAACATTGTCGGACTCAGAAGAAGGGGTTTCACTTCAGATCAGATCCGCTCCATCAAGGACATGTACGATATGATATACAACGCCGGAATGAACTTCAGCGATGCCTGTGCCAAAATCGAGGCAGGATTCCCTCAGACTCCGGAAAGGGATGCCATCCTGAATTTCATCAAGAATTCCAAGAGAGGCATAGTGCGCGGGATGACTTCAAATTCAAAGGGAGAGGTAGAATAGTGCCTGTGCTGCTGAATACGGCATATTTCCCGCCGGTCAGTTATTTTGCTGCGATGGCAAAGGAATTTACCCTGTCTCCTGACAGGGTAATTCCGTCTCTGGTGTATGTGGAGGCATGTGAAAACTATCAGAAACAGTCTTACAGGAACCGTTGCTGCATATATTCCGGAGCCGGCAGGCAGCAGCTCTCGTTCCCGATAGTCCATGTAAACGGCTCACACAACAGTATTCCGATAACGGAAGTCAAGGTGGATTATTCAGTGGATTGGGTGACCAGACATGAAAGGGCCATTGTCTCGGCATACAGGACTTCCGCCTATTTTGATTATTATGCCGACGAGCTTTTCGCGATTCTTGACAGTCATCCGGATACCTTGTTCCGTCTGAACTGGCTGATTACCGGGTTCTTCATCAGCAAGACAGGCCTGTCTGCGGATATGAAGATGACCGGGTCTTTTGTCCCTTACGGTTCAGATCTGTATGGAGTCGATATGAGAGAGGTTATCCATCCGAAGAAAAAGAACACGGTGCTCGCGGATCTGGATCTCGAAAAGCCGTACTTCCAGGTCTTTTCCGGGAAGTACGGCTTCATTCCTGATCTTTCGATCATGGACCTGCTGTTCAATGAAGGTCCTGATTCCTTGATTTATCTAAAATCGGAACCCAAGTGTCAGCATGACGTTCCAGAGTGATCTGATATTCTGGATTTCAGGGGTCCATGCCTCGACAGGGACGGTGCCGTCATCGTTGAATATATAGTCGTCATACGGGATGATGTATTCGTTCCCGTATCTTGTGAAACTGCATGCGGCGTCGGCATAGAACGAACCTTTTGAACTGTAGCCCAGACCGAATGACCATTTGTTCGTCATGGTCTTGTCGGCCAGTTTGCTGACATATACTATATTCCCGTATTCGTCCATGTCTTTCTTCGGTGAGGTGGTCAGTCCGTATCCGGCCCTTATGGCGAAAGATTCCACCGGCTTGATTTCGATGCCGGCTCTCAGCATGTGGGACGTTCCCATGAAATCCTTGATATCGCTGTTCTGGGCATCGAATTCTCCTGACTGCATTCCGGTCTCCTTGAATTTCATTGTGCTGTAATCGCACATTTCATAGTCGACGCTGACAAGTCCGTATTTGCCGAAAGTGTAGGCGACTCCGAAGTTTGCCCTGAGAGGGGAGATGAGCCTGTAGGAATATTCTCCCACAGGTGTTTCCGCGCTCATGTTGAATTCAGAGTCCGTGAATGTGGTCGAGGCGCTTTCGCTCCATGTCTCGTTGATTGTCGTGCTGACAGGCGTCTGTACTGCCGCACCGAGCCTCAGTCCGGCAAGAGGAGTGACTATTATCCCGAATTTCCCGTATACACCGGCTCCGTTGGCTGTGTACCGGTAGTCGTAGAGCATGTCATTGAAATAAGTCGTGACTGCCTCATCCCCGACATCAGGGTCATCGGAGGTGATGGTGAAGTCGTTCGGGAACATGGAGGGGTCGACGGCGGCTTCGGTGAACCGGGTTGCCGAGTCATAATTGAATGACGTGATACCGAGGTTTGCACCTATGTATACGTAATCGGAAATGTTGAATCCGAGATTGAACACATAGTCATATTTGAATCCTGTCGTCTGTCTCTGGTAGCTCTGGTGGAGCGGGCCTCCGATATGTATTCCCGAATCATCTATGACTTCGGACGCACCTACGAATTCTTCGGGAGCATCGGTCAGATTGCTTATCATCCCTGACTGGGCTGCAAGTATCGTCCTCCACGGAGCATTGTAATAGTCGTATGCATCGGACTGGAGCAACTCGTTGAAATCGTAGCCGTAGGCATAGTAGGCTTCAGCTCCCATGAAGGAGGTGGCGTTGTTTTCTCCTGAGGTCATGAGGTTTTCCTGGAATCTGTTCGTGGTGTTGACGATGAATCCTACGTTTATGTTCTTGATGCCCTTCGTCCTGTGCGTGTCGAAATTCAATGCCACCCCGAAGTTCGGTATGTTGAATCTCGTGGTGGAGTTCGTGAGTCTGTTGGCGAAACTGTACGGTGAATTCTCTCCGGGAAGGATGGTTCCTCCTGCCGTGTTGACTGCGATATTCAGTGCCGGAGTGATGGTCAGCTGTGAGTATCTCGCTACGGCTGAACCGGCCGGATTGATGGTGACAGCGCCTAAATCTCCTCCAAGCGCAGTAAATGCATTACCCATGGCCAGAGTCCTGGCCGTCCCCTCATAGTTGCTTTCACTGAATCTCAAGGCGTCGTCGATGGTCTGGGCCTTCATACTGAACGCTGCGGCTGTCAGTAAAAGTATCAATGCTGTCTTTTTCATATCTGTTGTGATTAAATTGTCTTTTGTCGTCCGTCCGGAAGCCTATCGTCTGCTCCTTGATACGGAGCCGCCTCCACGTGAGACCGAACCGCTGCTTCTTGACCCTCCGGAATATCCTGATGACCGGTTGAAGCTCGGGGTCGACGATCTGTTGTAGGAGCTGCTGCGGCTGTTGTTGTAGGATGATGACCTGTTGTACGAACTGCTGCGGCCGGAGTTGTTGTAGTAGCTCCTGTTCTGCGACCCGGCCGAGCCTGTGCTGTATCCTGATGACCGGGTGGTGCCGGCTGATCTGTTATATCCTGAGTCCGATGAGGATGGCCGTCTGTAGCTGGATACGGAAGCCGTCCTTCCGGTACTGCGCGTAACCGTGCCTGCCGATCTGGCCGTGCTCCCGGCCGACCTCGATACTGTGCCGGAGGATCTCGATACTGAACCCGATGCCCTTGAAACGGCTCCTGAATTCCTTGAAACGGTCCCGGAATTCCGTGAGACGGTTCCTGCAGTCCTTGATACGGACGATGATACGCTCCGGGTTATTGCACTTCTGCTTGTTGATGCTGTTCTGCTTACGGACCTTAATCCTGAAGTAGAGCTGCGTGAAGCTGAGGATACGGTCCGTGAAACGGAGGATACCCTTGACCCTCTCGGGACTGCGGAAGTGCGTGAGCCGTACGACCCGGTGGAGTTGCGTGAACCGTAATAGAAATCCCTGCCGGCTCCGGGGCTGTATGACGGGCCGTGCCAGCCGTGGTGATGATCATACCAGTGATGATGATGCCAGTGGCAGCTCCAGTATGGCCTGTGGTACCAAGAGCCCCAATACCATGGATTCCAGTACCAAGGATCCCACCAGCTGCCGTAGTACCAAGGGTTGCGGTACCATGATGCTCCATAGTACCATGGGTTCCAGTACCAAGGATCCCACCACAATGTGCTCAGCCCGACTGCCCATGCGGTCACAGGCACGATTGCATAGTTTGCATACCATGTCTCCTCGAAAGGATCATCGGTGATGGTGATTGAGCTTATGCTGGAATTGTTGAAGTTTATGACTGCCGATTTCTCTTCCGGAATCACTACGGTATCTGTTTTCTCGTCGGAGAAAAGATAGATTTCCGAGCTCCGGGTCCTGTCGACCAGGTCGCCGGTTTCACCTGCATCGGAGACTGTGGCAGACGTCATGTCTTCAGTGGCATTATGTGCGTAGTAGATGCCATCATTAAATCTTTGTCCTGATGACAGCGAGGCGGTACTGCCACAAGCTGTGATGGCGAGTGCTGCAGGAATCAGTAGATTAAGACTCAGTTTCATAATGGAATCTCCTTTAAATTAAAAATTTTATGTACCTTCGCGGTTTCCGATGGCGTAACCGCCATCCTGTCTTCTGCAATTACAAGACCAAACTGCGATTGTAAGATGCAGAATATGCAGTTTATGTCAACAACAAATATAAATAAAAACGAGTACAATGGCAAAAGAGGTTACCAAAAGATCCGAGAACTATTCCCAGTGGTAGGACAATCTGGTGGTCAAGGCTGATCTTGCAGAGCGTTCTGCAGTCAGAGGCTGTATGGTCATCAAACCGTACGGATACGCCATCTGGGAGAAGATGCAGCATATACTTGATTCCAAATTCAAGGAGACAGGGCATCAGAATGCCTACTTCCCTCTGTTCATCCCCAAGTCTTTCCTGAGCAGGGAGGCGGAGCATGTGGAAGGTTTCGCCAAGGAATGTGCCGTGGTGACGCATCACAGACTCATGGCAAATCCGGACGGTCCGGGCGTAGTGGTGGACCCTTCCGCGAAGCTCGAGGAGGAACTCGTGGTAAGGCCTACTTCCGAGACTATCATATGGAATACCTATAAGAACTGGGTTACTTCGTGGAGGGATCTTCCGATACTTTGCAACCAGTGGGCGAATGTGGTCAGGTGGGAAATGAGGACAAGGCTTTTCCTCCGTACTGCGGAATTCCTCTGGCAGGAAGGCCATACGGCCCATGCGACCAGCGGGGAAGCCATGGCTGAGGCCGAGAAGATGGTGAATGTCTATGCCGATTTCGCCCGCAATTACATGGCGATGCCTGTCGTCGTGGGGCATAAGAGCCCGAACGAGAGATTTGCAGGTGCACTTGATACTCTTACCATTGAAGCCATGATGCAGGATGGCAAGGCTCTTCAGGCAGGTACTTCGCATTTCCTCGGGCAGAATTTCGCCAAGGCTTTCGATGTCCAGTTCACGAACAAGGAAGGGAAGCAGGAGTACGTCTGGGCTACATCATGGGGTGTGTCGACACGTCTGATGGGGGCGCTGATCATGGCGCATGGCGATGACAACGGGCTGGTGCTGCCGCCGGCTCTCGCACCTGTACAGGTGGTGATGGTCCCTATATACAAGAGTGCCGATGAGAGGACAGCCATTCTCGACAAGATGGATGAACTGAAGAAAGAACTTGAAAGCCACGGACATAGCGTGAAGATTGACGACAGGGACACTCTTAGGCCGGGTTTCAAGTTTGCCGAGTGGGAGCTGAAAGGAGTTCCGGTCAGGATAGCCGTAGGGCCGCGCGACATGGAGAACGGTACCGTAGAGCTTGCCCGCCGCGATACGCTGGAGAAGATGTCCGTATCCCAGGAAGGCCTTGGCCGCAGGATAGAGGCGCTTCTGGATGAAATCCAGGCAAATATCTATGCAAAGGCTCTGGAATTCAGAGACAGCCATATAATCAAGGTAGATACATGGGATGAATTCAAGGAGAAGATTGAAGAGGGCGGCTTCCTGCTTTGCCATTGGGACGGCACTACAGAGACCGAGGAAAGGATAAAGGAAGAGACGAAGGCTACGATCAGGTGCATACCGATAGATTCCGTCGTCTGCGAAGAAGAAGGCAGATGCGTCTATTCCGGGAAGCCTTCACACAGAAGGGTATTGTTTGCAAGATCATATTAACCGATAAAAGACAGGAATCATGGAGAAAATGGGAAAACTATTGATGACCTTCTGGCTGCTGTTGCCGTTGCCGGTTTTGTCCCAGGAGTCCGGAAAGACAGATGCTCTGAAAGTGCTGGACGAGGCGGCCGCGGCTGTGGAATCTGCTCCGAGAGTGGAGGAAACGGTGGTGCCGAAGCCAAAATACTGGAGCAATTCTCTTCAGACAAAGCTCGATTTCGGTCAGACGTCCCTGACAAACTGGGCTGCCGGAGGATACAACACGCTGTCTCTGAAGACATTCATAGATGCGAATGCGAATTACAAGAAAGACAAGATGTTCTGGAACAACAGGCTTCAGCTCGATTACGGCTTCCTGTATTCCGCTGACAAGCCGATACTCCAGAAAAGTGATGACAGGATATATCTGGAAAGCAAATGGGGCTATCAGGCCAAGGATGAGCTTTATTATTCTGTCAATTTCAGTTTCCGGTCCCAGTTCACGAACACCTATGATTATCCTACTCCGTCAAAGAAGGCGGACGGAAGCGCTCTCGGTGAAGGAGAGGAGTATGTCGGTGCGGACTGGCGCGCTGCGAGTGTCCTGAAGTCAGGTTTCATTTCCCCGGCTTACACGAACCTCGCCCTCGGTCTTGATTACAAGCCTTTGAAATGGCTTACCGTGAATCTCGCCCCGTTGACGGGAGGTTTTGTGATTGTGGACAATCCTGAGCTGCGGGCATCTTACAGCCAGCCTCTCAAGAAGGAATACGAAGATGTCGCAGACCTTCCGAAACTTGAGGACGGAACCACGGACGGCAATGTCTACAAGACGGCGAAATTCGAATTCGGTGCCCAGCTGAAGGTGGATTTCAAGGTGAATGTCAATGACAATTTCGCTTTCTCCTCACAGGTGGTGCTCTTCTCCGATTATCTTGACAAACCGCAGAATGTGCGTGTGAACTGGGATACGAGGATTGACTGGAAACTCACTAAGTTCTTTTCCTTCACTATCCTGACGAATCTGATCTATGATGACAACGTCATTATTGTGACTCCTGAGGAAAAGACAGCAGGGCTTCCCGGGAAACAGCGTATCCAGTTCAAGGAGTCGCTGTCGTTCGGTTTTGTGTACACCTTTTCAAGGTAGCACGGATGTATCATGAGTTTACGCAAATATTAGGCAGGGCAGGGCTGTATGACGATGACACTCCTGTCCTGCTTGCTGTCAGCGGAGGTGTCGATTCCATGTGCATGGCCGATCTTTTCCGGAGGACCGGGCTCGGTTTTGCCGTGGCCCATTGCAATTTCAGGCTGCGCGGAGACGAAAGTGACGGGGACGAGGCTCTGGTCAGGGACTGGGCCGTGAGTGCGGGGATAAAGTTCCATAGGGAGGTCTTCGATACTGCAGGTTTTGCCAGGGAGAATTCGCTGAGTATCGAAATGGCTGCACGGGAGCTGAGATACCGCTGGTTCGCGGATCTTTGCAGGGCGGAAGGCTATGGGGCTGTGTGTGTAGCCCATAATGCCAATGATAATGCCGAGACCCTGCTCCTGAACCTTGTCAGAGGTACGGGGATGCGCGGTCTGACAGGCATGTCGGTCGAGTCATCTGTCCCGTGTCAGGACGGGGGCGCACCAGTGAAACTGCTGCGTCCGATGCTTGCTTTTACACGCCGGCAGATTGAAGGTTATGCTCTGGCCCGGTCTGTCCCGTACAGGAATGACAGCACCAATGCGCTCACGGATTACAGGAGGAACAGGATCAGACACTTGGTGATACCTGTCCTGGAGCAGATGAATCCTTCTTTCATCAAGACAGTCTCGGATGAAATGTCTTATTTCGGTTATGCCGGAGCTTTGGCGGACTCCTGCTCTGACAGACTCCTGGAACGGATTACCGGGTATTCTGACGGTTGTGTCACTCTTGATCTGGAAAAGCTGCGTTCGTCCGGTCATTGGGAATATGCCCTTTATCGTTTCCTCGACAGATACGGCTTCAACAGGACTGCCGTGACTACGCTGACAGGACTGCTGAAAAGTGACAGGACCCTGTCCGGCAAGCGTTTCCATTCACCAGGCTATCTCCTTCTGACGACAGGAACACGACTCATGATAAGGAAAGTCCGTCCGGTCGGAATGGCCGGAACGGGTCTGATGCCGGAATGCGATGCATTCACTGTCGTGAGGGGGCCAGGTCGGTATACGTGCAACGGAATCTCTTTTTCCATCTCTCTCATGGACATGGACTCCCTTCCGACTCTGAAACAGCCGCACGGGACTCTCATATTCGATGCTTCGGCCTTGCCTTTCCCTTTTGTCTGCCGCGGATGGCGCGACGGCGACTGGTTCATCCCTCTGGGCATGAAGGGCAGAAAAAAGGTCAGCGATTTCTTCACTGACCTGAAATACGACAGATTCCGTAAAGAATCCGCCGTGATGGTCGTCGACACTTGCTGCGCAGAGGACGACGGCAGGATAGCTGCCGTACTTGGAGAGCGTATCGATGACAAATACCGTGTAAACCAGGAAACAGGGACGGTCCTCATGATAAGAAAGGGGTGAGCCGTCCCGTCCTCTTCATGGCGTCACCTGATTGTCAGTTCGTATGGCATTCTGGCATATGGTTTCCCGCTTTGGGCCGATGTCCATCCTTTGAATGCCGTCTCGATGTCTGCGAATGGCGTATTCTTGAATATCGAAGCCGAAGATGATCCGTCGATGGTCTGGATAAGCATTTCGATGGTGGAAAGCGGGGCAGGATATTCCACTATGTCCCATTCCGACAGATCGGATGAGGCATCCTGTCCCCCTGCAATGACGGCATAGCGGACTGCATCCATTATGTTCCCGGTCTTGTCCGCAAGTTTCAGCCTGACCGCATCGTTCCCGGACCAGACTCTGCCTTGCGCAATCGAGTCCACATATTCAGGACTGATGGAACGGCCTTCCGCCACGACAGAGACAAACTGGCCGTAGATATCTTCGACGGCTTCCTGCATGTATGCCGTCTCTTTTGCTGTCAGAGGTCTCAGGGTGGAATAAATGTCGCTGTGCCGGTTCGAGTTCACTGAAGTGATGTTGACATGGGCGATCTCGTCAAGTGTCTTGCTGAAATCCGGGATCATGCTGAATACGCCGATTGACCCTGTAAGTGTGGAGCTGTTCGTGAAGATGTAGTCGCATCCGGCCGATATCCAGTATCCGCCTGAGGCTGCATAATCCCCGAATGACGCTATCACCGGCTTTTCTTCTGCAAGGAGGGATATCTCGTCCCTGATCTTCTCGGAGGCAAGGACGCTTCCTCCAGGGGAGTTGACACGGAACACCACGGCCTTGACTTTTTCATTCTTCCTGACCTTCGAGATGATTTCGGCAAACCTGTCTCCGGCTACCTGCTGCTGGTCAGAGCCGTCGATTATGTTGCCGGTGGCATATATCACTGCCACTTCGTTTTCAGCACGCAGTTTCGGGGTCACCTTCAGTTTTATGTAGTCCTGCAGCGTGATCATTGATGCCTTGTCATGTCCGGAGCTTCCGGCATATTCTTCAAGCCTTGTCCTGAGGCCGTCCAGCGTCAGCAGTTCGTCTACAAGTCCGCAGTCCATATAATCCCGGGGGGTGTTCAGAAGCAGTCCGTCGATGCATGAGTCGAAGTCCTCGACGGAAATGTTCCTGCTGTCTGCAATGCTGGATGACCAGGAATCCCAGATTGATGCTATGAGTTCCTCGTTCTGTGCAAGGTTTTCCGGGCTTGCTTCATTTCTGACGAACATCTCGCCTGCAGACTTGTATTTGCCATGGCGTATCAGCTGGACATTGACACCGAGTTTTGCGAGTATGTCCTTGAGGAAAATCATCTGGCTCGAAATGCCTGTGAGCATGTTCATCCCTCCCTGATGGGGAGTCATGAAGATCTTGTCCGATGCAGAGGCGAGATAGTAGCCTGCGTTTGTAGGGTTCTCTATATATGAGATCACTGCTTTGCCGCTCAGCCTGAAGTTCAGCAGAGCCTGACGCAGCTCTTCCATTTCCGCCATACCTCCGTATGCCATGTCGGGCTTCATGTAGATGTATTTGACGGCAGGGTCTGCGGCAGCTGCTTCTATAGCCCTTATTGCGTCCAGTATTCCTGTAACCTGGGTCTGGTTTCCTGATACGGCGGACAGGATATCCACGTCCTTTGTCTGCTCTCCCAGCTGGAAGGTCGACATGTCTATCCTCAGTACTGCCGAGACAGGCATCACCGGCTGGGAATTGCCGATGGATGCTATTGCACCGAGAAAACCGAAAAATACGAGCATCATCACCATGCCGGTGACAAGACAGCCGACGATAGCCGCCAGAGTCATCTTCAGAAATTGTTTCATACGATATATCAGAGTTTCAAATTTCCCCAAAAATACTGAAATTCCTGTAAATAATGCCCAAAAACTGTTTTGGAATTCAAGAACCTGTTTCTAAATTTGCGGCAAATGAAAAGAATCCTTATTTCGCTGTGCATGGTCGCAGCCGCGCTTTTGACCATGAATGCCCGGGTGACAGGGCCTGCCGGCCAGTCCGTTGACACTGCCGGAATCTATAATGACAGGAGTGACAGCCTTGAAGCTGCCGTCTTCGTGGACAGGCAGTCAGGAAACTTCATCTCCAAAGGCAAACCTGTAAGGACGGAGGTCATATCTTCGGCCGGTCTGCACAAGATGGCCTGTTGCACCCTTGCCGAGAGTTTCGAGAATTCGGCAAGCGTGACTGTGGGCTATTCGGATGCTGTGACAGGAGCGAGACAGATAAGGCTTCTCGGACTGTCAGGGGTATATACCCAGATGCTCGATGAAAACAGACCTGCCATGAGAGGTTTTGCAGCTCCCTTCGGTCTTTCATATGTGCCTGGCCAGTGGCTGGAAAGCATCCAGATAGCGAAAGGAGCTGCCTCCGTGATAAACGGAGTGGAGTCGGTGACCGGACAGATAAATCTCGAACACAGGAAACCTACGGATGAGAAGCCTCTCTTCCTGAATGCCGCCGTGATGAGTGACACCAAAATGGATTTCAACATAGCTTCCTCTTTGCAGATGGGGGCTTCCTGGAGTACCGTGATTCTCGGGCACGTGTCAGGCAATCTCATGTCTTTTGACCACAACGGAGACGGATTCATGGATGCTCCCCGGCAGCTTCAGTTCAATCTTGCGAACAGGTGGCTGTACAATTCTCCAGGCGGGGTGCAGGTGCGTTTCGGAGTCAGGGCATTGCAGGACATCCGCCATGGCGGACAGGAAGGCTACGATCATGATGCCTATTCCATTGCGGCTCCGTCTGCAGCAGGTTCTGATCCGTGGGGTTCCGATATAGTGAACCGCCAGCTGAACGGATATCTCAAGATAGGTATTCCACTGGAGGAGGACAATTCGCGGAATATCGCGCTTGTAGCCGATTACACCTTTCAGGATATGGATTCCTGGTTCGGCTCGACATCGTTCATGGGCCGGCAGCATTCGGTTTTTGCGAATCTCATGTACCAGAATGAAATAAACGAATCCCACAGGTTCACTGCCGGAATCGGAGGCACCTTTGACAGGTATGATGAAGACATGGACAGGACTGTCTGGATGATGGGGCCGGTGGTTTCTTCCATGGATAAAGTCTCGGATCTGGGATTTGTCGGGATTTACGGGGAATATACTTTCCGCTCGGGTGAGAAATTCACGTCTGTAGTAGGCGTCAGGGAGGACTGGTACAGTCAGGGAGGTTTCAGGTTTTCTCCAAGAGCTACATTGAAATATTCCCCCGTAGAGGAAATAGTCATCAGGGCGAATGCCGGCCGTGGGATGAGATATGCATCTCCGCTTGCCGACAATATCGGAGTCTTTTCCACAGGCAAGATATTCAGAGGGGATTTCAGCAGCCATACCCTTGAAGATGCCTGGACTTTCGGCGGCAATATCACCTATTATTTCCCGTTCGGCGCTTCTTCGGACACTTATCTGAGTTTCGATTATTTCAGGACTGCATTCGACCAGCAGTCAGTGGTCGATTATGAGATGGGGAGCAATGTGATATGGTTCTATAATCTGGACGGCAACCGCTCTTATTCGGACAATTATCAGCTGGACTTTTCCGTGGATCCGGTCGAGCGTCTTACGGTATCCCTGACTTGCAGATATACTGATGCGAAGATAGAACTTCCCGGAAAAGGTCTGGTGGAAAAACCCATGACCGCCAATTTCAAAGGTGTGCTGAATCTTCAGTATGCCACTCTTCTGAACAGATGGATATTCGATTTTACGGCATCATTGAATGGCTCATGCAGGGTGTATGATTTCATGCTGGATGAAACAGACGGTGAAGGGAATCTGCTTTATGAAAACGGACGTACGCCTGTATTCCCCTTGTTGTATTTTCAGGTGACCAGAAGATTCAAGGGCGTGGACGTCTATCTCGGAGGGGAGAACCTGACTGGTTTCAGACAGAAGAATGTGATCATCGGGACCAAGGGGCCTGACGGCTTCGTGAACCCCAGGACGGCCTCCTTCGATGCGAGTGCGGTATGGGGACCGCTGATGGGAGTGAAGATTTATGCAGGCTTCCGTTTTACCTTATGGAAGAAAGCATGATACGGAAAATTTCATATATTTCCTCTAAAAAAGGAGCAAATGGGATTGGGTCAAGCGCCATACATTGCCTATTGGTATCCGTCGGGGCATAAGGCTCCCGGGCACCATAAGTGCCGCGATGAAAATAAAAAATAAAGAAAT
>CALVDT010000055.1 GCA_944326385.1 uncultured Bacteroidales bacterium | reverse complement strand
GCCCCAGACTATCCCCCCCCTATGGCTCCCGACCGAGAAGTGCAACAGTCAGCGGCCCGCGGGCCGCTGACTGTTGCACTTCGGTGTTGAATCTCCACCATAACTTCGCTTATTGCCGGCAGTGCCCCGTGCTCAGAACGAGATCCCCAGTTTGAATCCGGCGTTGTTCATGCCGTCTATGCCGAAAACTTTGCTTCGGTTTGTCGCATAACTGTAGTAGGCTGCCAACTGAAGGCCGAGGTTGCTTTTGTTGAAGGGATGGAAGGTGATTCCGACTTCAGGGGAGGCGTAGAATCCCCATTGTGTGCTGTATACACCGGTCGTGGAATACAACTGGTATTCTCTGGCGTAGTTGGCCCCCAGCTTCGCCTCGATGTATGGCTGTACCTTCTTCCATGCGAACCGGTATCTGAGAGTCGCGCCGAACGGTATCTGGTAAAGTGAATGGTACATGTCTGTGGTTACGGTAGTGGCATCCCCGACCTCGTACGAAGCCTTCGGGAAATATTCGTTGTTCGTGTTGTAGCTCAAGAACACACCTGCCGCTATTCTCGGAAGGAAATAGTAGCCGCCTTCAAGATAGGCGCCCCATCCGCTGGCGTTCTCCGAGAAATCGTTGGCGAACGCTCCGTTGAACTGCCATCCTGCATCGACGTAGAATCTCCTGCCGACCTGGGCATCAGCTGCCGACACGGCCAGTATCAGCGCCATTGTCATCAAAAATATCTTTTTCATATCATTATCTCCTTTTGTAGAATTACTCGGATACGGCATCAATGTAAGGCGACTGTGCGAATGCCTGCCTTATGGCCACCTTGAATCTTGCGAGATCGGTGCGCGTCCCTCCGGCATTGCCGTCTATAAGGCAGCTCCATACCATCCTCAGCTGCTGGTCTTCTCCATCTGCCGATGTGAGGTCTGCCATATCCGCCATGAGGGTATGCGTAGACGACTGGTAAGCCACAGGGTACGGATAATACCATCCGCCTCCCCAAGAGCCCCAGTAGGCGGAAGACCAGTACCCGGGATAGTCAAGCCACCAGTACGGATCTACGTAGTCCACATAATAGCTTGTCTCGGACACATATGAAAGCTGGATACCGAGATCCGCATTCTCCCGTTCATCCACGGGTACATACGTATAGCCGCAGCTTTCCATCATTTCCTTGAATTCGGCCACAAGCTGGTCCGAGAAGGAGTTCTTTACAGAGTCGCAGCGGAAGCGCTGGTCAAGCACCAGCAGCGTATCGGCCACTGTGAATGTGGCATAGCTGCCGAAGTCGGCATCCCGGTCGTACGATGTCGTCACCATGAATTCTCCGTCCGCATCGATGACTGACGGCATCTTCTGGCAGGAGCAAAATGCTGCTGCCGTCAACATTGCAGTGAATATTAGCTTTTTCATCTTTCGATCTTTATTAAATCAATAAATGTCAAT
Source organism: uncultured Bacteroidales bacterium (assembly GCA_944326385.1). Classification (GTDB taxonomy): domain Bacteria; phylum Bacteroidota; class Bacteroidia; order Bacteroidales; family UBA932; genus Cryptobacteroides. The sequence continues at coordinate 19,656 of CALVDT010000055.1, read as the reverse complement.
TACAGGCTCATGCCTTCATATACCCTTGAATGGGCATGAGGGACGAGATAGCCGTCGAGCCTGATATCATTGGAATGGAAAGTCGGGGAGACGGTCGCGGTGACCCTGTTTGTCCCTGGGACTGCCGTCAAGTAGACCGTGGCGTTCACTCCTCTTCCTGTGACATACATGGAGAAATGCATGCGGCCTTTCTTGTCGAATGTTTTCTCTACATTCGAGACTGTGCCTTCAACGGTGATCCCTCCCACTCCGTTCGGCCCGCTGTGGATGTAGCTCGGTGAAATCTGGATTACTGCCCTGTCACCGTCCATGGATATGAAATTCGTGGTGGAGTTGACCTGGATTCTTGTCCCATGCTTGAATGTGACGGCATCGGCTTCGATTACGAATGAGGAGTCTTCTATGGCCTGCATGGCCTGGAACCATGTCAAGGTGTCGATGAGGGCTTCTTCACCGGCATCCTTGTTTCTGAACGCATTGAACTCCGCCATGTCATTCTTCCATCTTTCTATCCTTTCCTTCAGGGTCTCTTTATTCTGGTTCCGGGCTGACCCTGATACCCAGACTGACATCAACATCAGTAAAAATATGAATCTTTTCATAATAAGGTGATATTTAACTGCTTTAGCATCTGCTTGGACATCTGCTCCGGCAAAATCCGGGTGCACGGTGTCAAAGTCTGTGCCACATCGTATTAAATCCGAATCTTCGGAAATCTTGCACATGGAATGTATTTATTTTTAACTTTGCCCCGTAAAGCCATGACAGGAAAAGTACAACATAAAAACAAAGGAAATGGAAGCAATAACCAGGACTGATTTCAATTTCCCCGGGCAGGCGGGGAAGTACGTCGGCAAAGTGCGTGATGTCTATGACATCAACGGAGAGTATCTTGTAATGATCGTGACGGACCGTATATCGGCCTTCGATGTCGTCCTTCCGGAGGGTATTCCGTACAAGGGACAGGTATTGAACCAGATAGCATCGAAATTCCTTGATGCGACTTCGGATATCATCCCCAACTGGAAGATAGCCGAGGCGGATCCGATGGTCACCATAGGACATAAGTGCGAGCCGTTCAAGGTGGAGATGGTCATCAGGGGATATCTTTCCGGACATGCGTGGAGAGAATACAAGGCCGGCAAGAGGACACTTTGCGGAGTGCAGATGCCTGACGGGATGGTGGAGAACCAGAAATTCCCTGAGCCGATCATCACTCCTACCACAAAGGCGGCTGAAGGTCATGACGAGGACATCTCGAAAGAGGAAATCATCGCCTCCGGGCTTGTGAGCAGAGAGGAGTATGAGCAGCTGGAGAATTACACCAGGGCCATTTTCCGGAGAGGCACTGAAATTGCCGCAAAGATGGGGCTTATCCTTGTGGATACGAAATATGAGTTCGGAAAGAAGGACGGGAAGATTTATCTGATGGATGAGATCCATACTCCGGATTCATCCCGCTATTTCTATGCCGAAGGCTACGGGGAACGGCTTGCAAAAGGCGAGAAGCAGAAGCAGCTTTCAAAGGAATTTGTGCGCGAGTGGCTGATGGCAAACGGTTTCCAGGGTAAGGAGGGGCAGAAAGTTCCGGAGATGACGCCTGAAATAGTCCGCAGCATCACCGACAGGTATATTGAACTGTACGAGAACATTACAGGAGAGAAATTCGTCAAGGCAGAGGATTCCGGGGATGTTCTTGCGCGTATAGAAAAGAACGTGACAGAGTGCCTTGCAGCTTTGTAGGTTTTATTTTAACGTCAGTTCGACGAATTTATATTGTTCAGTACCAGGGAATTCGTCGAACAGTCGTTAAGGATTTCTTCGAAATCCATTTATCTTAAACCCCAGTCGCTGTAGCGACCCTGCTCACTTTCGAATGTCCATCGGACATTCTCATGAACCGTTCACGACTTTTCAAGGGACGCCACCCCCATTTCTGCTCGCTCTCGAACGGCCTCCGGACGTTCTCGTGAACCGCTCACGACCTCGCTGGGGGCTCGTCGCAGAACCTTGTCCTGCTCCTTCAGAGGTAATTCGATGTCTTTCAATAAATTGAAATTCATCGAACTCACGTTATTTTATCAACTCTTACACAGCAAAAGAGGGTGGGTCAAAAGTTTGGACCCACCCTCTTTTGCTGTGTATGTTCCTCCGGCTTTACCGTCGAGGACAGGTTACCACACGAAATCGAATTTGATATCGCGAGGGATATTATGGGCGTTGATGTTGGCAATGTCAGCCGACAGAGCTTCTGAAACGGTCGCGTGTTCCTCCGAATAGGCTTTCGCGAATTCCGCATCTCCTGTCGCCTGGGTCTTGATAATCAAAGCCGACCATGCGTCAATGGCGGAGAGAGCCTTGTCGAAGTCGACATGGTACTGGCCGTCCTTGTTCCTGGAGAAGGCTCCGTGCTCTTTCATGAAATTGTAGCACATCATGTTCGCCTTGCCGTGGGATGATGCATATCCGAAGCGGACAGAGCGCACCAGTCCGGCGATGAAGGTGGTGATGGCGTCTTCTTTCGTGATGAGAGGTATTTCTCCCATGTCTATCAGTCTGCATACCATGAAAAGACCGAGGATATCGGCTTTGGCTTCTTCCCAGGTCGTCTTCTCTGTTCCCATGGCTTCATCCACGCTGCCTTTCCCGTTCACGGTTTCCTTGACACCGAGCCCGTGAGCCACCTCATGGAAGGTGACATTCCAGAAAAACGCTTCCGAACGCAGATGTTTCTGCTGCCCTGGCTCTATCAGCAGTCTTCCTATCGGGAGAAGTATCTTCCCGAACTTGGCGTCCATGCTGTTATGCAGCTGGAGGCGGCGTGCGCCTTTGACAGCCTGTACCCTGTCGTCATTCGGAAGGTTGATGGCTATGGTCTTGCTTCCGCAGTTGCAGTCTCCGGAGTAGTATATGGCATCATAGACGTTCAGATCCGACGATGTACCCGGGACAAAGGTCTTGTATTCTTCCGGACAAGGAAGAATCTTCTGCAGGTCTGGAAGCATCGAGACGAATTTTGCCAGTTCGCTGCTTCTCTTTTCGTCTTTCAGGAGGATGAAGCATTCGTATGATGTCTTTGTCTCATTGAGCTTGTCATCATAGTTCTCGATAGGGCCGATCACGACATCGATCTTGCTGTCTTTCATGTCCATCCATGCAAGGTCGCTCTCGAAGTAGTCATCCGTGCGGAATGCCTCGACACGTTTTGTGAGGTAGTGTGAAAGCCCTTCGTTCTCCGTGATGGCCGCCGCCTCTTCAAGGTATCTGCAAACCAGGTCGAGCTCTTCCTTGTATTCGTCCTTGTACCAGACACATTTCAGATTGCCGTCGTCATCTCTTCTGATAACGGTGTATGGGCTGTTCTTGTCCGGGTCATCGAATGCCTCCCATTCCTCTGCAGTCATGTCGGCAGGGTAATAGTTCGCTCCCAGGGGTTTCTCTCCGTATCCCGGTACAAAAGGAGCGTTGTCTTCAAGCCTGTCCCATGGGCCGTAGTTGATCATGGCGAAATCCTTCATCGCCTTGTCGTCTATGACATCCATTTCGGACTTGTCTCCGAAGGTCTGTTCCCAGAACAGTCCGTCTATGACTTTGCCGGCTTCCCTGAGCAGATTCAGTACCTGCCTGTCTTTGTCGGACAGGCCATCGATAAGGGCAGATCTTACTTCTACTGTTGCGTATTCATCCACCCTTGCCTGCATATCAACATTATTGCCCTGCGAGCAGGCAGCTGCGAGCGCAGCTGCCGCCACAAGGCAAGGGATATTTCTTCCAGTCATGGTCAATGTTCCCTAGAATGACAGTGCAATGGCGATGAAATCATCGGCTTTGAGTGCTGCACCTCCGATGAGGCCGCCATCGATATCCGGACATGCGAAGAGTTCCTTTGCATTTGAAGGCTTGCAGCTTCCTCCATAGAGGATGGTGATGTCTTCGGCGAGTTCTCCGAATTTCTCTGCCACGACTTTCCTGATGCATGCATGGATTTCCTGTGCCTGCCCGGCTGTGGCTGTCTTTCCTGTTCCGATGGCCCATACAGGTTCGTAGGCGATGATGACTTTTGCCATCTCTTCAGCGGAAAGGGTGTAGAGTACATTCTTTATCTGCTCCGTGACCACGTCGAAATGACGGCCGGCTTCACGCTCCTCGAGGTTCTCGCCTACGCAGAAGATAGGGGAGAGTCCGTGAGCTATGGCAAGTTTCACCTTCTCTACGAGTTTGGCATCGGTCTCACCGTAATACTGTCTTCTTTCGGAATGTCCGAGTATGGTATATGCGCATCCTGCAGAAACCAGCATGTCGGCAGACACTTCTCCTGTGTATGCACCTTTCTCCTTGTCTGCGCAGTTCTGGGCGGAAAGTCCGATGACAGAGCCTTTTATGGCTTCAGCTACCGGAACCAGATGTGTGAAAGGAGGGGCGATGATCAGTCCTGTCGAAGCCGGAACTTCAGAAGATTTCGCCACTACGGCTTTTGCAAGTTCGACACCTTCTGCAACTGTGGTGTTCATTTTCCAGTTGCCTGCAACAATGTTCTTTCTCATGATTATCCTGATTTTATCTGTGTTTGTTCAAATCGCGCGCAAATTTATAAAAAAATCTATATATCCAGAACCCTGGCTATAATCCCGATCCTTCCCGACTGGTTCCAGAAACTGATCTTCCCTGTAGTCCCGTCCGGTCCGCTGACTTCGAATACAAGGCCTTTCCTTGTCTTGATGTCGTTGCTGGTCGTATAAACGAGGTCGGCTTTGACCGTGCTTCCGTTTTCAGGGAAGTATTCGCAGTCCAGGATGAAATAATTCGCCATATTGTCATCAGTGACCCAGAACTCATTCCTGTCCCGGCTGAATCCGATCTGGAAATTGATGTCATCGTATATCAGGACATTCTGTCCTTTGACGTACAGGCCGATATCGCTCATCTGGCTGAATTCCTCCCTGTCGAAATTGTTTACGCATCCGCTGGCGGCGGCCGTCAGCAGCATGAGTAGCAGTATCTTCAATCTGTCCATGTCTGTCAGCGTATTGTTATGGTTTTCGAGACTGCGGCTTTAGTGCCGTCTTCATAATATATCACGGCTTTCATCTCACCTGAACGGGAAGGGATGTAATATCCGCTTGCGTCCGGTGTTATGGTTTTCCCGTCCATTGTCCATACGATTTCGGCGGCATCATATGCGTTGAACAGTCTGAGAGGGAACTTGCTCCCGGCCGGAAAGGTGCCGTCTTCGTTCTTCTCCATGTTGTAGAGATAGATGAACGGATATTTGTAGTTCCTGGTGGACTTTGTCATGAAATTGCATGGGACCGTCTTTTCTATGTCGTCTTTCCTCTGCGTTATCTCGCATTTGTAGGAAGTGCGCGGAGTCAGTCCTTCGATTGTGAACGAGAACATCCGGCCTTCCGCATCGTATGGCTTGACAGTCGCTTCCTGATATTCATCACTGCCGGAACTTCTTTTCCATCTGATGACCATCTCGCTGTCCTTGTCTGCCATTGCGGTATTCCATGTTATTATGGCAGCATCCTGGAATATTTCGGAAACGACACCGGCGGGACCGGATGGCGCTCCGTCATATTTGCTGACAGTCAATACGATGTTCTTCCCCTGTCTGGCGATGTCAGTGATGGCAAGAGGGGATTCCGTCCCGTCCCAGAACACGAATGCCGGTTCAGTCAGAGGGGTGAATGCCTTATGGGATACCGAACTTGTCATGTAAGGGAAGAATATCTGGGAAACATTTCCGGCCATCGGATAGGCTTCCACAAGGTCTGCGCACTGGTGTGCAGGGTTGCAGTTCACTTCGTTGTACTGCCATCTTCTTTCAGCGGAAAGGGTTCTGCCGTATGCGGACGAGAATCCGGCGTCTCCTTTGGATTTGTCGATGTGGTAGATCAGCAGTCCGCTTCCTCCGATATATCTGTCCCATCCTTCATCCGTGCGGCATTCGAACAGGAAATATTCACCCTCGTTATCTGTGTCCATCCTGTAATACTTCCCGCTGACGTCTATCGGTTCAAGCACGTGCGTGCCTTCCGCAAGCTCCTCCGCCGTCCAGATGCCGATGGCGTCGCGGTCTATGGCGTTGAAGTTCGGTGGAGTGTTGCCTTCGTTGTTCTGGTTCCCCGAGTCCATGAGTGCAGTGCTGCCCCATAATGCATCGGAGATTCCCCCGCTCTCCTCATAGTCCGTGTCATAGTAGTCCGCCAGCCCGAGCGTATGGCTGAATTCATGGCAGAAAGTCCCTATTCCGCTCAAGACGTAGCTGTTTCCGGTATCGAGCCTGTGGAGTTCGGCCGTACAGGCGTATCTGTTTATTCTCACCCCGTCCAGCGTGAGGTTGATCATGGCACCGTTCCACAGGTACCATGCATGGGACCAGATATGGTCGTCGCCTGCATATTCCGCCTCGTCGCCCCCGGCAAAGAACACGAATACATTATCCACTTCCCCGTCACCGTCATCATCGTATTTAGAGAAATCTATCTGGCTGTCGGCAAGTCTGCAGGCCTCCTCTATCATTTCGGCAGCCCTGACATCATCACCGGAACTGTCATTCTTCCCGTAATATGCAAATCCGTTGGACAGCGTCACTATGTCGCTGACATCGAAGCTGAATGTGTACTGTCCTTCAAACTGGGTGTTGAAATAATCCATGGCCGAGCCTTTGGCCCCGTTATAGCTGTAGCCCGGCTCAGTCAGCATTTTCACGAAACTGTCCTTAGTGTGTCCGTCCTGGAATTTCAGGTCCTTGAACTGTGCGAGGATCACTATCCCGTGCTTTTCCTCTATTGTGCCCTCGCTCTTCGTGCCGGTCCCCCGTGATGCCTTTATCCTTGCAAGCACACTCTCCTTTTCCACATCATTGACTTTCGCCCTTTTTCCGGCTGCAATGGCCCGCAGCATTCCGTACGGAATCATTCTGCTTCTGGACTTTATTTCCGCAGGTGCATCCTGTCCTGCCTTGTATTCAGTTCTCACCTTGCATCCGTCCTCATTATAATATGCGTAGCAATACCAGCCGTCATTGTCCTGGCCGATGACATATCCGTCTGTAGAGGTGAGGATTTTCATGAATTCATCGCCTCTGAGTCTTGCCATGAATGACGTCCCGTCCGGCTGATAGAGGGCGATATCTTTCCTGAGAGCCGGTGCAGCGCAGCAATCCTCCTGACAGCCAGGAAATAAAGCCATGACTGCCATCGCTAAGACCCATTTCAGAAATTTTCCCATAAAGATGATTTTTCAGGTCAATGTCAATAAACTGCATATTTAGCCATTTTTTTCGACATGGACAATTTTTTGTCACTTGTCGTCATGCCTGCGTTCTTCATGAAAAAATATTACCTTTGCTGCCACATGATAATTGCACATGATTTTATGGGACGGAAGATTTTTTATGCCATTGCCATTGTACTGATGGCTTCAACAGTATGGCAGCGGCCGGTTTCTGCGCAGAGCTGCGTCATCGAGTCTATCAATTCATACGGGACATTCGACAGATGGTCGGCCCGCGAGGTAAAGGAATCCGGCATCATCGGCGGGAAAACAAACAGATTGTTTGAATTTTACGGGGATTTTGACGTTACACGGGCAAAAGAGCCGTTCACAGCTCCGGAAGGCTATCTTTGGAGAACGAACAATGTCCTGGCCGTCGTGGCCGGTGTCACTAAGACGAACAATACAGTCTATCCGGAAAAACGCGGAGATGGGTACTGCGCCCGTCTGGAGACTCATGTGGAGTCGGTCAAGGTTCTGGGTATGATAAACATGGATGTCACCTGCCAGGGAGCCGTGTTCATCGGTTCCCTTGAAGAGCCGATAAAGGATACGAAGGCTCCGATGGCCAAAGTGCTGTACGGTATCCCGTTTGAAGGCCGTCCTGAAGCCGTGGTCTTCGATTACAAGGCCGAGGTCGGACATGAAGTCATGAGAGGGACCGGATTTTCTCCGCTGAAGGAGATGGGGTATCCGGACTATCCTATAGTATGCATGATGCTGCAGAAGAGATGGGAAGAGCCTGACGGCTCGGTGCATGCCCGCAGAGTAGGTACTGCGATTCACCGTTTTGATGAGAACGCCCATGAATGGGTGGACGGCTACAGACTGGAGGTGTCCTACGGTGATATTACGGACAAGCCTTTCTATCAGGATTATATGGGGTTGAAAACGGATCCTGCGACGGCATATTACTGTATAAACAGCAAGGGTGACAAGGTCATGGTGGAAGAAGATGGCTGGGCGGATGCCGATGAAGAACCGAACTGGCTGATATTGACATTCCTTGCAAGTTCGGCGGAGGCTTTCCACGGCGGGGTCGGGAATATTCTCTGGATAGATAATGTAAAAGTGGAAATGTAGAGTCCTGCATTTCCACTTTTATGTGCCCGATTGACGTCAGGAATCAGTTCCCGGCTTATTTTACAGCGTGCCTGTAACCCTGTGTCTTGTTCCAGTCTCCTCTTGTGAAGTCAGGGAATTCCACAGGCATGTTGCCGTTGTCCATGGAGGCTGCGGACAACTCCCCGATACACGACCATTCCGCTGCGTCATAGACGTCCTGGTCAAGAGGCAGACCGTTTCTCAGACAGTAGATCAGCCTGTAGTCCATGATGTAGTCCATGCCGCCATGTCCGCCCACTTTACGTGCCTGGTCTTCTATCTCCCTGACAACAGGATGTTTGTACTTTTCCATGATTTTTTCTTTGATTTCTTCGGAGACAAAGTCATGGCCAGTCAGGTCTTCATGGTCTTTGACGACATCTTCTCCAAGATTCTTATGACGGAAAGCGAACCCTTCCACCGGATATTTGTTCGCAAATCCATCGGTCCCTGTCACCTGGTATTCACGGCTGTAAGGACGTGGAGTGTAGACGTTGTGCTGGAGCAGGATTGTCTTGCCCTTTGCGGTGCCGATCATTGTCATTGTGTGGTCTCCATTGGCAAAACTGTCTGCATCCATCAGTCTCTTTGCGGTTGCAGCTCCGTTTATGCTTTCCGTATCCATGGACACGAGTCTGGTCATGCGGTCTCCGCGGTGGATGTCAAGCACCTGGCATGCAGGCCCGAGTCCATGCGTGGCATACACATCGCCGCGGTGGCTCTGGTTGAACGAGAGACGCCAGTTCCCCTGATACTGCTCCCAGAACTCGTCGAGGTTATGGATATAGCCGCCTTCCACGTGCAGGATTTCGCCGAAAAGCCCTTGCTCGGCCATGTTCAGTGTGGTCATCTCGAAAAAGTCATAGACGCAGTTCTCCAGCATCATGCAGTGTTTCTGCGTCTGTTCGGCCACGTCGACAAGCTGCCAGCATTCTGCCACTGATGTAGCTGCCGGAACTTCAAGCGCCACATGTTTCCCATGCTGCATGGCGTAGACTGCCATAGGCACGTGGAGCTGCCATCCAGTGCATATGTAGACCAGATCTATATCATCTCTGCAACAGAGATCCTTCCATCCGTCTTCTCCGCTGTAAAGAGCCGCTTCCGGAAGATTCTTCTTCTTGAGTATCTCCTGTGCTGCGTCTGTCCTGTCAGGGAGCAGGTCGCAGAGTGCCTTGATTTCCACACCTTCCAGATATGTGAATCTCTGCACTGCGCTATGTCCGCGCATTCCGAGTCCGATGAATCCCACTCTTACGGTATCGATCGGTGCTGTTCTGAGGCCGAGTACTGATTTCTGGCCTTCAATGCGTTCCGGGGTGTTGAATACAATGGTCCCGTCCACTATCCGGTAATCACCGGACGTACCGGCACAGCCGACCAAGGTCAGGACAGCTGCAAGCATCAAGATGAGTTTTTTCATGTTCCTTATTTCTTTTTCCAAAGTTCCGACATGTCCTCAAGAGTCTTTCCCTTGGTTTCAGGTACGGATCTCCATACAAATATAGCCGATAATAATGACATTGCAGCATAAATCATATAGGTTCCGCCTACGCTCCATGCGCTGAGGGACGGGAATGTGGATGAAACAAGGAAATTGGCGACCCATTGCATGGCTACGGCGATTGCTACGGCCTGGGATCTGATGGTGTTCGGGAAGATTTCGGAGATGAGCACCCAGCATATCGGCCCCCATGACATCATGAAGGATGCAGTATATATGATTATGAATATCAGGGCTCCGATACCTATCGTGTCGGAGAACGAGAAGGCCGACAAGGCGAGCATGCCTATCATCATCCCGGTAGATCCTATGATAAGGAGCGGTTTCCGTCCGCACTTGTCCACTGTAAATATCGCCACAAGCGTGAATATTATGTTCACGATTCCCATTACGACGGTCTGCATCATGGATGCATCCCCGCTTGCACCCAGCCCCTCGAATATCCTTGGCGCATAGTAAAGCACCACATTTATCCCGATTGCCTGCTGGAAGAACGAGAGAAGCACTCCTGTGATGATGACTCCTATGCCGTAGGACAGGAGCCTTTCCTTCTTCTCGACTATGTTGTCCCTGATTTCATCGAGGATTCTGGCTCCTTCATCCTTGCCGTTGATGCGGGTAAGTATCTTCAGGGCCGAGTCTGACTTGCCTTTCATCACCAGATATCTCGGGGTTTCCGGTACGAGGAAGACAAGCAGGAAAAATGCTCCGGCAGGGAAGGCCTCGCTGAGGAACATGCGTCTCCATCCGATTTCCACCATGGCGGCCTGTATGCCTTGTGTGGTGTCGGCAAGATTGTTCCTGATGAGATAGTTCACGAAATATACGACCAGCATTCCGAAGATTATCGCGAACTGGTTGCATGAGACAAGTGTGCCTCTGATGCTTGCCGGGGAGATCTCGGCGATATACATCGGACAGATGGCTGAAGCCAGACCGACACCGATTCCGCCTATGATCCTGTATATGTTGAATGCTATCAGCAGCTGCAGTGACGGTTCCCCGTACGGGAGAATGCCGGATTCAGGCCTCCATGAGCCTACTGCCGAAACAAAGAACAATATGCCGGCGACCAGCAGGGATTTCTTCCTTCCGAGAGAGGAGGCCAGCATTCCTGAGATTGCACCTCCCATAATGCACCCGAGCAATGCGCTTGATGCGGTAAACCCGTGTATGAGCTTCGTGTAAGTGAAATCAGCGGCTCCTTTGAAGAATGTGTCAAGAGCCTGCTCTGCTCCGGATATGACAGCGGTGTCATATCCGAAGAGCAGGCCTCCGATAACGGCTATCAGCACTATCGAAAAAAGATAGGCGCGGTTCTGGCCATTCGTATTGCCCATGGCTATCTGATATAGAGGTTCACAAGAGTTTCGTAGAGTTCCTGCCTGCCGCTTATCATTGCGGGTTCGCCGTGTCTGCGTGCGAATTCAGCGACTTCTTCGAGACTCATTTCGCCGTTCTCGAACCTTTTCCCTTCTCCGGAGTCATAGGAAGCATATCTGTCATGAAGCATCTTTTCGTAGTCGGAATTCTCGAGGATGTCTGCAGCAATCAGAAGTGCGCGGGCCATGACATCCATTCCTGAGATATGCGCTATGAAGATATCCTCGAGATCGGTGGAATTCCTTCTGGTCTTGGCGTCGAAGTTCGAGCCGCCTCCCATATAGCCGCCTCCGCGGATGATCACGATCATGGCCTGGACGAGTTCATACAGGTCAATCGGGAACTGGTCCGTATCCCATCCGTTCTGGTAGTCCCCTCTGTTCGCGTCGATGGATCCGAGCATGCCTGCATCCACCGCGCACTGGAGTTCATGTTCGAAAGTGTGTCCGGCAAGGATTGCGTGGTTGACCTCGATATTGACCTTGAAATCCTTTTCAAGCCCGTTGGCACGGAGGAATCCGATCACGGTCTCCGTATCGGCATCGTACTGGTGCTTCATCGGCTCCATTGGCTTCGGCTCTATCAGGAAATTGCCCTTGAAGCCTTTTGCCCTTGCGTAGTCGCGCGCTTTTTTCAGCATGGTGGCAAGATGAGACTTTTCCCGTTTCATGTCCGTATTCAGAAGTGACATGTAGCCTTCGCGTCCGCCCCAGAAGACATAGTTCTCCCCGCCGAGCTCGATAGTGGCGTCTATTGCGTTCTTGATCTGGAGCATGGCCCTTGCCGCGGTAGGGAAGTCAGGATTTGTGGCTGCACCGTTCATATATCTCGGATGACCGAAGACGTTTGCGGTGCCCCAGAGCAGTTTTATGCCTGTTTCAGCCTGTTTCTGCTTGGCATAAGCCACGATTTCCTTCATGTTCCTCTCGTACTCTTCTATGCTGTCGCCTTCTTCTATCAGATCCACATCGTGGAAGCAGTAGTATCCGAAGCCTAACTTCTGCATGATCTCGAAGCCTGCGTCCATTTTCGACTTCGCCCTTTCAAGCGCTGTGGCGCCTTCATTCCACGGGAATTTTTTTGTTCCTGTACCGAACTGGTCGGATCCGTCGGCCCCGAGCGTATGCCACCATGCCATTGAAAAACGGAGCCAGTCCTTCATTTTCTTTCCATGGACAATCCTTTCAGGTTCATAATAATGGAATGCCAGAGGATTCTTGCTCGACGTCCCTTCAAACGGGATTTTGCCTAAATCCGGGAAAAATTCTTTTGTAGCCATAATCTTTGTGTTTTATATTTGGTTCTTGATATGTCGCAGCCATCTTGACCAGCATTCGTCAAGTGCCTCCTTGTCAGCAGGGTCGGGATGGATTTCAGCAAGTTTCTCCAGCGTCGCGAATGTTTCTTCCCTCGATCTGTAGCATCCTGCCCCGAGGGCTGCGCCTCTTGCCGCCCCGAGTGCTCCGTCAGTATCGTAGAGTTCTATTGTCGCTCCAGTCATTGTGGACAATGTCTGTCTGAACAGAGGCGACAGGAACAGGTTTGCGTTTCCTGCCCTGATGATATTCGGTTTCAGCCCCATGTCCTTCATTATGTCTATCCCGTATCTGAATGAGCAGGCTATACCTTCCTGCGCAGCCCTGAGGATATGGGCCAGACTGTGCCTGTTCAGGTCAATGCCTGAGATGGAGGCACCTGTGCATCTGTTTTCCAGCACTCGTTCCGCTCCGTTCCCGAATGGCAGTACCGATACGCCATCTGAGCCGGCTGGTACGGTAGAGGCGAGCCTGTTGATGTCATCATAGCTCATCCCGTTGCAGAAATTCCTTCTGATCCAGGCATTCATTATCCCTGTCCCGTTTATGCAAAGCAGGATGCCGTATCTCGGGGATGTATTGCTGTGGCTGACATGGATGAATGTATTTACGCGGGACTGCCTGTCGGCCTCCGGAGTGTCCGTCACACCATACACGACCCCGCTTGTGCCGCCTGTTGCGGCTATTTCACCTGCATCGAGGACATTGAGGGAAAAGGCGTTGTTCGGCTGGTCGCCGGCCCTGTATGATACAGGTGTCCCTGCCGGTATTCCCAGAAGTCTTTCCGTTTCATGTCCGGTGACCGCCTGGATGCCTATCGCCGGGACGGTATCAGGAATCATCTCATGAGGTATCCCGTAGAAGTCTGCCACGAAGTCCGCCCTGCGGCCTTCCCTGAAATCCCAGAGTATCTGCTCCGAAAGTCCGGTCCCGGTAGTGTGGATGTCTCCGGTCAGCCTGTAGGCTATGTAATCTCCCGGAAGGAAGAATTTCCATGTCTTTCTGAATGTCTCCTTTTCATTTCTGATGACCCACGCGAGTTTCGATGCAGTGAAGTTGCCCGGGGAATTCAGCAGTCTCGAAAGGCATTTCTCCCTGCCTATCTTCTCCATTGCATCTTTCCCTGTTTCAACGGCCCTTGAGTCGCACCATATTATGGCATTCCGGACAGGTGTCCCGTCTTTCCCGATACACACCAGCCCGTGCATCTGGTAGGTGATGCCTATGCATTTGACATCGGAAAGAGGATGTCCGGCCCCTATCTTCCTTATGCCTTCACATACGTACTTCCACCACATCTCCGGATTCTGCTCGGCCCATCCGTTCCTGACCGCTTCAATCGGCATTTCGGCTGACGGGTTGGTGGACGAGGCTATGCATTTCCCGCTTCCTATGTCGAGCAGGGAGACCTTGACGGATGATGATCCTACATCTATTCCCAAGCTTTTCATGTCAGTGCTTATGTTTCAATATGTCCAGTTGTTTATGAAATTCAGTCTGAATTTGTCTTTGACTGCCTTCTTGTATACTGACCTGTTGAATATATAATACTGGGCAGGCTTGTGCGATACATTCTTCTCATATTCCCCTGTAGGGGAGATGAGCCCGGAGGACAGTATCTTTTTCCTGAAATTCCTGTTGTCGATGCATATGCCTGTCACGGCCTCGAAAAGACTCTGCAGTTCCTGAACCGTGAATTTCCTCGGAAGAAGTTCAAAGGCTACGGGAGTGTGCGTCATTTCCCTCTGAAGATTTGCCAGAGCATCGGCAAGAATCTCCATATGATCCATGATCAATGTCCGTATGGAGTCGACATCCACCCATTTTGCCCCTTTTCTGGAGGTGTAGCTTACAATCCCCGGATTCAGTTTGACGAGAGCGTAATATCCGACCGTCACGACTCTTTTCGTATTGATGCCATGGAATCTGCATATCCATTCCATCTCTTTGCCGCTGACCCTGTCTGGTGCCGAGAATATGCTTGTCTGCTTGAGATAGATATTGTCAAGGCCTGTGCTTTCCGCAAGGACGCGGCTTGCTGCTTCAGGAAGAGTTTCATTTTCGAGAATCATCGCACCCGGCAGTTTCAGATCGTCTGCGGACAGGCCGTCGTATGAATAATTGCGCCTGATCAGGAGAACTTTCAGGCTTTTCCCGTCGAAACCGAAGACTGAACAGTCTACGGAGATGGCTGTATTCTTTTCGAGAGGCATATCGTTATCAATACGTGGTTATCGCAAATTTAGGACAATCGCGACAATATGGCAAACATAGCGTGAAAAATACGCTAAGCGTTGCTTTATATAGTTGAATCACAGTTAATTATTGATATAAGAAAATGCCGTATGATACATCAATCGCAGAACTTGCTGCTGTTTCTCGCCTTACCCTGAATCAAGATGGATTTTCCGTTGATGCCGAGTCTGTCATGATGCAGAAAAAGATGAAAGGACGGCCCGGAAACCCGCGTCATCCTCTCATAAATGTGTACTAAAACCTAAACCTGGCTAATAGATGCAGAGCTGTGCGTTATTGTTGCAGCAGATTGAAAATATTTTTGACATACATTCCGCAGGGAGCTTCGGAACGGATTCTCAGTCTTCACCGGAATCGTCCGCATCATAATAATCTTCCAGACCGGATTCCTCGGCCAATCTTGCCGCCACATCATCCGGTATGTCGAAACTGAGAGAGTCCCAAAGGGTATCCATCTGCCTGCGCTCCTTCTTGGTCGGACGGCCGCTTCCGCGGTCTCTTTTAAGGAAGAATGTCTCTACGGGAGCCTTCAGTTTGTCAAGTTCTTCCTGAGGCGTTATGTTCTCCGCATATTGAGGAACCAGTTTGGCACCCTGGCGTTTGTCGACAAGTGCTAGTATCCGGTAGGAAAATGTGACAGCGCCTTTTCTGGCCGTGATTACATCGCCCGGCTTCACCGTTCTGGACGGCTTTACATCAGCTCCGTTCAGTCTGACTTTCCCTCCTTTGCATGCATCGGTGGCGTCACTCCGTGTTTTGTAGACCCGTATCGACCACAAATATTTGTCAATTCTCGTTTCTTCAGCCATAATCAATTCCATTTCATGTCATGATGTCCGGCAGTCCTGCTCCCGTTTTCTTTCTCCTCCCCGGATTCTTCGTCCTCGAGTCCTTCATAATCCTCACCCTCGAGAAAAGGCTCAGTGTCCGGATCGATATAATCGTCCGTGTCATCCGGCTCCCCGACCCCCGCTTCAAGGATTTCAGTATCCTTCTCCATCGGGACAAGAAAATAATCCTGGACTTCGGCAGGGATCAGAATGGCTTCTCCTTCCTGGATTGTATAACCAGATGTCTTTTCCTGCCCGTCCCCGGAAGTCCGGCATTGTACGCTTGCCTTTCCCCGGGTGCAAATGTAAAGCATGAAAGTCCCGGCTTCCCCGGCTGTTATATGCAGAGGCTCTTCAAGCCCGATTCCGGATATCATGAATTCAGGGCAGTCTGCCAGTTTTGCAGGTACACTTTTCCTGTCATGCCAGCCTGTTGTCTGCAGCGGAAGAATGTACCTGCCGTAATCGATGAAATCCATGGCATCGGCTATGTGCGTCTCCTGGATCGGCTTTCCGTCTTCTCCTTTTCCGTACAGGATGAACGGAAGTTCGGAGGCTTCCTTGATTACGGCTATGGTAAGCCCGTATCCCGCCGAGTGTACAATGCCCGGATTCACCGTAAAGCAGTCTCCTTTTTCCGGGCGGATCTCATTAAGGATTTCCTTCACTGTTCCGTCAGAGCATCTGGTGTAAAGCTCGGCGGCAGATACGTCCTTGTTGAACCCAAGGTATATTCTGGCATCATCTTCAGCATTCATGACATACCAGAATTCCTTGCCGCCAAGCACGTCATACCTTTGACCTGCTATCGTATCATCGGCATGCACGTGGACAGGAAGTTCGCCTTCAATCTCCAGAAACTTGACAAGAAGCGGAAACTGCCTTCCATAATATCCGTAGACTCCGTCGCCTGACACCCTCTCCATATAAGTGTCCATGATGTCCCCGATGGAATTGTCGGCCAGCCAGCCTTCCTTGACCACGGAATCCTCTATTCCAAGATCCGCTATCGCAATGCGCTCCTTGCCCCACCCGTGGCTGATTTCCAGAGGGGTGAACCCCAAGGGATATAGTTTTTTAGTCTTTTCCATAAGAATAACAGTTGAACGCAGGCAAAAATACGGAAAAAATATACCACTGACAATTGTTCATGCCGTTTTGTGACAAATTGTCAGTTTTCCCTGCTGGCATTCCTTTTGTCCAATCGGCTGGCGTCAGCGTCAGAAGACGTTGAAGAAAACGACAAAATCTTAAAATTATAAAATTATGATCAAACCATTGGCAGACAGAGTGTTGGTAGAGCCTAAAGAGGCCGAGACCAAAACAGCGGCAGGACTGTATATTCCTGATACGGCAAAAGAGAAACCTCAGCAGGGTACCATATTGGCAGCCGGTCCTGGAAAGAAGGACGAACCTATGGAGGTCAAAGTCGGGGATGTTGTCCTTTACGGGAAATATGCCGGAACAGAAATCACAGTCGACGGCAAGACTTATCTTATCATGAAGCAGTCGGATATCCTGGCTACACTTTAATATTATATATAGGAGAACAGAATCATGGCAAAAGATATCAAATTCAATGTTGAAGCCCGCGCCCAGATGAAGGAGGGTGCAGATGCACTTGCAAACGCAGTAAAGGTAACACTTGGCCCTAAAGGCCGCAATGTCGTTATCGACAAGAAGTTCGGAGCGCCGCAGGTGACCAAGGACGGTGTGACTGTGGCCAAGGAGATAGAACTTGAGGACAGATTTGCAAACATGGGTGCCCAGATGGTCAAGGAAGTGGCTTCCAAGACCAACGAGCAGGCCGGTGACGGTACTACCACTGCTACCGTACTCGCTCAGGCTATCATCAATGTCGGTCTGAAGAACGTTACTGCAGGAGCAAACCCTATGGATCTGAAGAGAGGTATAGACAAGGCAGTCGCAAAAGTCGTAGAGAGCCTCAAGGAACAGAGCCAGGAAGTAGGGGATGATTATTCGAAGATTGAGCAGGTCGGCACCATTTCGGCAAACAACGACAGCTATATCGGCAAACTCATCGCTGATGCCATGTCCAAGGTCAAGAAAGACGGTGTCATCACAGTAGAGGAGGCCAAGGGTACGGATACCGAGGTGAAGGTAGTGGAAGGAATGCAGTTCGACAGAGGCTATATTTCACCATATTTCATGACCAACAGCGACAAGATGGAAGCTGTCCTCGAGGAACCGCTCGTACTCATCACCGACAAGAAGATTTCCACCATGAAAGATCTTCTTCCTATTCTTGAGCCGATTGCACGTGAAGGAAAATCCCTTCTTATCATAGCTGAAGATGTAGATGGCGAAGCTCTTACCACTTTGGTGGTGAACAGACTCCGCGGTACATTGAAAATCGCTGCAGTAAAGGCTCCAGGTTTCGGAGACCGCCGTAAGGAGATGCTTCAGGATATCGCTACCCTTACAGGTGCAGTAGTGATTTCCGAGGAAAGAGGTTTCACTCTTGAAAACACGACTCCGGATATGCTCGGCAAGGCAGAAAAGGTGGTCATCTCAAAGGAGAATACCACTATCGTGAACGGAGCAGGTGACAAGGAAGCCATCAAGGAAAGGGCTGAAAGCATCAGGAAGCAGATAGCCGCCACTACTTCTGACTACGACCGTGAAAAGCTTCAGGAGCGTCTTGGCAAGCTCGCCGGCGGTGTGGCTGTCCTCTATGTAGGTGCCGCAACCGAAGTCGAGATGAAGGAGAAAAAAGACAGGGTTGAGGATGCCTTGAGTGCAACCCGTGCTGCAGTGGAAGAAGGCATCGTGCCTGGAGGCGGAGTTGCATATATCCGTGCAGCGGAAGCCTTGAAGGGTATGAAAGGCGACAATGACGACGAGACTACAGGTATCCATATCGTGGCACGTGCCATTGAGGAGCCTCTGCGTCAGATAGCCGAGAATGCCGGTCTGGAAGGCAGCGTGATCATAAACAAGATCAGGGAAGGGAAAGGTGACTTCGGCTACAATGCCCGTACAGATGAGTACGTGAACATGTTCGAGGCCGGTGTCATCGACCCTACGAAGGTGTCCCGTATCGCTCTTGAGAATGCAGCATCAGTGGCAGGCATGTTCCTTACCACAGAATGTGCAATAACCGATATTCCTGAAAAGGAACCTGCACCGGCTATGCCTGCAGGCGGAATGGGCGGTATGATGTAATATCCTCATTAAGATAAAGAGGGTGGATCAAAAGGGTACTTTCTGCGTTATACTTGATTCGAAAATCCTCATGTACACCAGTACACTGCGGTTTCCTCATCTTCGCAGGCCTTGAAATCCCACTTTTACCCACCCTCTGACGACTGTTCGACGAATTTATGCTGCTAAAAAGCAGGAATTTCCTCGAACTGACGTTAAAATAAGTGTGGCTCCTGCCTGGTTTATGGTCTGCGATCATTTACTGGACAGGAGCCATTCCTGTTGATAAAATATTCCAGTTACTTGCCATTCAGCAAGTATTCCGGCTACTTGCCATTCAGCGTTCCAGCGAAGAGCATAGTCCCATCTTTTTTTCTCTCCTCCCCCTCCTTTATTGCGACCACTGCCAATTTCCATTGCTTTCTGGTACTGGTCAACGTTATTTTGTCGCGACCACTACCACTTTTGCCGCGATCTTGGTACTGGTCGATAATAGTTTGCTGCGACCACTGCCACTTCTGCTGCGATCTTGGTAGTGGTCGACGATGTTTTGCCACGACCACTACCATTTTTGCCGGGATCCTGGTAGTGGTCAAAAGTAGTGGAATCTGGCTGTAGTTTCGAAACACAGGCAGCCGATCAGTTACGGAGGAACACTGAGTGGGATAGGGGAGGGGATATAATTTTCACTTTTTTAAGTGCTGACAGTCATTGAGATATGTTTTCGGGGCGGATTCTGGCAGAAAAAAAGTGATAAAAAAGTTTGGATGGAATGAAAAAAAACGTACCTTTGCAATCCCCTTCGGAAAGAGGGGGT
>CALVDT010000054.1 GCA_944326385.1 uncultured Bacteroidales bacterium | reverse complement strand
GAAAATCTCGTCTGCATCACCTGAAGTGGTTGCATAGAATGCATCTTCATCCCACTGGCTGTTTTGGGTGATTTCGTTGTTGGTGAATACATCATCGGTAGAGTAACCTACTGCATATACGGTATATGGACCGTCAGCAAGTTCTTCACCGTTGGAAGCCTTGAGATTGACCTCAAGCTTCATACCGCCGGCAGCTTCAGTCGTGCCGTACGGAAGAGCGTTTGCCCACTCCGCAGGAGTGATCTTCTTTACGAGAGCGACATTACCGCCATCATTGACGAAGTAAAGATCGATGTTCTGGATTTCCTGTCCTGCAGCCTCGCTGAGGAGAGGTCTTCCTGATTTTACGGTAAGGGCATCGCTGCCTGAAGAAAGCCCGATGATAAGTTTCTGTCCGGCAGTTTCGGCATCGGTTCCTACCGACACTTCCGTTTTTGAGCATGATACCGCAACCAATGCGGCAACCGCTGCTCCGAAAATAAAGATTTTTCTCATGATAGATTTAATTTGATTTTGGTTTATGATTCTCTATGTCTAATCCACTGTCATTCCATGCAGGGTCTCCCATCTGTCATTTACCAGGACAGAGACATGGAAACCGTCAGCGTCATAATCATATCTCAGGACCGTCAGCATGTTTCTTTCAAGTGTCACTTTGACAGGGTCGGCCGACACTTCATAAGGGGCGGAGCCTGAATCAGGGACATTGTCCATATCGAGAAAAGTCACTGTCACCTCGGTTCCTGCCTCAGTGCGGGAAGGTCCCATGCAGGTAAATGTCCTCATGCCTGACACGGCATCGCCCCAGTCGAGTTCCGTATGAAGGGATACGGGTTCCGAATACTCGAATCCGGAGGAAACGGTACTCATGACTCCGTCGATGTCCTTCACGGAATAGTTTATCCTGGCCGGAAGGTTCACCGCATCCACAAGCAGGCACCCGACAGTCCGCTGGAGGCCGGCCGTGTACGAAGCTTTGTCATAATCGTAGTCGAGGACTGCACTGTAATGATATATCTCGTCAGCTTCACCGCCCCCGTCCGTATGGAGGGTCACCGCATGAGTGATTCCTTCAGCCTTGGTCCCGGGTTCAAGATTTCCCCAAAGGGTCAGTTCGTATTTCCCGAAAGGCAGATCTTCGGGGAAAACGAGGATTTCCGATTTCCCGTCATGGGATATTGAGTATGAGGCTGATGAAGATATTATCTCACCTGTATCGTGATTCCTCAATTCATAGGTCAACGTAGACACGTATTCATTGAACGGAAGGTTCTCGTCCTTCGCCACGGCAAGGCCTTCCGCTTCCGCAAGAGCTATGTTGTCCCAGTTCTTGTCCTCCACTACCACCTCGACGGACAGTGGCGGGCATGGCAGAATCTCATCCCTGATGCATCCTCCGGCAGCTATCGCAGCGATGGATAAAACTGTTATGAATCCCTGGACTTTCACCTCTGTTCCTCCCCCATTATCACTTTGAACCTTGCATCTTTCCTGTATGCATCGAACAAGGCATCTGTCTCAGCCCTCCTGTGAAGCGCTTCATCCCTGACAGCGGCATCGAGATGGGTGAAGAAGGCATCTTCCTCGTGCAGACCTGCAGCAGCCATGGCCCTTGCATACTCCGCCTTCGGGGACATATCGTCAAGTGAATCCAGACAGGCATCCGCTTCCGCGTATTTCCCGATGCATATTGCGAGAATTGCGGCATTCAGGTCACCGAAGGGTTCAAGCAGTGCATATGCGCCCGCATAGTCTTTCTGTGCGGCCTTGAGGATTCCGAGATTGTACCTGGACTCGGGCAGTGAATCGCATTTTCCGAAAGTCTCCATGGCTCCGGCCGTATCCCCGAGGGCTGCTTTCACCACTCCGGAGGTATTGCACGACTCAGGAGAATGTGTCGTGAGACCGGAAAGGACTTCATCCGCAGCATCGTATTCGCCTCTGCTCCAGAGCATGATGGCAAGATTGTTCGCGGCAGTCCCGGAATCGGGATAGTAGTGCAATATCGTCCTGTATACTTCCATCCTGTCTTCCGGTGATGTCTGCAGGGTGGATACCCTGAGAAGCTCTTCCTCGTTGAATGCATCAGGCCTTGTATTGTACATCTGCAGCATTTCCCCGTCGGTCGTGAAACTTCTTATAGTATAGGTGTAGACATACTCCACTTTTCTGTCTTTCTGTAGATATCTGGCCTTTATGGTATTCCAGCACGGCAGACGGCGGATGTAACGTTCCTGGACATCGTCATTGCTGTCGGCATATTTTTCCAGGATATCCTTGACCATGACGGAATCCTTGTCTCCTGCGGCAGTCATTGCGCGCAGCACGGGAAGCCAGCCTTCGGGTCTCGACCCTACCTTGAATGTCCTGCGCTGTGCAGATGTAAGGCCGTCAAGATTGGATGTAAGCCAGTTTCTTGCTGATGTCGCTCTGGACTCGGCCAGCCTTGTATTGAAGGCAAGCGAACCGTCGGCCGAAGCCATACCGTATATGGAGACTCCAGAAAGAGTGGCCAGCGTATCGGTCACTACAGGCTGCAGGGCGGAAAGCATCTTGTCCATTTCCTCCTTGTTCCTGCCTATGCTGAAATCTATATCGGATCTGTTTATCCTGAACTGGAGGATAGCCTCACCTCGGCCTTCCCTTATCTTGGGACGTATCACGAACTTCGGTGTAATGCTCCTCACCTTCATGCTGTCCAGTTCGAGCAATGCTCCCGGATCCGTGATTCCTCCCAGATCGAGAGTGTCAAGAGCCTTGCATGAGCCGCAGCCGTCCGATGTCACGAACGCCTTTATCCGGCTTCCGTCGGCCGTCCCCGGAAGGAATGCCGTGTCACGATACATTATCAGAAGGGAGTCCGATACTTTGCCGATGGCTCTGCGATAACCTGAATAACTGTCCTCATATCCCTCAAGGACTTCCAGACGGTGCATTTTCTTTACATAGACCGGGGCATCCACAGCTATGGACTTGAGTTCGGCAAGTACCACAGTATCCTTCA
The DNA here is from genome assembly GCA_944326385.1 of uncultured Bacteroidales bacterium. Classification (GTDB taxonomy): domain Bacteria; phylum Bacteroidota; class Bacteroidia; order Bacteroidales; family UBA932; genus Cryptobacteroides. The sequence continues at coordinate 4,326 of CALVDT010000054.1, read as the reverse complement.
TGATTTTCGGAAGGATCACCACACGTTCCCTTCTGCCCAGATAATTTTCAGGGATTCCGATACGGAAATCCACAGGCACTTCTCCCGAGGCGTCAGGCATTATGGAACATGGCGCCGGAGAGACCGTCAGAGTGTCTTCCGGGGTCTGGCGTGACGCAGCGCATCCTGCAGCCAGCATTGCCGCAGAGATTGCCATAACGATATATTCCACTTTGATTCCCATAATGAAGACTGATTAAAATATATAAATGAACGAAACCGCCAGCTTGGTGATACCGATATAGTCGGCAGTCTTGTTTTCATAACATTTGAGACACGGGATCCTGTCGCTTTCCTTATACCACAGCCGGGCATAGCCTGCCCCTATGACAGCCTCCAGATTCCAGTGCGACGACAATATCCAGTCATAGCCGTATGCCAGTCCGGCACCTGCAAGATACCCGTCATAGCGTTTTTCAGAAAAACCCCCGAAATATTGGGCCCCGTGCAGATGCAGGCCTATGAAATGTCCTTCAAATTTTTCGCAGAACCAATAACGCATCTCCGGCTGGGCAAGCCAGAAACGCATTTTCTTGTCATCCTTGAATGTCCATGGATTGTAGGCACCGCTGATATCGAGTGTCATCTTGTCTGACAGAGCCACCTCAAGACCGAGGTTCGGAGTTGCGGCCACCCAGTACAACGCGTTTGTCTTCAGGGCAAAATCCTGAGAATGACACACACTGCTGAATAAGATGAATGCTAAGGAACAAATGATTAAACGTCCTTTCTTCGCCATAACCTGAATAATCTGTTCAATCCTTGATTTTCGGCCGGCAAAGGTATTGCTTATACTGATACCTGTCTTTACGATAAACAGGCAATATATTATGAAAATGTTTCAAAGCGAGATCCCCATGACAGGGGGCGCAGGGGGTATAATGATTCAGCCTTTCGAAGAAAGACGTCCGAGACATCGAGCTGGCAAACAATCAGATATGGATGTCCCCCCCCCCACCCACTGTATTCTTTGCGAATATCACTCGGCTGCTTGCCGAAATGACGCCTGCAGAAGGCTACAAGGTATGCAGAAGACGAAAATCTGTATTTGTCGGAAATTTCAGTGAACGTCATCTCCGAGCAGACTATGTCCTTGAAAATATTCTCGGCCTTCCTGTCATCCATCCATCTGTAGGCCGAGACACCGAAGGAATCCTTGAAGTGTCTCGAAAAAGTGCTGACACTCATGTTTGCGGATTCCGCGAATGTACCCACATCATCGAAATTCATATAATTGGAAATGACGAAATCCTTGAAGGAAACAGACTTCCCGCCTATGAGAGGATACATGAAGGCGGCCACATCCTTTCTGTCGAAGCAGCTTTTGAGATAATAGAAGAACTCCCTGCGCTTCACGCGCAGATATTCCCTGGAATCAAGGCCGCTCATCACCGCCTTGGCAAGCAGACGCACGAAATCTTTCATCAAAGGGATGGCAGGCAATGTGTTGAATTCATATTCAAAACCGTCCGGAAGCTCTTCACTGAGATTCATGAGATATGGCCGGTCCGTCCTGTCGAAACCGTCCGGAATCCTGCACAGCATCACGCAGCTGTCTTCTTCCACACGGCCGAATACCGGGGCGAATTTCGGAAGCAGGTATATCATGTCACTGCAGACATATCTGACCTTGCTTGCATTGCCTACATTCAGGATTTTCCCTGACAGCTGCATTATTATGAGCGACTTCTCGGGATGGATGCGGTGCAGCTGGGTTCCGGCGGCAAACTGCTTGAATGCCAATGGATGCCTGCTTATGTCAAGCATCGATACGAGTTCCTTGCATATTGTATTGTATTCCATAACCTGAATCAAGACTTTGTAGCGTTTTTCAAAGGTATGAAAAAAGGGGACATGCTCAATCGAGCTTGTTCCCTTTTTCATCAAACAATTCATTCTGCAGGACGGCGAAATCCTCGATCTCGACCGCTTTTATCTTGCATCTGTACTTCCTTTTCCATCTGGAATAGATGGAGAATATCCCTCTGGAAAGATAAGCGCCCAGGATAGGGCTCGTCTTGAGGATGAATGACCTGATACCCTTTTCGGAAACATAATATGAAAGTTTCCGTTCAATCGCTTCGTCTATCACTATACTCGAAGATATCTTTCCGGTGCCATGGCAGGTCGGACACACTTCCGTCGTGTTTATCTCCGTGGCCGGCCTTACCCTCTGGCGGGTAATCTGCATCAATCCGAATTTAGTGAGTGGCAGCACGTTATGCTTCGCCCTGTCAGTCTGCATAAGCTCCTGCATGTGCTTGAAAAGCATATTCCTGTGTTCGGCGCTTTCCATGTCGATGAAATCGACTATCACAATGCCCCCCATGTCCCTGAGCCTGAGCTGGCGGGCTATTTCCTCCGCAGCATAGCAGTTTACATCATAGGTATTCTGCTCCTGCTCCTTGTTTCTTGCGCGGGTGCCGCTGTTCACGTCTATGACGTGCAGGGCTTCCGTATGCTCGATGACAAGATATGCCCCCTGCCTTATCGGCACCACCTTACCGAAGGAGCTCTTGATCTGCCTGGTGACCTCGAAGTGGTCGAAAATAGGCTGGGCTTCCTTGTAAAGCTTGACAATCTTCTCCTGCTCGGGGGAGATGAGGGAAATGTACTTCCGCGCCTCCTCGTAAACAGACTCGTTGTTAATATAAATATTTGAGAACGAGTCATTCAGCAGATCCCTGAGGACCGTAGTGGTCTTGCTGTATTCCGTGAACAGCAACTGGATGGACTTGGAACGTGCTATCTTCTTCCAGGACCCTTCCCATTTTTCTATCAGAGACATCAGTTCGGCATCGAGTACGGCGGCATTCTTTCCTTCAGCTGCCGTCCTGATGATGGCACCGTAATTCTTGGGAAGGATATTCCTGACAAGGGTCTCCAGTCTGCGTTTCTCTTCCTTTGAAACGATTTTCTGGGATACGCTCACCTTCTCCGCAAACGGGAGAAGTACGATGTTTCTTCCTGCCAATGAAATCTCTGCAGTCAGTCGAGACCCTTTGGTGGAAATCGGCTCCTTGACTATCTGTACTATCATCATCTGCCCCGGTGCAAGGACATTCTCTATGCGCCCTTCCTTCTGCAGCACAGGCCCTGTCTTTATTTTCGAATACAGGGTCTTGTGGTCCGTATTGGGATTGATCCTCTTTACGAATTCATCGAACGCATTGAAATAAAGCCCGAGATCCAGATAATGTACAAAAGCCTCCTTTTCATCACCGATGTCCACAAAGGCTGCATTCAGGGCCGGAAGAAGCTTTTTCACCTTGCCGAGATATACATCCCCGACACTGTAGCTATGGCCCTGGCTCGACTCCTTGTTCAGTTCGATAAGCCTGTGGTTCTCCAGCAGGGCTATCGAGACTTCCGATGAATTGACATCGACAATAAGATCTTTTACAGACTCCATTAATACATTGACTTCAGATAAAAAACAAAGGGGTGCCATCCTGACACCGCCTTATGTTCGGCTCTCTGCACAAGCATGTGCAGCAAGGAGAAATTACTTTCTCTTCTTATGCCTGTTCTTGCGCAAACGCTTCTTGCGTTTGTGGGTCGACATCTTGTGTCTTTTTCTTTTCTTACCGCTTGGCATAATCAAAAATTTTTAACGATTATTTCTTTACTATATTCATGAAGACCTTGGCCGGTTTGAAAGCCGGGATATCGTGAGCCGGAATGGTCAGAGTAGTCTTCTGCTTGATGTTTCTGGCAGCTTTTTCGGCTCTGTGCTTGATGATGAAACTGCCAAAGCCTCTGAGGTAAACTGGATTTCCTTTCGACAGTGAATCCTTTACACTTTCCATAAACGCCTCTACAACAGTTTGAACTGTGATTTTCTCGATCCCGGTCGCCTTGGCGACTTCATTTACAATCTCTGCCTTTGTCATTTTTCTGATATTTAAAAAAACATACTTTTCGCTAATTCGTGCAAAAGTAGACTTAATTTTTTAATATTCAAAATCCAATCCGACATTTTCTTAAAAAATAGCCTATATAGCGCTGCCTGGGCACATTTCCGGACTGTAATGGCACGGAAGGCCGGTCAGGCTATTTTCCGGTACGGACCTTTGCCCGGGTCCCTGAAGCAGACGGCAAACAGCACCGCAACGACAAGAGCGTAGCCTGCAAATATATACCAGGCCGTACTCCAGTCGGGATTCTCTGCCTGATATACCAGCGGATTCACTACGAACTCCTGGGCCGTAAGCGTCCCTATGGTCGCTCCGATACCGTTCGTCATCAGCATGAAAAGTCCCTGCGAGCTGGATTTGATCTCATCGG
>CALVDT010000053.1 GCA_944326385.1 uncultured Bacteroidales bacterium | reverse complement strand
AGCTTATAGATATCATTGCTTCCAGTATCGGATGCCTGACAAATCCGACCAATCTTGAAAACACATTCAAATCAGTAAAAGGTCACAGTATTTCAGATACTACCATACAGAGTTATCTTGGTATGTTGCAGGATGCGTTTCTGCTGGAAAAAGCCGTCCGGTATGACATCAGGGGAAAGCGTTATATCAATACACCGTCAAAATATTACTTTGAAGATACAGGGCTGCGCAATGCCCGTTTGAATTATCGGCAAATTGACAGCGGGCATCTTATGGAGAATATAATATACAATGAACTTCGTATCAGAGGTTATTCTGTCGATGTGGGACAAGTGGAAGTACGCAAAACAAACGATGACGGAAAGAAAATAAGGAAACTGCTGGAAGTGGACTTTATCTGCAACAGGGGCAACAAACGCATGTACATCCAATCGGTGCTTGACATGCCTACGCAGGAGAAAATCGAACAGGAGACCAATTCTCTTCGTCATATAAGAGATGGATTCCCTAAAATCATCATAACCGGAGGTCTGACGCCATCTTATGTGAATGATGATGGCATATCGATCATTAATGTCATTGATTTCCTGAAAGACACGGAAGGTTTTCCGCTATAGGTCAGATACTCACGTAAAAACATTGTTGTATGTGCGTTTTGTCGAGCGGGAGGTATATGTGGCGCGCCAGCATCAGAATACAAGCGCAATCCCCATGGTCAAAGCCGTAATGTAGGCATCGTTCCGCCTCAGCCTTTCCGCCGGGACGTAACTCCCCGCATCGGATTCATATGCCTTCGGATGCGTATAGCTCTCCTGGAATGCAACCAGGAAATCCAGCTTGACCGCCCTGTTCAGAGTTATCCTGTATCCTCCGCCCAACTTGCCTGTAAAAGAAAGGCTGCCGGGATTCCCGAGGTCATTGAATCCTGTCCCGGCATCAGCGAATACAAGCCATCTGTCCTTCATGGAGTCCTTCCCGGACAGCCATGTCGCCCTTACTGTGAGCGGAATGAGTCCTTCATCACGGTATATTCCGGAGTAGCCTGTGTATAGAGACAGGTTCCACTTTCCCGTAATGTTGACACCGCAGCCCAGCAATATCTGACCGTTGCTTGTCAATCCCGGGGTAAGTATCTTTTCATCCCTTCTGTCCCCGTCTGCTGAGATGAAATTGAAATGGGAGAAATTCAGGAAGGTAAGCATGTATGATGACTCTACCCCGAACGTGAAGCGCGTATAATCCCTTTCCTTTGCAGGACTGCCTTTCTCTCCGGCTGAGACTTGCATCATGCCGGAGAGAAGAAGAATGGCTGCTATGATTGCCTTCCGGTTCATCTGTCAGGTTAAAACATATATCTGATGCCGACATGCGGCATGAATGCGAATATCAGTCCGGGCATGTACAGATCCATGTCGATATTGCCGAACCTGTCCTTGTTCAGATGTATTCCGAGATCAGGTTCGAATGTCAGCGACAGGGACACGGGGACAAGAAACCTGTACTCGAGTCCTATGCATCCGGACAAGGATGCCATGATTCCGTATTCACCGGCAAGATTCCTCACATATCCCGCATTGAATCCGGGACCGGCGACAAACCCGAGGGTCTCTCCTGAAGTGCCGGTCACGGAAGCGAATTCGAACAGGTACAGGATACCGGCAGAGCCGCCGGGATACAGATTCCTGCCCGATATGACGTTCGTCATGTCCAGATTCAGTGCGAATCTTACTTTCTGATTGTCTTCCAGATCCATCTGGCAGACAGCGGAAAATTCGTTATAGGCAAAATGACCGCCCACAGCATGCTCCTGTGCATTTGCTCCCACGCAGAGAAGAAGAAACACAGTGACGGCAATGACTGTATGACGGGAACTGCACTCCATCTTACAGGAGAATCTGCAGATGCTTCATTTTATGGCCCATGAAATCCTTGCTGCCCACGGTCTTGAAACCGAGCCTGTGGTAGAGGGCCTCTGCCTTCGGCTTATCCTCGTCCACTATCAGTCCAGCCACCTTGAACCCGGCCGATGCAGCTTTTTCCAGCATGGCCTTGAAAAGCATGGACCCTATCCCCATGGACCGCACGGACGGGTCTACACTTGCCGAATCGAGGTAGAATTCGCCTGCCTCGGTCTCCGTGACAGCTGCAAAACTTCCTGATGAAGTGAAATTTGCTGCCATTGCCTCCAGAACCGGCTGTTTCAGCTTTCCGTACAAGGCGCCGTCGTATCCGTTCATCATGCCCACGACCTTCTCAGGTCCCTCAGCCGGTTTCAGGACAGCTACTTTAGTGACCCTGTAGCTGTACAGATTGTCTTCGAACTCTACAAGAGCCTGCAGAAACCTGACCAGGTCACCGATGGTTAGTCCCGGCTCCATTTTCAGGAATTCCTCTACCGGCCATGCATGGATTATCAGTCTTGCTATATCCGGTGCATCTGTCCTTTCCGCATCACGGATGCTGATGCTTTTATCGTGATTCTCCATATCAGACATATTTGAATTCAAGATAAGTTGCCCCTAATTCGTCATTGAAGCTTCCTCCGATGAATGCCACGAGATCCCCGGAGGATATTCTGCCTTGCTCAAGCAGCAGTTTCACGGCATTTTTCACGAATGCTTCCTTGCTTTCCTGTATCGGGAACCTGTAACAGTATATGTCGTATGCCAGAGCCAGTTCCCTCATGGTGAAATCATTGTAGCACATGGCATAGATAGGGACCTTGGGCCGGAACTCCGAAAGATAGCGTCCGGTGCGTCCTGTCCAGGTATCGAAAATGATGGCCTTGACCGGAAGGTCCTGAGTCGCCGCCACAAGTTCCTTCGCCAATACCGCAGCTATCGGCTTTGAGACTTTCTCCAGGTTCAGGTCGAGGGATATGTCTATGGATTTCTCCGCTTCTTTGGCAATCTTTGTCATGGTAGCTACCGCCTCGACCGGATATTTCCCGCTTGCAGTTTCTCCGCTGAGCATTATGGCATCGGTGCTCTGGAATATCGCATTGGCGACATCCGTCACTTCCGCCCTTGTAGGGCGGGGATTCTCTATCATGGTGTGCAGCATCTGGGTAGCTATGATGACTGGCTTTTTCCTGGCCCTGCATCTCTGGATGATTTTCTTCTGTATCAGAGGTATCCTTTCTGCCGGTATCTCCACTCCGAGGTCACCTCTGGCCACCATGACAGCGTATGTGTATGAAAGTATGTCGTCCAGATTGTCGATACCCTGCTGGTTCTCGATCTTGGATATTATCTTGAGATGACTGTTGTATGAATCCAGCAGCGACTGGACCTCTATCAGATCCTCCTTGCCCCTTACGAACGAATGCGCAATGAAGTCGATGCCGGCATCCACCGCCCATTTGACGAATTTCCGGTCTTTTTCCGTAAGCGCCGGAAGGGCGATATGGACATTCGGTACATTGACGCTTTTCTTGCCCTTGATCACGCCGTCATTCTGGACTTCGCAAAGGAGCTTGTCATTGTCCTTGCCTGTTATGAAAAGGTCCACTGCCCCGTCATCTATAAGGACATGCGAGCCTACCGGTACATCCGAGACGAAATTGCCGTAGTTCGTGTACAGGACAGGGTATCTGCACAGCTTGTCCGGTCCGTTGTGGATTTCTATCCAGTCTCCCTGCCTTGCCACGAAGTCCACGGAATCATCTTCCATCGCTGTAAGCCGGACCTCGGGACCTTTAGTATCGACCAGTATACCGATTTTGTCGGATACGGCGCGTACATTGTCGACAATCTTCTGTGCACCTTCAATTGTGGCGTGTGCGGAATTGATCCTGACCACGTTCATGCCGCTTTCATACAGCTTGGTCAGGAAATTGACATCGCAGCGGAAATCGGATATGGTGCATATTATCTTTGTCTTTTTCTCGAACATCTTCTGAAATTTAGAGGTTTCTGAACCGGATGCGAATTTAAGAAATAATTTGCTAATTTTGTCAAATTCAAGAAATGCAGACATGGATTTTGGCGACAATATAGGAAGAAGCAGGATGCTGCCGCCCCTTCCCGAGAGGATGAGGCCGATGACATTGGACGATTATGTCGGCCAGAAGCATCTGGTGGGCGAAGGCGCAGTGATTCACGAAATGGTGAGCAGCGACTCATTGAAATCCTTCATCCTCTGGGGGCCTCCTGGAGTCGGCAAGACCACTCTGGCCAGGATAATAGCCAGGACTCTTGACCGGGAATTCTACACGCTTTCTGCGGTCAGTGCAGGCGTGAAGGATGTCAGGGATGTGATAGACAAGGCAAGAACTGAATCCATATTCTCGATGGCTCATTCCCCTGTCCTGTTCATAGATGAGATTCACCGCTTCAACAAGGCCCAGCAGGACGCATTGCTCGGAGCCGTGGAAGAAGGCGTGGTCACACTGATAGGCGCCACTACGGAGAACCCGTCTTTCGAGGTCATCACCCCTTTGCTGTCCCGATGCCAGGTGTTTGTCCTTAAGCCGCTTGAAAAAGACGATCTGGATACACTTTTGCGCAGGGCGATAACAAAGGACACCATACTCAGGACCAGAAGATTCGATATCAGGGAGACAGAGGCGCTTTTCAGATACAGCGGAGGGGATGCCCGAAAACTGCTTAACATCATAGATCTTCTTGCGTCCACTTTCAGGAATGAAGAAACAGTCGTCATAGACAATTCCACAGTCACGGCCAGACTGAACGAGCATCTTTCCGTCTATGACAAAGGCGGTGAAATGCATTATGACATAATATCTGCTTTCATCAAGAGCATCCGCGGATCCGACCCGAACGCCGCCGTCTACTGGCTGGCGAGGATGCTGAACGGAGGTGAGGACCCTCTTTTCATAGCGCGGAGACTGTGCATACTTGCATCGGAAGACATCGGGCTGGCAAATCCGAACGCCATGCTTCTTGCAAACGCCTGTTTCAACACTGTGCACAACATAGGGATGCCTGAAGCTCGCATTCCCCTGTCGGAGACCGCCATCTATCTTGCCTCTTCCCCGAAAAGCAATTCCGCATATCTTGCCATAGACAAGGCAATGGCAAGGGCAAAGGATACTCAGGACGCTCCAGTGCCGCTTTATCTCAGGAATGCCCCTACCAAACTTATGGAAGACCTCGGATACAGCGACGGATACAAATATGCACATGACTATCCGGGGCACTGGACAGATCTGGAATTCCTTCCGGAAAACATGTCGGGAGAAGTCTTCTATGAGCCTGCGGACAACAGAAGGGAAGCCGAAGCCAGGGAAAGACTTTCAGGAATGTGGCCGAAATATTACAAATGAACGTCTGCCTGCCGATCAGAATGATCCTGTGAAATTCCTGGTAATCCAGAAGATGATGACAATGGCGAGTATGCCCCACAGGATCTTGCCGTGATAAAGGGTGTCCAGAATTTTCCTGCCAGCGGCAGCGTGTTTCTCCGGCAACGGAAGCCTTGCAGTCAGGACAAGAACCACATACAGCAGCAGATACGGTATGAAGGCCACGACCAGTACATTATAGTGCACTGCAGCGGCAATGTCTCCCCGCAGCAGACTGTGGACAGCCCTTTGGGAGCCGCAACCGGGACATTCCAGCCCGGTCAGCATGTAAAACGGGCATTTTGGGAAAAACCGGCCGACGGCCGGATCCAGAACGGCATATAAGAATATTGCCGCAGCAGCCGTAAGCACTGCGGCAATTATCAGTATTTTCCTTGATTTCAGCCGGTGGCTTTTCAGACTAAGCATGTATAGAAGATATCCTCGTTGTCCCACCACATGGCCCAAGGGACACCTGCGATGATCAAGGCTATATATACTATATAGAACAGCAGGACCAGCCCGATTCCCAGAAGCGACCAGGTCTTCGCTTTCCTTGAGAATTCCATGGCATCGTCATAATGTCCGGAATTCCATGCAGAATCCACCTTTGACGCATATACAATGCCTACTATGCCGAAAGGAGTACAGCAGCACAAGGCAGTAAGGATGGACAGGACCAGACATGAGGCAGGACGACGGTCGGATACCCCTCTTCTCCGGGTAGTCTGTCCTGCAGAAGGGGGATTCATCTGGTCATAGCCGCATTTCGTACAGAAACGGACTCCGTCTTCGATTTCAGCTCCGCAATGTTTGCAATACATGGCATTGGTCGGTTAGAACAGAGGGAAAGTCCTGTCGTTGTCTACATATCTTTCATAGAAGACATCTTCCTGCATTGTCAGCATGACGATTCCCTGGACGAATATGATAATATACCAGAATCCGCAGGAGCACAGTGAAAGCAGGATGGTGATCAAACCGGCCGTAGTCTTGCCGAGATAGAAGTAATGGATTCCCAGACCTCCGAGGAAGATGGCAAGGAGGCCTGCGACGACTTTGTCCTTCGTGATTCCCTGTTCGCAGGATTCATCGGAAAGCGGGACGATCTTTTCTCCGCATACAGGGCAGAACTTGGTGTCTTCGGGAACTTTTGTCCCGCATTTGGGACAGAATACATCCCTTATTACCGGTGCTCCGCAGTTCGGGCAGACTTTTGCCGCATCGGATACCTCGTGACCGCATTCCTTGCAATTGATAAGAGCCATAATAGATAGTATTTGTTATAAGGTTATCGTTCAAAACCCCAAAATTATACAATTCCGGCGTCATTTCAAACTTGACAATCGTTTTTTCTTCAGAAAAGGCTCAGAACGGATATCCGACCCCGAAATGGATGGCATAACCGTCCCTTTCGAGCCACTGGTCCGGCCTTACCCATCTGCTCTCTCTCGCAGGATCATGAAGCCGCATGCCCATGTCCAGCCTGAGCAGAAGGAAATTCAGGTCCAGCCTTATGCCGATTCCCCAGTTTGCGGCGATACTTTTCGCGAATGTGCGCATCATCAGTTTTGATGCTGCACTGTTTTCCCCTCCGGTATCCCTGAGCGTCCAGACATTCCCGGCATCCACGAACACTGCCCCGTCGACTTTCCAGAACATGTTGAACCGGTATTCGATATTGGCTTCGAGCTTCATGTCTCCGGTCTGGTTGGCTATGATGAATGTCCTGTCGAGAGGTGCGAGACCCGGTCCGACCGCCCTGGCCTGCCATCCGCGCAGACTGTTCGCTCCGCCGGAATAGAAATGCTTCTCGAACGGGAGTGCAGTGGAGTTCCCGTATGCATATCCTGCCCCCGCCAGGAATCTTGCGGCGAAAGCCTGTCCGTCATTCCTGCCGAATCTCCATGTCCTGCCTATGCTGAATTCCGCCCGTACGTATTGGGAGAACGGGGTGTTCCATATCATTCCTGCTCCGCTTTCATCTTTCTTCATCAGAGGTTTGAATGCGCTCAGAAGGTTTCCTGCGATATCTCCCTGGAAGCGTACATAAAAAAAGGATGTGCGTGGTACGACATCGGTATTGGTCGTATAATAGAGAGTGACACCCGATCCGAGGTCGAAGTGGTTCTGGTAGGCATTCCTCATGAACGGGTCCCGGGAAAGAGTATTGAAGAATGTCTGGTCCAGGTCGAAAAGCCTTACCACATTGAACTGTAGAGGATATACCTGATAGAACAATCTGCCCTTGCGGCTGCCGTTGTACCCGTATGACATGGAGAGGATATTCCTGGTGTATTCCGGACGGCTCTGGTAATTGTACGAGAAATTTATCTCGGTCCTCGGTATCTGTCCTGGAAAGAGACTGTATGGAAGAGGGAAGAATTTCGGAAAACTGAGACCTGCCGAGACACCGAACTCGTTCGACCGGATGGCATCGTTGAACTTGAACTGGAAATTCCCCATGAACCCCAGATTGAGCCATTCCCCTCCCCGGAAGATATTCTTGTGGTAATATGACAGCTGCGGCGATACTCCGAAAAGACCCGAGGAATTCGACGAGACTTCCACATTCAGTTTGAATCCCTGCAGTTTGGACTGCGAAAGATTTATATCGCAATCTACAATGTTTGTATCCCTCTGGGTCATCTCCACGTTGACGCTGCTGAACACCCTCAGAGATGACAGCCTGTTATATGATGTGTTCACAAGCCGCTCGCTGTACATGCTTCCGGGCTTTATCACATTCAGGTCGGTCAGCACTTTTTCATTGAATTTCAGTTCTGCCGGATAGGATATGCTTACCTTGCCTATGGAAAACCGGCATAATGGCCTGGCATCATCCTCGCTTTCGTTCCTTGTATAATTGTTCACCCTCATTTCCAGCTGCGCCGAATCCGGGAAGGAAAGGGTGTCAGCTTCAAAGACGAAGTAGTTTTTGTTGAAGGAGAAGAAGCCTCTGTCCCGCATGTATGCGGTGATCCTGTCGGTCTCGGCATCCAGAATGTCCTCGGAAAGCGGCATTCCCGGTCTGATGGACATGATTGACGTATCCCTGTAGAATTCTTCCGCGAAATCCCCTTCAGGGACGCTTACCGATATCTCCTTTATCGGATATTGTTTCCCGAGGGTTACGGCATAATCCACATATGCCCTTCTTTTCCTGACGTTTATGGTGGTCTTGACCGAAGAGTTGTAATAACCGAGGTATTCGAGATGCCTGGATATGTTCTCGACCGAACTTTCGACCATCTCAGGGTCATAGACCACGGGGGCGACACCGATTTTCTGCACGAACCTGTCCCAGCCTCCGCCTTTGCCGTTGCTCCAGTTATATACGTTCAGGAACGGATTCCAGCCGAATATGAAATAGGAATTAGGTTTCTGTTTGAGATATGGTTCTATCCGGGCCGTGTTGAAAGTCTTGTCGTTAGTCACGCTGAGCGTGTTCCTGGCCAGACGGAACTCTCCGTCCTGGAGTACTTTCGTGGTACTGCAGGAAGAAAGGAGAGAGAGCACTCCACACATCAATATTAGCCATGTCCGAAGTTTCACGGGAGACAAATTTATCTTAATCCGTCTGAATCTCAAAATTTTATTTCCGGCAAGCCGTTTTTTTGTCAAAAAAACATCTTTTCCTGCATCAAACACGGATTTAAATCATATATTTGCACCCTCGAAAGCAAATCCGGTCATCACGGATTGCGGTTTATGGGTAAAAGTAACTTAATTACATTGTCGGAATGAAGAACAAGTACATTGATCTGATCAACCAGACTTTCGAGTTCCCGCAGGATGAATTCACTGTCGTGGACGGGGAACTCTATTTTCACGGAATCAGCATGATGGACGTCATAAACCAGTACGGGACTCCTCTGAAGATCACATATCTGCCGAAAATCTCCTCCCAGATACAAAGGGCGAAAAGGATGTTCAATGTGGCGATGGCCAAGGCCGATTACAAAGGGTCATATCATTACTGCTACTGTACGAAAAGTTCCCATTTCGAATTCGTGCTCAGGGAAGCGCTCAAGAATGACATCCATATCGAGACTTCTTCCGCATTCGACCTCAATCTCATCGAGGCCCTCGAAGCCGAAGGTGCTGTCGACAGGGATCTCTATATAGTATGCAACGGCTTCAAGAAACCGGCATATATCGAGAATATCGCCAATTTCGCCAATTCCGGCTGGCGCAACATCATCCCTGTGCTGGACAACATGCATGAACTCCAGGATCTCGATGCCTTGGTGAACTGCCCTATCAACATAGGTATCCGTATCGCTTCGGAGGAAGAGCCGAATTTCGAGTTCTATACTTCAAGGCTCGGAATCCGTTACAGCGACATACTTCCCTTCTATGAGAACATCATAAGCAAAAGCAGCAAGTTCCATCTGAAGATGCTTCATTTCTTCATAAATACCGGTATCAGGGACACTGCATATTACTGGAACGAGCTTGCCAAATGCGTGAACGTGTACTGTGACCTCAAGATGATATGTCCGGAGCTGGATTCCCTGAATATCGGCGGCGGCTTCCCTATCAAGAACTCGCTTGCCATGGATTTCGACTACGAATACATGGCAGAAGAGATCATTCTGCAGATCAAGACCATGTGCAATGCCCGCGGTGTGCCGGAACCGAACATCTTCACCGAATTCGGAAGTTTCACCGTCGGGGAATCAGGGGCGACGATTTTCCAGGTGCTCGACATGAAGCAGCAGAATGACAGGGAGAGATGGTACATGATAGACAATTCGTTCATGACCACCCTGCCGGACACATGGGGAATCAAGCAAAGATTCATCCTGCTGCCTATAAACAAATGGAACGAGAAATACCAGAGGGTCTTTCTGGGAGGCCTGACCTGTGACAGCCAGGACTATTACAATGCCGACTCCCATGCCAACGCCATCTTCCTTCCGATTATGGAAGACCGCAAAGATCCTCTGTACATAGGATTTTTCCATACCGGTGCCTATCAGGAGTCGATTTCTGGCTTCGGAGGCCTTCAGCACTGCCTGCAGCCGGCCCCGAAATATATCATCATAGACAGGGACGAGAACGGTGAGTATTTCACCAAGCTCTTCTCCAAGGAGCAGACCTATAAATCCATGCTTAAAATCCTCGGCTATTAGTCCGGAATGCATGATGAAACTTTCCACCAACGAGATAAGGAGAATCAGGTCCCTCGCCCAGAAGAAGTACAGGGATGAATACGGGCTTTTCGTCGTGGAAGGCGAAAAGCTCGTGAAAGAAGCCATGGATTCATCCTTTGAAATCGAAAGCATATACAGGGCAGCTGACATAGGAGAGGAAGCCATGTCCCGCATATCAATGCTCTCCTCTCCCTCCCCCGTACTTGCCACAGTAAGAAAACCCCGCACCTTCATTTCAGGCTCTTCGTGTCCCGACACCCCTGTCCGTAACGGCCTTTATCTCGGTCTGGATTCGCTCCGCGATCCGGGAAACCTCGGGACAATACTGAGGATTGCAGACTGGTTCGGGATAGACGGGATATTCGCACAGCACGATACTGTCGATGTGTTCAACCCAAAGACTGTACAGGCCACCATGGGTGCCATTTTCAGGGTGGATTTCATATATGCAGACCTTGCTGCCGCTGTTCGTGACTTCATCGGACAGGGAGGGACTGTCTACGGCACTTTCATGGATGGGGAAAACATCTACAATGCCGGAATCAGAACCGGGAATGACTCACCTGTCATGATTGTCATAGGCAATGAAGCGAACGGCATTTCTGCCGAAATCGCCGGTCTCGTGACCGGACGTCTTTCCATCCCTCCGTATCCTGCCGGCGAACCCGGTTCAGAATCCCTGAACGCAGCCGTAGCCACTGCCATTACGGTAGCCGAATTCCGCAGACGTCTCGTCAATCCTTGAAAATATTCCGGTTTACCGGACAACGTATCGTGAAGTTTCATATATTTGCCGATGTATTAACAAAGCTGTTAAACATTATGGTTAAGATAAACGGACAGAAAACAGCAGGGCAGAACGATACGGAACGGAAAATCATGGAAGCAGCTGAAGAGATGTTTCTCAGGAACGGCTACAACATGACTACAACCACGATGATCGCAAGAAAAGCCGGAGTGACGCATGCGATGCTGCATTACTACTACAGGACCAAGGAACAGATATTCATCAAGGTTCTCGACAGGAATCTCGACGAACTCCTCGCCTCTTTCCATCCGGTCATGAAAAAGGACGCCCCATTCTGGGAGACCCTCGAATCTGGAATATCCACCCATTTCGACTTTCTGATGAAGCATCCGGAGCTTCCTACCTTCATCCTCGACACCATGAGATTCAATCCGGAGCTGCTCGAAAGCTATAAGCCGCGGATCAGGGAGACCCTGCTGAGAATAACCGGTTTTCATTTCTCGATAATAAAAGATGAAATCGCGGCAGGGAAAATCCGGGAGGTAGATCCGGAACAGCTGCTTCTGGACATAATCACTCTCAACCTGTCTGCCTTCATCATGCTTCCGCCGGCACGGAAAGTCTTTACCGAAATCAGCGACACAAGGAATCGGCAGATTCTCGAAAACAGGAAAAAGGAAATCATAGCGCTCATCAAATCAAGACTATACGGAAAATTATGAAAAGCATAGGAAGAAAACTCGGAGCAATCGCGGCGGCAGCGGTTCTCGGCATTCCGGCCCAGGCGCAGATTACCATCGAAGAATGCATGGAACTCGCAAGGCAAAACTACCCCCAGATCCGTCAGCTGGATCTCATCGAAGAGGCGGCACGCTACGACATGGCCGGAGTATCCAAATCATGGCTTCCGCGCCTGAACATTTCCGGCAAGGCCGCATATCAGTCGGACGTCGTGGAAATGCCGTTCGACATCCCGGGATTCAGTTTCGACCTTCCTCACGACCAGTATTCCGTCATAGGTGAAATCAGTCAGACGATCTGGGACGGAGGTACGTCGAAGAGCCAGAAAAACGTCTACGCCGCAAACGCCGAAGTCCAGAAGAAACAGGTGGAAGTATCGTTGTATTCCATAAACGAGAGAGTAGAAACGATATATCTCGGAATACTGCTCATAGACGAACAGCTCCGGCAGAACGCGATTCTCAGGGAAAGTCTTGAAAGGAACGCAAGACAGACCCGGGCATGTATCGACAACGGCATAGCCTGCAGATCCGACCTCGACATGATCAAGGTAAACATTCTGAACTGCGACCAGCAGAAAGAAGAACTCCTTTCGGACAGAAAGGCATATTTCGGCATGCTCGGGAAACTCACCGGGACAAGCCTCGACGGAAAGGAACTGATAATTCCGGATGAGAATGAGGCGTTTCCGCAAAACGACGGGATCTACAGGCCGGAAATAGCCCTGTACGATGCACAGCTTATGCAGAACGAGGCGCAGCTGCATCAGCTCGACTCGAAAATCTCCCCGAAATTCAACATTTCCATTCAGGGAGGAATAGGAAGGCCGGGGCTCAACATCCTCGAAAATTCCTTCCAGCCGTATTATACCGCAGGAATCAAAATGTCATGGGACATCGGTGCGCTGTACACGAGAAAAGACGAGAAACACAAGCTCGACGCCCAGATGAGGACCATAGAATCCGACAGGGAGACATTCCTGTTCAATACCGGCCTGAATGCCATGCAGATGCGCAGTGCGATAGACAAGGCGCGCGGTCTGCTCGAAAAAGACAAGGAAATCATAGCCCTTCAGGAATCCATACGTGAGGCCGGTGAAGAACAGTACCGCAACGGGACGATATCCATGACCGACCTGATGTCGAGGATAGACGACGAATACGAAGCCAGAGTGACCGAATCCATACACAGGATACAGCTGCTTATGGCAATCTACGACCTGAAAAACTGCCTCGGCTACGGAAACGGACAGACCGGCGGAACAGACTATTGAAAAACGGACATAAAATTCATGCAATATGGGAACTGACATTTTCAGAATAACGGCCGCTGCCGCAGCAGCAACGTGCATTGCCGGCTGCGGACTCCGCACTCCGGATTTCGATGCATGCGGACAGATAGACGCCACGGAAGTGACAGTATCTGCGGAAAGCAGCGGACGCATACTCAGCCTTGCTGTCGAGGAAGGCGACAGGATATCGGAAGGAGACTGCCGTGGATACATAGACACTGTCCAGATCAGCCTCCAGCGCGATGAACTCATCCGCAGGAAAGAAAGCGCGAAGGTCAAGACGGTAGACATCGGCTGCCAGACAAGGGCACAATATGCAAAACTCGAGAATCTCGGCATCGAACTCCGCCGCGCCACCGACCTGCTCGGAAAGGATGCCGGCACCCGGAAACAGGTGGATGACCTGAATTCTGAAATCGAGATACTCAAGAGCCAGATATCCGCAGCCGAGCAGAACTACAGGCAGAACAACGAAAGCATCGCCTGCGAAATCAACACTATCGATGTCCAGATAGCCCAGACCGAGGACAAGCTGCTCAAATGCCGGATATGCTCTCCTGTCGACGGCACAGTTCTGACAAAATATGTCGAAGAAGGTGAAATGGTCACATCCGGGAAACCGCTTTTTACCGTGGCGGATATGGACCACCCGTACGTCAAGGCTTATTTTTCGTCCGCACAGCTTGCAGGACTGCATGTCGGAGACAAGGTAAGGGTCATACCGGATGACGGGACCCGGATCCCGGAAGAATATCAGGGCACTGTAACCTGGATATCATCGGAAGCCGAATTCACGCCCAAGAACATACAGACCAGGGACGAAAGGGCGGATCTCGTATATGCTGTCAAGGTGGCGATCGAAAGCGGGCAGAATCTCAGACTGGGCATGTACGCCTACGTCCTGACAGATTGAGAAGACAATGAAAGCGATAGAAATCAGCGGCATATCCAAAAACTACGGACACGTAGCGGCACTCAGGGAGATTTCGCTGGATGTGGATTCCGGAGAAATCTTCGGTCTGATAGGTCCGGACGGGGCTGGCAAGACCACACTGTTCCGGATCATGACTACGCTGATGCTCGCCGACGCCGGTTCCGGGAAAATCTGCGGCATGGACATAGTCTCGGATTATTCACGCATACGGAAAATCATCGGATACATGCCCGGCAGGTTTTCCCTGTATCAGGATCTGAGCGTCAGGGAGAATCTGGAATATTTCGCAACCCTGTTCGGGACCACGGTCGAGAAGAACTACGGGACAATAAAGGAAATCTATTCCCGGATCGAACCGTTCAGGGACCGCAAGGCCGGGAAACTTTCAGGAGGCATGAAACAGAAACTGGCGCTGTGCTGCGCTCTCGTACACAAGCCGTCGGTACTTTTCCTCGATGAACCCACTACAGGCGTCGATGCCGTGAGCAGGAGCGAATTCTGGAAAATGCTGGAGAGGATCAGGAAATCGGGGGTGACGGTATTCGTATCGACACCGTACATGGATGAAGCATCATTGTGCGACAGGCTTGCAATGATCAGGGATGGCGTGATAATAGGTACGGGGACTCCGGGACAGATAGTTTCGGCTTATCCGTACAGGCTGCTTTCAGTCGAAGGCGACAGGATATATCCGCTGCTGAAAAAGCTGAGAGAGACGGAAGGAGTGATCAGCTGCTTTTCTTTCGGGGCTTCCCTCCATCTGGCATACGATCCTGAAAAGACAGGGACCTCCGGAATCCTCGCCGCAATCCGGGAAAGCGGACTCGAAGACTGCAAGGTAAGGGAGATCTCTCCCGGCATAGAAGACTGTTTCATGCAACTGGCAAGAAAATGAATACGGAATACGCCATACGGATCAGAAATCTCGTCAAGAGATTCGGAGATTTCACGGCTGTGGACAACATCTCGTTCGATGTCCGCAGAGGGGAGATATTCGGTTTTCTCGGAGCCAACGGTGCCGGCAAGACCACGGCAATGAGGATTCTCTGCGGACTCAGCAGACCGACTTCCGGCAGCGGGACGGTCGCAGGTTTCGATATCTGCAGGGAGCAGGAGAAAATCAAGAGAAACATCGGATACATGAGTCAGAAATTCTCTCTATATCCGGATCTTACCGTCAGGGAAAACATCAGGCTTTTCGGAGGGATTTACGGACTGAAGGACAGGACAATAAGGGAAAAAACCGAAAAAATGCTCGGAATGCTCGGAATCCGGGATGCCGGAGACCGGTTCGCAACCGACCTTCCGCTCGGATGGAAACAGAAGCTGTCGTTCTGCATAGCCCTCATTCACTCCCCTCAGATAATATTCCTCGACGAACCCACCGGAGGTGTCGACCCGGAAACGAGAAGGAGATTCTGGGAATCGATATACGACACTGCCGGGAACGGCACAACGGTATTCGTGACCACGCATTACATGGATGAAGCCGAGTATTGCGACCGTGTATCCATCATGGTCGACGGCAGGATAGATGCGATGGACTCCCCTGCCGGACTGAAAAAGAGATTCTCGGCCGGAAACATGGATGAAGTATTCAGAACAGTAGCCGGCAGGGCTGTCAGGGAGGAATAGCCATGAAAGAATTCTGGGCATCTGCAAAAAAGGAGTTCCTCCATATTTTCAGAGACAGGAGGACGATACTGATAGTGATGATAATGCCTGTCATCCAGATCATACTCTTCGGATTCGCAGTCAGTACGGAGGTCAACAATGCCAGAGTGGCGGTCTGCGGGGACATGTCCGACCCTCAGATCAGGCGTGCAGTGGAAAGGATGGACGAGAACAGGTATATCGAAATCACGGGAATCATTTCCGTGCCGGGTGAAATCGACGGCCTGTTCCGCAGAAACGAAGCCGATGCCGCAGTATGTTTCAGCAGGAATTTCGGCAGCCGCATTCCGGACGGAAGAGCCGGCGTGAGAATAATAGGAGACGGGTCCGATCCGAATACCGCAAGGATGATAACGAGCTACATTTCCGGAGTGCTTCAGGATGCCGCAGCCGACATGGAAATATCCGTCTCCGGAGAAAGGCAGACATCCATGACGCCTGTGGTGCAGCTGATGTACAATCCGGCAATGAAATCCTCGTACAATTTCGTCCCCGGTGTCATGGGGCTGATACTTATGCTGATATGCTCGATGATGACTGCGGTGTCCATAGTAAGGGAAAAGGAAACGGGGACTCTCGAACTCCTGCTTGTATCGCCTGTAAGGCCGCTCTGGGTCATCCTGAGCAAACTCTTCCCCTATCTCCTGCTCTCGGCCTTCAATTTCACCACGATACTGCTGCTGGCACACTATGTCATGGAGGTCCCGGTCAACGGAAGTCCCGCCCTGCTTTCCCTTGCCGCAGCGCTTTTCGTCATCGCGTCGCTTGCGATAGGACTTCTCGTGTCCGTCATATCTTCGAGCCAGAGGACAGCCATGCTTATATGCGGCATGGGACTGACCATGCCTACCATGATTTTCTCCGGTATCATCTTCCCGTGCGAGAGCATGCCTCTGGTTCTGCAGTGGTTCTCCGACATTATTCCGGCCAAATGGTTCATAATACTTGTGAAGAAGATAATGATACAGGGCGACGGTTTCGGTCCGGTAATGAAGGAAATGGGGATACTTGCCGGCATGGCTGCCCTGCTGCTTGCGGCGAGCATAAAAAGTTTCAGGACAAGATTACAGTAAAGGAGGATACCTGTCATGTGGAAATATCTGCTCGAAAAGGAATTCAAACAGTTTTTCAGGGATCCCGGACTTCCAAGGATGGCCCTGGCTTTCCCTGTGCTGATGATGCTGGTATTCCCGTTTGCCGTCAGCATGGACATACGCAACATCAACCTTGCGGTTGTGGACAACTGCATGAGCAAGGAATCGTCGCGGCTGATAGAAAAATGCACCTCGTCAGGGTATTTCAGACTCGTATTCCACGGACAGAGCCCGGATGAAGCCATGCGGCTGATGGACAACAACAAGGCGGACGCGATTATCACCATAATGCCCGGCTTCGACAAGGAAACAGTGTCGGGCAGCGGTTTTCCCGCAGGAATCAAGGTGAACACCGTCAACGGGACAAAGGGAAGCCTCGGCTCCCGGTACATCCTCCAGTGCGTAAGAAGCTATGTCGGAGAAAGAAATGACGCCTTGGGCACGGCCGTACCGCCCGCAGCGGATATTTCCGAAAAATATTATTTCAATCCGGGAATGGATTACAAACTGTTCATGATACCTGCACTTATAGTAATCGCAATCACCATGATCACCGCCTTCCTTCCCGCACTGAACATAGTCTCGGAAAAGGAGGCAGGCACCATAGAGCAGATAAACGTAACACCGGTAAGCAAGACTGCCTTCATAGTCTGCAAGATGATCCCGTACTGGGCCATAGCATTTTTCATCCTTACCGCATGTCTTGTCATAGCATGGGCAGTATTCGGGTATGTCTGCCGCGGAAACATACTTTGGCTTTACATTTTCACGGTCCTCGACATCATAGTGATGGCCGGTCTCGGCCTTCTCATATCGAACTACAGCAGCAATGCACAGCAGGCCATGTTCGTGATATGGTTCTTCGCGGTCATATTCATGCTCATGAGCGGTATTTTCACTCCGATAGCCTCCATGCCGCACTGGGCGCAGTACATCACATATCTGAATCCGATGCGATACTTCGCAGACGCGATGAGGGCCGTATACCTGAAGGGAAGCACCCCTGCAGAGCTGTGGTACGATGTTGCAGGTCTCGCTGCACTCGGCTCCGTCATGGTCGGAGCAGCTGTCGCAAGCTACAGGAAGACTGAATAATCATCTGCAAGGCTGATTGTATCCAAAAAATCCGTATATTTCGGATTTGTACGAAAACACACAGAAAACCATGAACACAATAGAGCCTGTCAGTCTGAAAGAATTGATAATCACTGATTTCCGCGCCCTTATGAGCTTCCGTGTCAGGAAAATACTGATGATTTGCAGCAATTATGACGCATTCATCCTTGAAGAAGACGGGCAGATAGAATCCCAGATATACAAGGAGTACATCGAACTTAACCTGAGCAATCCTCCGCAGTTTGTATGGGTCACATCTTCCGATGAAGCACAGAAGATCATGGATTCCGACAAGCATATCGACATGGTCATCTGCATGTACAACGACAAGGACAGGAACATCTTCACTTTCGCCAAGAACCTGAAGTCCAGGGACACATCTTCCGGACGCAGCATCCCTTTCATTCTCCTGACACATTTCTCAAGGGAAATACACAGGCGTCTTGAAAAGCAGGACCGCTCCTATGTCGACTATATCTTCAGTTGGAACGGCAACGCCGAGCTGATCGTAGCCATCGTGAAGCTGTTCGAGGACCTTATCAATGCCGACAACGATATCCTGAAAGTGGGAGTGCAGGCCATCCTGCTGGTGGAAGACTCGGTGAGATATTATTCGACATATCTGCCTGAACTGTACAAACTCGTGCTGAAGCAGAGCGCCGAGTTTCTGAAGGAGACATTGAACGAGAAACAGAGGAAGCTGCGCAAGCGTTCAAGACCGAAGATCCTGCTCGCGACCAATTACGAGGATGCGGTGAACACCTACAGGAAATACCGGAACAACATGCTTGGCATCATCTCGGATGTCGGCTTTGTCCTTCACAAGAATGACCCGCAGGAGTCGGAAAAGGCAGACGCCGGCATTGACCTCGTGAAACTGGTAAGGAATGAGGACCCGTATATGCCTATCATCCTCCAGTCTTCGCAGGGTGATATGGCCAAAGTGGCTGAAAAACTCGGGGTCGGGTTTCTCAGGAAATACTCCAAGACCCTCATTATCCAGCTTTCGGACTACATCAGGGAGGAATTTGAATTCGGGGATTTCGTATTCCGCGACAAGGACAGGCAGGAATTCGGCAGGGCCGCTAACCTGAGTGAACTGCAGGAGTGCATCCAGAGTATTCCTGACGATGTGCTTATCTACAATACCTCGAAGAACATGCTTTCCAAATGGTTCTTCGCGAGAGGGCTTTTCACCCTTGCCAACCAGTTCAGGAAAGTGCATGAAAACCACTTCACATCCACGGACCAGCTCCGGGATTATGTGTCACAGCAGATACACGACTACCATGCATTGAACGGAAGAGGGATAATAGCACATTTCGACAAGGACACATACGGGAAGTACATCTGGTTTTCCCGTGCCGGGGAAGGCTCGCTCGGAGGCAAGGCAAGAGGTCTGGCCTTCCTGAACACCCTCATAGCGAAATACGGGCTGACAAACAGGTACGGGGGCGTGAAGATATCCACACCGAGGACACTTGTCGTCGCCACTGACTATTTCGACCAGTTCATAATGGAAAACGACCTCCAGTATGTGATAGACGCAGACATCAGCGATGAGGAGATTCTTTCCGAATTCGTTTCCTCGAGGCTTCCGGAGGTGCTTGTGGAAGAACTCAAGACATTCCTCAAGACAGTGGACACCCCGCTGGCCGTAAGATCCAGCTCCAAACTCGAGGACAGCAATTACCAGCCGTTTGCCGGGGTCTATTCCACATACATGATTCCTCTGACCGAGAACAAGGACCAGATGCTCAGGATGCTCAGAAAAGCCATCAAGAGCGTATATGCGTCAGCCTTCTTCAACGGCAGCCGTACATACATCCACACCACAGGGAATCTGCTGAGCGAGGAAAAGATGGCCGTAATCATCCAGAGCATATGCGGGAGCAGGCATGGGGACCTGTATTATCCGATGCTCTCCGGTGTGGCCCGTTCCGTGAATTTCTATCCGATCGGCAAGGAAAAGCCTGAAGACGGAGTCGTGAACCTTGCCTTCGGTCTGGGGAAAACTGTCGTCGACGGCGGCAATACGTTGAGATTCATCCCGAGATACCCGAAACGGATTCTCCAGCTTTCAGACATGAAAATCGCCCTGAATGACACTCAGAAGACCATGTATGCTCTGGATATGCGTCCCGGTGCCTTCATGATTTCCCGCGATGATGCCGTGAATCTCGTGAAACTGCCTGTTTCGGAAGCCTTGAAAGGATATAATCATCCGGAACTTGTGGCATCCACCTTCAGCACTTCCGACAACCGGATGCTGCCAGGCATTAATGCCGACGGTCCGAGGATCATAACTTTCGATTATATCCTGAAATACAGCCGGTATCCTCTTGCACAGGTCCTTTCCGACCTGCTGAAAATGTGCAGGGATGAAATGATGTGCGATGTGGAGATGGAATTCGCGATGGATGTCATCCCGGAGAGCCAGACCCAGGACTGCGTGATAAAGCTCCTTCAGGTCAGGCCGGTGGTGGATTATGCGGACGAATACGACATTTCGATAGAAGACGAGATGAAGAACATGGAAAAAGTCTTCATCGTCTCCAGGAATGCACTCGGTTCCGGTGAGATTTCGGGCCTTGACTATATAATGTATGTCGATCCCGAGCTGTTCGACAGTGCCAGGACAAAGGAGATCGCAGAAGAGATCGACAGGATAAACAAACGGATGAAGGCAGAGGGAAAGTCTTATCTTCTGATCGGTCCGGGCCGGTGGGGCTCGTCGGATCCATGGCTCGGGATACCTGTGCTGTGGAGCAATATCTCCGAGGCGAGGCTCATCGTGGAATGCGCCATCCCTGGATTCCGCATCGAACCGAGCCAGGGAACGCATTTCTTCCAGAATATCACTTCCCTTGGCGTCGGTTATCTTACCGTGGATACGGTTGCCGATGAAAAATCCATGGATGCCGGTTTTCTGTCCGGTCTCTCTTGTGAAGAAGACGGCAGATTCGTCAGACTTTACAAGGCCCCGTCTTCCCTCGCAGCCTTCATCGACCGCAAATCGAACAAGGCCGTCGTCGGTGTTACAGAGTGAGCATATCAACACGAGTCCCACCCAAGACCCTGTTTTTTTTGGGGGGGGCGGGAAAAGAGAACAATGAAGAAGGCGGTGTGTCATAATTGCAAACTGCTGCGTTATTATCGGGATTCGGGCTAAGTCATTTACGGAAGTAAACTCCTGTCGCCCTCACCCTCAATGCCTTGCATTTTATCAATTCTTACACACCTAA
>CALVDT010000052.1 GCA_944326385.1 uncultured Bacteroidales bacterium | reverse complement strand
GGCTGTCGATGTGATCCAATAATGCATCCGGATTCCTTAGTCGTATGTTACGACGGTCCTCCAAGTCAACTTGAATGATATGGTTTTCATCCACACCGTCTTCAAGCAAGTATTTTTTGAACAGCTCTAACAGAAGGTAGGATTTGCCGCAACGACGCACTCCGGTAATGATCTTAATCATTCCGTTGTGCATTACGCTTCTCAGTTCATGTAAATATTTGTCTCTTGGTATGATCATGCAGCAAAAGTAGAGAAAAATATCCGGATTACGGCATATTCTATTGGAGAAAAATGGGAAAATTTCATTTTTCTCCAATAGAATATGCCGTATTGAATGTAAAAACAAATGGCAAATATGCCCCCAATGACGGATATGGAATATAACCGCACATTACGTTTCATTTCCAGCAGCTTGCATTATTCTTCCGAAATCTATCCGTATGTGGGCGAGTTTATTTATATTTGCCATTTATAACAGATAAAACAAAAAAAATCATGGGGAATATTTCCGGAAAAATAAGATATGTCGGGGTCAATGACCTTGAGAAAGTCATATTTGAAGGCATGTGGCCGCTGCCGTTCGGTGTAAGCTACAATTCTTATCTGGTCATCGATGAGAAGATTGCCTTGATTGACACAGCAGAAGCCGGTTTTGCGGCCGAATATCTGGAGAACATCAGGAAGGAGATCGGAGACAGGAAAATAGACTACCTTGTGGTCAACCACATGGAGCCGGACCATTCTTCCCTGATGGCTCTTATCCGCGAGAATTATCCTGACATCCGCATAATAGGGAACGCCAAGACAGTACCTATGATAAAGGGGTATTACGGGCTTGCCGACAATATCCAAGTGGTGAAGGAAGGAGACAAGATATGTCTCGGCTCAAGCACACTCGCGTTTTACATGGCTCCGATGGTACATTGGCCGGAAACCATGGTTACATATTTCGAAGAGGAAAAGACATTGTTTTCCGGAGATGCCTTCGGTACGTTCGGAGGTGTGGCAGATGGGATTACAGACTCGTCTGCACGACTGCTCGGAAGCACGGACAGTGCAGCAGACTCGTTCTCGGCCTTCAAGGATGAAATGAGACGCTATTACTCCAATATCGTCGGCAAATACGGGCAGACGGTACAGGCTGCGATGAAAAAGCTTTCCGGACTGGAGATTGCCAGAATCTGCAGCACGCATGGTCCGGTATGGGAGAAAAATATTCCTGAAGTAATGGCATATTACGACAAGCTCAGCCGCTATGAAGGAGAGAAAGGGGTATGCATAGTCTATGCTTCGATGTACGGGAATACAGCCAAGGCTGCAAAGGCACTGGCTGCGGAACTGGAGAAAAGGGGAGTGGAATATGCTATCCACAATCTCTGCACCGAGAACGTTTCATACGCATACAGGGATGCCTTCAAATATGATACGATCGCAGTAGGAGCTCCGACCTACAATAACGATATTTTTCCTCCGGCATATAATTTCATGTACGGCCTTTCGGCTCGTCTGATGAAGAACAGACGCTTTGCAGCATTCGGTTCTTACACATGGGCGGGCGCCAGTGTGAAGCTTCTGAACGAGATGGCCTCGAAACTGGGATTTGAACTCATTTCCGACGGTATTTCATTCCCGCAGGCTTACTCTCCTGAAAAATGTGACATGGCCGCCCTTGCCGACAGGATATGAAAATGAGACTGCGTCAAAATGGTAAATTTTGGTGCAGTCTCTTTAGGTGTGTTGGAATTGATAAAATGCAAGGCGTTGAGGGTGAAGGCGACAGGAGTTTACTTTCGTAAATGACTTAGCCTGAATCCCGATAATAACGCAGCAGTTTGCATTTATAACACACCGCCAACGGGGGTTAAGAGGACATAGTCTTCCTTCGGAAGACGTTTGTTCATATAAACAATGGAGACCTACTGGTCTCCATTGTTTATATGAACATCAAGCTGCGGGAACGGGAACTCTATCCCATTCTCCGGAATCCTTAGATAAATCGCCTCATTCACGGCATACAGCACATCCCAGTAATCCTCCTTCTTCACCCATGCCCGCACTACAAACTGGACACTGCTGTCTCTCAGTGCATTGAGGGCAATAGTAGGATCAGCAGGGGCTGCCGGTGAATATACTATGCGTTTTTCGTCATCCACTATCTTCTGGAGAACTTCCTTGACTTTAGGCGAGGATGCGCCATATTCTACATCGACCAGCCATTCCAGCCTGCGGTACACGTTCTGGGAGTAATTGTTGATCGTACCGTTCGACAGGGCACCGTTAGGTATGATTATGCTTCTGTTGTCTGTCGTGGTGAGTTTCGTGCTGACTATGGTCACATCGGTAACGGTTCCGCTGAAGCCCTGTGCCTCGATAAAGTCACCTGCCTTGAACGGTTTGAAAACCAGCAGCATTATTCCGCCGGCAAAATTCTGGACAGTCCCGCTCAATGCCATACCTATGGCCATACCTCCTGCAGCAAGCAAGGCTGCTATGGAAGTGGTGTTTATCCCGAGTGCACTGATGGTGAAGATGACCAGAAATACAGTCAGGGCTATGCTGACAAGGCTTTCCACGAAAGATGCTATGGAATGCTCCGTATTCCGTTTTACGAAGATATTGTGGATTATCTTCTTGATTTTCCTGATAATCCATGCTCCGACCACATAGATGACAAGAGCAGCCAGGACTTTAAGCCCGAATGCAATAGCCTTGTCCCCGAATTCTGCAAGCAGCTGGTCAGCCGGAGTCGTGGCCAGTTTTTCCACAAGTTCCACTGTGGTCTTCTGAAGATCCAGTGTGTCGGCTGCGGCAACGCTGTCGGCAGCCTGAAGCAAAAACAATCCCATGATGATATTCTAAAACAGTTTTTCTACCTTGCCGATTATCTCCGATGCAGGGAGAGCCGGATCCAGGACAATGTCAGGCTGGGCATAAACCACTTTCTTATGAGCCTTGGCAAGTTCCTCACCGCCGCCCGTTATGTTCAGCATTATGATGTCATCATGCTTCACAGTGCCGTCCTTTACCGCTTTCTCCAGACTTGAAACCGCTACGGCAGCAGCAGAGTAAATGTCGACTCCCTCAAGTGCATGATACCGTTCCTTCCATTGATCCAGCTCATCGTTCGTCACCTTGTAGATGTCTCCTCCGGCATCCTTCATGGCATCGTAGAGACCTCCGGCAAGGGAATACGGCGGTTTCCTGTTGGAAAGGACCTTTGCCTTTATTATCGAGGCCTGTTTCCTTGCCTCGTCCGGAGTCAGGGGCAGAAGTTCCCTTGAACCGGCCTTCCAGGAATCGTACATTATGGTGAACGGATCATTCTGTGATGGATACAGCTTCATCTTATGGCTGCCGAATCTGCCGTCTTCGATAAGCCGGAGATTGTTCTCCCAGACAGCAATGGTACCTGTCCCGCTTCCGATGGCCTGGAAATAGGCATCAGGAATCCTGCCGATGACTTCCACGGCTGACAGCAGGGTAGTCCCCATGCCGTCCCTTCTTGCTATGTTCTTGGCACCGCCTTCCGCAAAGAAACGCGGAGACTCGCATACTTTGTCTCCGAGTGCGATAGCATCGAAATAATCCGCACCTTTGGGAGCAGCCATGATCCTCACGCAGCTGTCCAGCGGCTTTTCGAACCATAGAGCATGGATATTGTCCTCCGGGATACTGAGAAGGAGGCGGATTCCGTTATCGGAGCAGACTTTTGCAAAAGCTCTCGCAGTATTGCCGGCAGATGCCACGACAAGTATCCTTTCCTCGTTTTCCGGCAGCCTTGCACATACTGAATATGCTTCGGTCTCCTTGAATGAACAGGTCTGCATCGATGCTCCTATTTCCGGATAATAACCGGAAAAGGTAATATACAGGTTGTCCAGCGAAAGGTATTCGGCAAGAGCCTTGCTCTTATATGTGACCGGTGCGGAAGAATGGTTCAGGGTCCTTTTGACCGGAAGCCAGTTCGCAAAACGGTAGAAGCCGTCCAGATCATCGCGAAGAGTGAATTTCCTTTCCTTATATACAGCCCTTACAAGTGAAGGGGTCTTGCTCTGCGGGTCTGCCAGCGTCCAGCCGGAATCTTCGAACATCCTTCCGTCTGCACAGTTCATCAAAGTGTAGTCTACAGGTTTAAAGGTCATGATTATAGTACTTTTAATTATCGTTTCGTTTCTTATCCGCCGGAACCGACACCCTGTCGATAACCTGGGAAATGTCTTCCACAGGACGGTCAGAATATCTGGCAAACGTATCAAGGCACAAAGGACATGCAGTCACTATCCTGTCCGGGTCATCGGAGACAAGGTTTGCCAATGCGTTTTCGGTCATGGCCCTCCTTTTGTCGAACCCGAGAGTAAGACTTCCGAGACTGCCGCCGCAGCAGATGCTTTCCTGACGGTTCTTTGCTGCTTCTACAAGGTTTCCGGCAGAAGCAAGGACTTTTCTCGGCTGCTCGTAGACTCCGCATCCACGTCCGAGTTCGCAAGGGTCATGGAAAACATATCTGGTCGTGTCTTTGCTGATCTTGATTCTTCCGGAAGATATGAGTCTTTCGATGAATTCAGTATGGTGGATGATCTCGATCCCCGGAAGCGTGTACTTCTCCCTGAAAATCTTGTAGCAGATAGGGCAGGTAAGAAGAAGTATGTCTGCACCGGAATTCATTATGATTTCGGTATTCTTCTCCACAAGCTGCTTTGCCTGGTCGAATCTTCCTGCCATGAATATCGGTCTCCCGCAGCATATGCCGCCATCCTTATCCATCATGCTATAGCTGATACCTGCCTTGGACAGAATAGACACAGTGGTCTTCCTTATGGCAGGCGTCAAGGCTGTCATACAACCTGCGAAGTAGAGAACCTTCTTGTTTTCAATGGATGAAACATTGTTGTTATCACCACTAACAAAGTTGTTACATGCATTTATTTCAGCCGCGACATCAATATTCGAGTAGTCTGGACTGTAACTGTATTTCCTTATGGACCTTTGGGCTATCCTCAGTTTGTCCCCTTCGACTCCGACAGGGCAGACAGCAGTACATTTGCCGCAAAGGAGACATTTGTCGCTTATTTCTTCTATCCTTGTCTCGTTGTTCCTTTTGATCTGCCGGTTGAGATACACGGTGGTGTCCTTTATGTTGCCTTTCTGGACTCCCATCGGACATGCATCGATACATACGCCACAGCTCGGACAGGCATATACCTGGGCTTTGGCAAGTCCTTTTCTGGCATTGACAATCCTGATTCCGGCATTCCTCAGCGGTATAAGGAGAATCTCTGTCGGGATGTGCATGTACCTTGTGAAAGGCAGCACGAAGAAGAATATCCCCAGGGCGCATGAATATGCCCACCATGCAGGCAGCATGTTGGCATGGTTGCTGAGAAATTCAGTGAAGACATAATTCAGGGACTTTGTCAGGAAGGAGCCTCCGCTGATGTCTGCGGTAAATGATTCCGCCAGAAGCCTGAGCGGAAAGATTGACCAGAGAGAATAAAGTCCGACCAGGTCAAGGAAACTCGGGTTGGTGGTACGCCTCATGCCGAAAAGCCGCGATCTGACTCTTTTTATTATCGCGAGGACGATTCCGCTGAGTACCACGAGCAGGAAGAAGTCCATGAGGAAGAATATCAGCGACCCTCTCATGGTGCTTTCCGTCTCGGCAACGAAATATCTGAAGAAGATCGGATAGTAGAGGGCCTTTGCTCCGAGGTTCGAAGTGTAGAGGATGACTTCTATATGCCCCACCACTATCAGCATGAACCACCCGAACGCTATGCTGGAATGCATGTAGCCGAGCAGCTTGTTCCTTTTCCAAAGGTCGACATGGATAAGGCATTTGAGGAAAATATCCTTGATGTCCTTGATCAGGGTCTTCGGTGTTATGAGGGAAAGGAAAAACTTCTTCCTGTCCTGGACCGGCAGCTGCATGATGATCCTTATCATGCCTGCAAGACAGTAGATGATGACGAAAAGCATCCCGCAGACAAACGGAAGCACGAAATCGTTGTAGCCTGTCAGAAATCTCTCTCTCATTTGGTCTCCTCCTTGTAGATTCTGCAGATGGACAGGATAAGATGCCTTGTATTGATGCCTCTCGGACACACCATGGTGCATTTTCCGCAGAGCATGCAGTTTTTCATCATGGCCAGCGCTTCCTTTTCCTTTCCCCGCTGCAATGCGAGAATCACTTTCCTGAGACTCATTCCCGAGAATCTTGCGGCAGGGCAGGTCGCACTGCAGGAGCCGCATGCCATGCATTTATATACATCAGGCTCGATCCTGTGCAGTTCCTCGAACTTCTCGAGATCGACATTGTCCAGATTGACAGCTGAACTCGGCGATATTCTGAATCCGAAATCCATCACTTCTCCAGCCCTTTAATATAAAGATGTATCTTCAGTGAGGCCGCTCTGGCTTCTGCAAGAGTCTCCGGGACAGTCTTCGGCCCCGTACATGCCCCTGCATAGAAGATCCCCTCTCTCGGAGAATCTATGATATCGGCGATATTGTCCCTTGATTTGAGAAAACCGTCAGAGTCGAGAGGAAGACTGGTCATGTTGGCAACCTTGGTACTGTCCGGACTGCATACCATACCGGCCATGAGTACGAGAAGATCAAGAGTGACCTTCACCGGTTTGCCGGATAAGGTATCCTCAGCCTTGACAATCACCCTTCCGTCAATATTCTCGCTCACTTCCGAGACCCGTCCGCGTATGAAGCGGATGCCGTAATCCCTCTGGGCCGATATATAGAAATCCTCGAATTTCTTTCCGAACATCCTCAGATCCATATAGAAGCAGTAGACCATTGATTCAGGGAACATCTGCTTCAGTTCGATAGCCTGTTTCACGGCAGTGATGCAGCAGACCTTCGAGCACTGGCTGTTCCTGGCCTTTTCATCGCGTGAACCGACACAGTGCACGAAGCCGACAGCGTTCATTGCACAGTCGCCGATGCGCGGGTCGTCTCCGGTATTGAACCAGTGTTCAAGATCCTTGTTTGTAATCACCTGATCATAGACCCCGTATCCGTATTCCTCTTTCCTTGATGCATCGAACAGAGAGAAACCGGTCGCAAGGAGTATTATCCGGGTGATTATGGAAATACCGTTTGACAGCATGATGTTATAACTGTCATTCAGCCTGTTTACAAACGAGATCTCGGTGTTCAGGAATATATTTGCATCCGCGGCCCTTGCCACAAGGGAGCTGACTACATCATTTGCAGGGGTCATGTCCGGGAAAAGCTTGTTCCAGTCGGCGACATGGCCTCCGAGATGGTCGTTTTTCTCGATTATTATCGGCTTGTACCCGAGATCCAGAAGCTGGGCCGCAGCTTCAAGTCCGGCTATTCCGCCGCCGATGATGACTATGTTCTCTTTCATTTCAGATTCAGGGTAGGGTTCAGTACTTTTAGTTACAGATGCTTCAGCAGCACCTCAGGACTCCGGGCAGTTCCGGTTTCATCAGTTCCTTCTCGTCAAGGCCCTTATATTTCTTCGCAGGATCATATTCGATGCCGATCTTGTCGAGCAGCGGCTCTACCGCAACCTGATGCAACTGCAGTCCTATGTCCCATGGGGCATATCCGAGCACAAGGGAAGCCAGCTCCTCATAAGTGAGCACCGGGATTCCGAATCCGTTCTCCCCGTAAGTCTTGCCCTCGGTCTCTGCGATGACATACTGCCATCTGTCCATGAAATACGGGCAACCTGGACAGTTCGTGAGAATGAAATCAGGATGATACGGCTCCATGGACTCGAACTTCTTATAGGTATTGGACAAGGAATAGCCCCTGTTCGCCTTCACATGATACTGACGGAAACCGTATCCGCAGCAATGACGCCGTTCAGGATAATCTATGACATTCCCTCCCCAGGATTCTATCATTCCGCACAATACGTAAGGATATTCGGCTCCGCCTATGCCCCTGGCAGGGAACATCTTGGCGTAATGGCATCCGATATGCTCGACTACACGGAGCGGCTCTCCTGTATGCCTGTTCACGAGACGGTATTTTGCCCTGGCCGCTATCTCGTTACGGTATTTGTATATGAGATCGCTCGCATGGGCCACATATTTCGGTTTGTTGAATTCACGCCTGCAGGCTTTCCAGAGCATTTCCCTGATTCTGGTCTCCAGTTCCGGGAATTCCTTCCATGTCTCCAGAATCTCGATATAG
Organism: uncultured Bacteroidales bacterium; assembly: GCA_944326385.1. Lineage (GTDB taxonomy): Bacteria > Bacteroidota > Bacteroidia > Bacteroidales > UBA932 > Cryptobacteroides. The sequence continues at coordinate 24,014 of CALVDT010000052.1, read as the reverse complement.
TTCCCGAATGATGTGATGCATGAAGCTACATAATTCTCGTACCCAGCTTCAGTCATCAGGGCGAACTGACGCGCCACTATGGTCATCACAGTCTCCTGGGGAATCGTGTCGCAGTGGTAGGCTATGCCTCCGCAGGTAGTATGGTGCTCCGTCTCATAGAAATCCTTCTTCAACAGGCCCTTGCATATCTCGAGGAACATCTTCTCCGCTCCCGGGAAGAAGTTCTGCCTGATGCAGCTCCTCACATAGAACCAGTGATTGTCAGGAATTTCTTTCTGATAATCGGCCCATATTTTCTTTTTTCCTTGGTATATCATTGTATTTCACTCCTTGATTGACCGGACTGTGTCAGTCCCCGGTGTTCAGGTGTCCTTCCGAGGTATGTTCGAAAGTCTCCCTGAAATATTCATCCATGTCCATACCCATCTCTTCGGCCTTAGCCTTGGAGAATCTGTTTACCGTTTCTATCCGCTCGGTACCTCCGGTGACATCGAAGATGCTTTTGAGCTCGTCAAGCGATTCCTGCGGTATCTTCCTCAGGATTCCCGGGCCTTCACCCTTGAAATTCGCCCCGAGACGGGCCATGGTATCCTCGATATGCTCCAGATGCCATTTCCAGACAGGGCCCGATTCCTTGTGATCTTCCCATTTGAATGTATCGGGATAGACGCAATAGCCGTAATTGAGGATATTGCCGGTCAGAAGTTTCGTAAGAGGGTAGAGCTGTCTCCCTTTTTCAGAGCAGACGAAATACCCCAGCCTTGCCGAAAGGCTTCTGAGCGCCATGATCACGAGACCGGGACCGTTCTTCCTCGGACAACGTGTGACACATGACATGCATTCGCCGCAGTACCAGATGAAATCACTCTTGAGCAGCTTTTCTATCTCTTCCTCGTCACGGCTCTGGACTATGTCCATCACCTTCCGGGGATCGTATTTATAGAACTCTGCAGCAGGGCAGATTGCTGTACATGTCCCGCAGTTTATGCAGGTCTTCAGCCCTTCCTTGGCCCTGTAGTCTTTCAGCAGTTCGTCGTATAATTTCATAAAAATGCAATTCACTGAATTGACAAAGATATAAAAATTATTTTAATTACATGAGGGTGTCATGGCCTGATGTCAAGGGCGACGACATTCTCCACATGGTGGGTATAAGGGAACATGTCGACCGGCTGTACGGCTGTAATCCGGTATTTTCCACTCAGGGCGGCAAGATCCCTGGCCTGCGATGCAGGATTGCAGCTTACATAGACTATCCTTTGGGGGGCAGCGTTGAGTATGACTTCCGCCACATCGGGATGGATACCGGCACGAGGCGGATCCAGAATGATGACATCGGGCTTTCCGTGCAAGGCTATGAAACCGTCCGTCAGCACGTCCTTCATGTCCCCGGCAAAGAACTCGCAGTTGGTGATGCCGTTATTGGCAGCATTGACCTTGGCGTCCTCGATGGCCTCCGGGACATATTCGATTCCTATTACCCTTGCAGCCTTTGCAGAGACGAACTGCGCAATCGTACCTGTTCCGGTATACAGGTCATAGACGGTTTCATTGCCCGTGAGGGCAGCAAATTCCCTCGCCACGCCGTACAGTACTGATGCCTGCAGCGAGTTTGTCTGATAGAAGGATTTCGGGCCTATCCTGAATCTCAGACCTTCCATTTCCTCATAGATGGCGTCGTCACCTTTATATAAAATGCATTCCTGATCGGCAATGGAATCATTGGCTTTGCCGTTTATCACATACCACAGGGACTTTATCTCGGGAAATGCAGAAGCGACAGCATCGAGCAGGGCGGTGCGTGCATGGCTGTCCTCATGGTAGAAGCAGATAATGAGCATCACGTCACCCTTCATGTTGTTCCGGACAATCATGTTCCGCAAAAAGCCGTGATGATTCCTTATATCAAAGAATTCCAGACCATTCCTTATCGCATATTCCTTTATGAAAAGCCGTATCCGGTTCGACGGTTCAGGCTGCAGGTAGCAATGCCTGATATCCAGCACCTTGTCGAAAAAGCGTCCGACATGGAATCCGAGCCCGGCCCTGTCTTCAGGAGGAATGCAGGCGGGATCTTCCCCCGCATCTATCCAGCGCCTGCTGGAGAAGGTGAATTCCAGTTTGTTCCTGTACTCCGTTATTCTGTCAGAGCCGATTATGGGAAGGATTCCGGGAATTTCAAGATGTCCTATACGGACAAGCTGGTCGTATACCTGCTGCTGTTTGGCCTGAAGCTGCATGTCGTATGGCAAAGGCTGCCACTTGCATCCTCCGCAGACCCCGAAGTGGCTGCATAAAGGTTCGAGCCTGTGAGGTGAAGGCCTTGCAATCCTCAGGATACAGCCTTCCATGTAATTCTTCTTTTTCCTGGTGATTCTTACGTCAACTATGTCGCCCGGGACGGCAAACGGGACGAACAGGACAGCGCCGTCCACTCTGGCCAACGCTTTCCCTTCAGCGGCAACTGATTCTATCTCGATGTTTTCCAGGACAATATCTTTTTTTCTTCTGCTCATTTCATCTGAAATTTGGATGCAAAATTATATTAAATTACTGATAATTCCGGCAAATAGATGACTGAAATACGGCGGAATTTACTATATTTGCCGCAATATCGGGATTCCCGATTCCGGAATTGAGTGTGCAATTTGATGATATTACACAACTTATATAAAATGGTAAAGCATTCATGGTTGAAGACAGCATCCGTGACAGCGGCTGCTGCCGTTTTCATCGCGCTGCCACAGTCTTGCGTCAACGAGGAGTATGACATTACGAAAATAGACAAGACTGTAGCGTTCGGAGGAGAAGAACTCGTCTTCCCGCTGGGAAGTACTGAGCAGCTGACATTGTCCAAACTGCTCCCGAAGGAAGACTTCGATTATCTTGAGACACTGAGCGGGGGAGTGTACGGTTTCAAACTGGACGGTGACCCGCTCGATCTTTCGGAGAATATAAAGGATCTGGACCTGGCATCCAAACTGAATATAGAGGCCATGGATTTCAGCCAGGAGATCAGCGAGCCCGTCGATATCGACCTCTCCGGCATGAGTTTCGGGGAATCCCAGTTTCCTGAAAATCCTGAAGACGGAAAGATAGACTTCGGAATGCAGGAACTGCCGGATGTGAACCGATATATACCTGCAGAACCATTCGGACAATCGGTAAATACGGGAATCTATGAATATAATCCACTGATAACCAATCCAGAACAGTTCAAATTGAATTTGGGGACCTACATTATCCCGACATTCGAAGGGATATACGATCCTTCCAATCTCGAAAACCTGCTTCCGGAAGTCGGTGATGACGAAATCGTGACGATCGAAGATACCTGGATGCCGGAGAAGGAGTTCAGCCTCAATGACGGAAACAAAGGAGTGAATGTAAGTATCCACCTTGAAATGGACGGCAGACTCTCGAACGTAAAGGTCACTGAACTGGACGAAAATGCAGCAATGAGAGTCACCGTAACCATGAACAATTCGTTCCTTGCCGAGGGGGAAGTCATTCCTGAGGTTTCCATCAGCAATCTGGACCAGATAGTGCAGATTGACGGCATGACAGGAGGCAGGCTCGACATGAGCGACCTTGTACTGTCTGCGGAAAAGGACAAAAGCACGATATCGGTTTCACGCGACTATCCGATAACAGGTCTCGGAGAGCTGCAATGGGTACTGGACGAGAGCAATCCGGAAACTCCTCTGCTTAAGACAGACAAGATAGTCAGCATAAATGCAGAGGGAGCCATAAGGTTTTCAGACCATATCGCCACTACCAGGAAGATGCTTGCTTCGGCCGGACCTGTCTCCATGGATATAAAAGTGGAATTCCTGAACGTGGAAATCGAAGACATGACCATGGACATAGCCGATATAAGCGAAACGGAAAAGACTTCGGTCGCAGTGCCGTTCGAGCCGATAACCCTTCCTCAGGAAGTGAGATCCATAGAGAGTGTCACCATGAGTCAGGCATCAAAACTGATTATCGACATATCGTCATCGGGACTGTCAGGCATGGCCGGCCTGGAATCGGGACTCCATGATCTTGTCATCAGCTTCCCTTCACGGGAAGTCATACGTTTCGGTGAATTCAATGAATCGGGAGCCGTTCTCGACAACGTGTCGAACACCCTTACCGTTGAAAATGTCGATCTGAAGAGCGGAAGAATCATGGAACTGCCTGTGGAATACGTCATGCCTCCGCTTGAAGGTTCAGACGTGGATCTGCAGGCGACAGTGGAGACAGGATTCACGGCCGGCGGTTCCATATCGCTGAAGACCCTGCCGTCGACGGAGGAAGATGACATAAAGATCAACTTCAATGTCAAGCCGGAGCTGGCGGTCACCGGATACTCCGTAGAGCTGGACGGAATCCGTCATGACATCACCGATATAAAGACACCGGTGGAAATCAACCTTCCTGAATCAGTCCAGGATCTCGGCAAGCTGAAAGTGATTCCGAAACAACAGATGCTGATAACAGTCAATATCGCCAAGCCTGACCTTGAGATATTGAGCGACGGATTGACAATATCCTTCCCTGACATGCTTGTATTCAAGAATACGGCACAGGTGGAAAACATGTATGACTGTGTATTCACGGAAGAAGGCGAAACGGTCTCCATGAAATTCAAGAATGAAATCCCTTCAACCATAGAGCTCGAAGTGGACCATCTCGACATTGTACCGGAAAAGAATCCGGACGGGACCGGGTTCTTTGCAGGTGGTGATGTAGTCGTATCCGGCTCTGCCTATGTCCCGGAAGGGATAATCGTGGGCAATGACGTGATCGATGCCCTCGTGAAAGAAGGCATAACAGTGAGCGGCAAGATTCCTGGAATGGATATAGACAATTGCGACATCAATGTAGAAACCTTCAATTTCCAGATAGGGGAACAGACGAGGACCGTGGATATTTTCGATCCTGCATCGATTCAGGACAACGGTGAAATCAAGTCGCTGGAAATCGGAAAGGTCCAGCTCGCAGACACCGGATTCAACCTGGAGATAACACCGGTGGCACTGCCGGAACTGGACTCAGATCTGCAGATTGAACTTTACATCACAATCCCTGAAGAAATCCAGCTGGAGATTCCGGAGAATTCAGGCATCACCATAAGCGATACTCCTGACGGGAACGGTGACAGAATCATCAAACTCTCCGGGAACCTCGACAAGGAGACCGGCTATACGATGCCGGCTGTAAAAGTCACGAGTCTGGATCTGTCCGGACATGGAAACCTCATAGGAGCCGGCCCTGTCAGCAAGGATATCAGGATATGGGGAAGCCTTTCCGCCATGAATACCACCATGACGGATCCGTCAGGAATGAAAGAAGACATCCAGGCAAACGTGCTGGCCAGCATCGGCAACCCTGAAGGCCAGATAAAGATAGACAATATCACTGGCCATATCGACTACCGTCTTGATCCGGCTCAGGAAGGTGAAGGCGGGGAGAACAACCTCGAACAGACCATCGACATCAGCAAGGATCTTCCGGAATTCCTGAAAGGAGAGGACATGACCCTGGATTTCGCCAATCCTTACATAATGGTAAAGGTCACCGGCAATGTGGGCATCCCTGTCACAGGGACATTGACACTCACGCCTGTCTATGAAAGCGGACCAGGGACAGCCCAGGTGATCACGATTCCGATACCGAAGGCTGAAGGCACAGAGTCGCTGACGGAGACGAACCTGTGGATAGCGGGGTCGGAAGAAGGCAAGCCTGCAGATTACATTTACTGCCATGGCGACATAGCCTCGCTGCTGAAGAAAATTCCTGACCAGCTGGAACTCAGGATAGAAGCCGCGACCGATCCTGAAGAAGAATTCATGATAGAGCCTTCCGCAGAGTATCAGCTCGGTATCGGATACCAGTTCGTGGTGCCGTTTGAATTCGGTGAAGATCTGAACATCACCATGGACTATACCTATCCGTCGGAACCTGACGAAAGCCAGGAAGGACAGGAAGGCGGAGAGGAAAGCACGGTGCAGGAGCTTCCTGATGAGCTCGGTGAACTTCTGAACATGAATTCACTGGGGCTTTGCGGGGAGATTGAATCCAGTCTGCCTATGGAACTTGCCCTTAGCGTGGATCTTCTCGATTCCAACCATGAGCTGATTCCTACAGAGCCTTCGATGATGACTGTCCATGCCGGGAGCGAGGACAAACCGTCTGTTTCACCGCTCGATATAATGCTGAAGCTCAAGGAGGGCGCAGACGGTACCGACCTGAGCTACATCAGACTGAATTTCACCGTGACATCAGGGAATATGAGCGGTGAGCCTGTCACGGAGAATTCTTATATGAAAGCCACATTGAAAGTGAAAGTGCCGGGTGGGGTGACAATAGACCTCAGTGCGCTCGGAGAAAGCGAGAATAGTGAAAACTGAACATAATGTCGATTATGAAAAGATTATACTTGATATTGATTATATGCCTGTTTCCGCTTCTTGCAAGCGGGCAGGCCCTGAAAGGCAGCTATTTCTCCGAGAATTCTGTCATGAGGAACAAGATGAACCCCGCTTTTGCCCCAGGGGCATCATATCTCGGATTCGGAGCAATCGACAATCTGGGCTTCGGTGTCACAAGCAATGTTGGCATGTCCAATTTCCTGTTCCCGTCCGGAACAGGGGACGGTACGCTCCTGACTTTCCTTCATCCTGACGTGTCGTCCGATACTTTCCTGAACAGTCTTCCGGCGAATCCGCATTTCGACATAGACTTTGACACGGATATCCTGAACCTCGGCTTCTTCACCGGCAGGAACAGCTTCTGGACCATCGGACTCGGACTGAAGGTGGATGGTGAAATAAATCTCCCAAGGGAGCTTTTCACGTTCCTGAAAGTAGGAGCCGCTGCCGACCCGCAGGAATACAACATCAGGAACCTCAGTGCGATAGCCAATGCCTATGCAGAACTTTCCCTCGGCTATTCGCATAATCTTTCGGATCTGGTGAAAGGTCTCAGCATCGGTGCGAGAGTCAAATTCCTTGCACCTGTCGCCCGTCTGGATGCAAGGATAAACAACCTGAATCTGAGGATGGCTTCCGACCAGTGGAGAGTCCAGGCAGATGCCACAGGATATCTCATGGCCAAAGGCATTGACATTTATACCAAAGAAGAAGGAGGGTTCGGTGTCGAAACCAATTTGGACCAGATCGGGCTTGCCGGCATGGGTGCTGCATTCGATTTCGGAGCGGAATACCGCCTGTACATAAACAGATTCTTCGACAGCATCAGGTTCTCTGCCGCCGTGACGGATCTCGGCTTCGTGAATTTCTCCGCAGATGCAGTCCAGAAGTTCCAGACATCAGGAGATATCACGTACACTGGTGTCGACAATATCCAGATAGGGGAGGGTGCGAATTTAGGAGACACCTTCGATGAGATAACGGACAAATTCAAGGAAATTCTTGACATAGAAGAAGTCCAGGGTGAAAAAGTGAATTCCAGGATCAAGCCTCAGCTGTATCTCGGTGTCGAGATGCCTTTTCTCTGGAACAAGATGAGTCTCGGTATGCTCTACAATGCCAAGTTCGGCTACACGAGCACAAGGAACGAACTGACCCTTGCATTGAATGCACGCCCGGGGAAATGGGTGAACATCGGAGTCAACTATTCCATGCTGAACACCGCCAAATCCATCGGCTGGCTCGTCGAGTTTACTCCGAGAAGCGGTATCGGTTTCTTTGCAGGCTGCGACTACATGATGTTCGAATATGCGAGCCTTCCTCTTACGGAAGATATCAGCCTGCCTGTTGTCCCTGTGAACCAGATCAACATGAACTTGAGATTCGGCTTCCACATCGCTCTTGGCAATGCTTTCGACGATGTCGCCATGGCCAGAAAGGCTGCAAGGGCGGAACGTCGCTCCAGGTAGCAGGGGAGGGAGACCATATGAAAAAAGCGCCGGACTTCAGAATCCGGCGCTTTTTTCATATGTCCATCGAATACTTGTCTCTATTTGAGGAGTTTGGCAACCTTGTCCACACCATATTCGAAATAAGGAGTGCAAGGCTCGTAACGGTAAGGTATATATTCATAAAGCCTGCAATATGCCTTGCCTGTCTTATGGCTGTAGAAAATGTCTAACCTCAAGCCGTTGCCCTTATTTTCCTCAGTGAGATCGACAGTGTCCGGAGAAGTCTTCAAGGCGTTCGTGAATGAATCCTTCTTGCTCTGCGGGAAGAATTTTTCCGATTTCCTGTAGGTTTCCTTTGTCCCGTCGAGCCTGTAGGCCGTTTTCAGTACAAGAATCAGGACAAGGCCCGCAAGTATGAGGAAGAAACCGAGAATGTTGACTGAGCCGGACGTAGGCAATGCGACAAGTACGGCGCCAGCTGCAACGAGTATAAGTGAAATGATTATATCCTGTGCAGAGCGTACTCTGCTGAATTCTTTTTCCATGGTATATTATATTTTGTTGATTTATAAAGATTTGATAATATCCCAACGCGGATTTCCTGTGCGGAATCCACGTTAAGTGCAAATACGGAAGCGATGTGCAGGACAGATGCAGCATCCTGCCTTGGTCCGGCTAAATGATAAGGATATGAAGGATATGGATCCTTTCGGAATTCGACGACATGCCGCCGTCAAGCATGTTGGAATTATGTGCAGGAAGGAAGTATCTTGCACGGGATGAATGAGTTATACCGGAGTCAAAAGGCAGTCTGCAAGTTGATTGTGTCTGTCTTTTCGTATTGCCGGGATTGTAGCCGGACCAGCCTCCGGATGAATTCCTGTATAAGAAAATCTGTCTGTCAGGTGTCTGTATCTTCTCGGATGTTCCTCTGAGTGCATTATGTGCTATGAAACCGTGGAATTCCGAAAAGTTGGCCTGACTGTGGCTGTCTGGAATCCCTTGGCAGTCGCAGACGGATACGGATTTCTGCAAGCCGCAGAATGTCTCCGGCGGTAATGCCGCAGAGACAAAGTAAACAGCCGCCGATACGGCTGCAATCATGACTGCCTTAAGGAATGGTTTCATGCCGTCTAACAAAACTCCGCAAAGATAAGAACTATAAAATTCATATCGAAAATTTTTTACAACGGCTTCAGGATTGTTTCAGGAAAAAACACCGGCAAATTTTGTCATACAATTTATATTATGTTAAGTAATGTGTGCAAGGACAAAAAAAGACACCCCTTTCGAGGTGCCGGTATAAATAAAAAAACAAGATTCGGGAACTATCTTCCCCACTGGAGTTTCCATCCGGGAAGTTCAAGTTTTTCAGCGAGAAGTTCCTTGGAAAGGACCGGATTGGAATATATCCTGAGGAAAATTTCACGAAGTGATTCGCGGTCGAGTGATTTTTCAACTGTATCGAGCTGACGTTCCATATAATCTATGAATGCCTGGGCTTCGTAGTTCGAATATTCCTCACTGTACTTGTTGCCGCCGTTGACCAGGTCATAAGCTATATAATTCGTCTTCCATAGTCTGTAACCCTCTATGACTCGGAGATCGACAGCATGACGTATCCACTGATAGCGGTCGTTCTTGTCGCATTCCGACGCGGCCTCAATCTCTTCAGAAGTCAGAGGTGTACCGATATTAAGATGGATATTCCCTTTCTGCTGCTTTATGCCGGTCAGTATGCTGTTCAAGTCTTCACCTGGAGCCTTGACATACTTGGAAGTTCTGGAAATCAGCAGTTCACGGGCCTTCAGGACGTCGCATGGCTCGTATTCGTAGGAAATACTGAGCGGTATGATATTGAGTTCCTCGAAGTTCCTTTTGAAATCTGCTGTCCCGCTCATGTCGAGCATCTTCAGCAGCCCCTGCTCGGTGATATCCTCACCGTCCTTTGTCCGTCCCTGACGCTGTGCAAGCCATATCGAGCTTTTCTGGCCGGTAATATTCAGCCTTATATACTTTGAAAGCATCTGCGAAGACAGATACAGCTCCCTTGCGGAAATCCCGCGGACCACCTTGATCATCCTGTTCGAACGGATCAGATACTCGATGAACTTGTTGGTTATGAGGTTGTCTCCGACTGCGATTTCAGTAAGAGGAATACCGTTTCTGAAAAGCACAAGCTGTGTTATGGCCGGATCCAGAATGATGTCCCTGTGGTTGGACAATGCCAGGAATTTCCTTTCCCTGTCGATATTCGCTATGCCGTCGTAAGAGAAATTGTGCGCAGTGTGCTCCAGAACCCAATCTATCACTTTAGACATCACCATCACCTGGAAATCGTCGATGCTTTTTACCTGTTTCAGCAGATTCTGCAGGTAATCGGGCGATTCGTCAGGGAAGAAATATTGCGACACCTCCATGAGAACAGGATTTTCAGCCACTATGTTCAACGCTTTTACGGCTTCTTCATCAGTATAAGGGCTGATGCTCTCGAATTCAGAAAGATCTATCATATCAGTCAAGTTTATTTTACAAGTCCAAATATAGCGATTAAGCGAGAACAAAGGCAAATCTTTTTTGACTTTGTAGAACGTGAGCTATATTTGGCGCGCCAGCAACAAATATGTATTTTGAAATTTATCAATGTTTCCGGAACAGTATGGAACTGTCCCCATAGCTGAGGAAGCGGAAACCGTGCGACAGTGCATAATCATATATTGTCCTCCAGTCCCCGTCGGTGAACGCGGATATAAGCAGCAGAAGCGTGCTCTCGGGCTGATGGAAGTTGGTCACAAGTATATCCACAATCCTGAACCTGAATCCCGGGACTATGATGATCCGTGTCCCCATGCTGAGCTCGTCCAGTCCGTTTGCGTCAAGATATGAAACAAGTGCGCCAAGTGCCTCTCCGGTACTGTAGGGATATTCCCGTTCATAAGGAGTCCACTGCCCGGTGTCCTCCGGATGACCGTTCTCGAGGCATGAAACACCTGCATAATACAAGGATTCAAGAGTCCTTACCGATGTAGTCCCTACCGCCACAACCTGTCTGTCAGTCGACGCAAGGGCTTCAATAAGGGATTTCTTCACGACAAAAGGTTCCCTGTGCATCCTGTGTCCGGAAATGAGATCCGATTTTACAGGCAGGAAAGTCCCTGCGCCTACATGGAGGCAGACTGTCTCCATATCCACGCCCTTTGCCTTGATGGCATCGAGTTCGAGTCCGGTGAAATGCAAACCTGCGGTAGGAGCGGCGACCGAGCCTCTGTATCTGGCATAAAGAGTCTGGTACCGCTCCGAATCCACAGCTTCTGATTCCCTGTTCAAGTAAGGCGGGATAGGAACGGTACCGCAAATCTCCAGGACTTTGGAAAACGGCTGAGCGCCTTGCCAGGAAAGCTCCACTACGGATACTTCGTTGTCCCTGTACACAAGTTCCGCTTTCAGGTCAAGCGCCGCGACAGAAGGATCGCTGCCGGGATTGTACAGGTGCAGCAGGCCGGATTTCCATTTTTTCACATTTCCGATTATGCATTTCCACCGGCATCTGTCAGTCGTGGAGAAAATCCGGCTGTATTCGGCCGGCATAACCGGTTCCAGACAGAAAATCTCGATATGGGCGCCAGTCTCCCGCTGGAAATGCAGTCTCGCAGGAACGACCTTGGTGTCATTGAACACCATTATGGAACCCTGCGGAATCAGCTCAGGGATATCCCTGAAAACGAATTCTTTCAAGCAACCTTCAGCATATTCGAGAAGTTTGGACGAATCGCGCTGCGGCAGAGGATACTTTGCTATCCTGTCATCCGGCAGACAATAGTCATAGTCCGATATTCTGATTTCAGGTATCATTTGCAATTGTAATTCTTTTTTTGCCGCGAAATTAATCAATTCCGATGAAATAGCGAAACTGTTTCTGTGTTTACATTTGTTATTCATGTCTGTAAATACATCAATTACAACTTTAAACATAAAACAACAAAAAGACACCGCTATGTTAAATTATGTAACCTGTAAACAAAAGTAAAATAAGTGTTTGTTATGAGAAAAATATAACCATACTATATAATTGGCAATCAGTATTTTATATGTCTTATATAAAGTAATGCTGCATGACAATACGGTAAATCCGACCATAAAAGCCTTACATGGCAGGGCAGAATACAGGATATAGTAATATAACATCTGTATAATCAATTATATACATAGATAATATGAAGTATGACTTCAAGTTTCAGTCGCGACTCCCCTGTTCTGTTTCCTTTTGTAAATTGCCGATAAATTACATTTGTGAACAAAATATTCATTACATTTGTAAATAGAAAATTGACAATCATGAACGAGCGTCTTGAGCAGTTTCTTGCAGCTGAAAACATCACTCAGGCGGCCTTTGCTGACAAGATAAAGGTGGCAAGGGCAAGTGTGTCCCATATTTTATCCGGACGGAACAAACCGGGATATGAATTTTTCGCCAGCCTTATCAAAAATTATCCGTCACTGAACATCGAATGGCTGATAACGGGAAAAGGCCGGATGTACAAGGACATGCCTCCGACTACCCTTTTCAGCACCGTAAACCATGCTGACGACACTACCCTGTTCAAGGATGAAGCCGAGCAGCCGGTTCAGGAGGAGGACAACCCGGATGATGAAGGCGTCGACCAGGAGCAAATCAGGCAGGACGGGCTTTTTCCACTGCAGACTCCTCCGAAACAGAGGAAAGCAAGTAAAATCATCGTATTCTATGATGACGGGACATTCGAGGAATTCATGAAATAAAGCCGGAACTTCGCGGAATCCATGAGAAATTTACGTGACAGTTTACTATCTTTGCCGGATAAACAAATCTCAGCAAGATGTACAAGCACATAATTCGGCCTATCTTATTCAGTTTCAATCCAGAAACAGCGCACAACCTGACTTTTGCCATGCTCAGGTTCCTGAGGTATATTCCTTTCATGAGAAGTATTGTCCGGCTGATTTACAGAAAAGAGTCACCGGAACTGGAGAAAGAGGTTTTCGGACTGAAATTCAAGAATCCCGTCGGGCTTGCCGGCGGACTTGACAAGAACGGTGAATTCTACAATGACCTCGCGAATTTCGGATTCGGCTTCATCGAAATCGGCTCACTGACTCCGGAGCCGCAGCCAGGCAACCCGAAGCCTCGCCTGTTCCGCTCAGTGAAAGACCGGGCCATAATAAACAGGATGGGCATAAACAACAAAGGCGTCAAGAATGCCGTGGAACAGCTGAAAAGGGTCAAGCCGAAAGTCCTGATCGCCGGAAACATATCCAAAAACACGACAAGCATCAACGAGGATGCCGCAAAGGACTATGAATCGGCGTTTGCCATGCTTTACGACTTTGTGGACATGTTCGTCATAAATATCTCCTGCCCGAATGTCAGCGGACTGTCGGATCTGCAGGACGTATCTTTTTTGTCCGATATCGTGGACAAGCTCCTTGACCTGCGGATGTACTTCGATGAATACCGTCCGATATTGATCAAGGTCTCCCCCGACATATCGCACCAGCAGCTTGACGAAATCATCGACTATGCCCTGATGTCCGGTATTGACGGCGTCGTGGCCGGAAACACTACAAGATCACGTGACGGTCTGACATTGTCAGAAGAGAAAATCAGGGAAATCGGCAACGGAGGCATGTCGGGAGCACCTCTTTTCAATAAAAGCCTGGAACTTGTCAGGTATATCAGCGAAAAGTCGAAAGGCAAGCTGCCGATAATCGGAGTCGGCGGCATAATGTCAGGTGAAGACGCCAAAAAGATGCTTGACGCCGGAGCCTCTCTTGTGGAAGTATACAGCGGTTTCATTTATGAAGGCCCGTCCATTGTCAGGAAAATCAACAATCATATTCTCGGGAAATGATCACAGCCAGCATATGCACAATCGGTGACGAGATTCTCATCGGCCAGATAACGGATACCAATTCGGCCATGATATCGAGGGAACTCGGGAAAGCCGGGATCCGGGTCCGGGAAATGATATCTGTGGGCGATGAAAGGGATGAAATAGCAAGGGCAATCGCAGGATGTCTTGAACATGACGGGATAGTGATCGTGACAGGAGGGCTCGGACCGACAAAGGATGATGTCACGAAGGGAGTCCTGTACGATATCACAGGCAGCACGGGTTATGTCAGAGACAGCCGTCAGACAGAAATAATCCACAGGATACTTTCATCCCGCGGGCTTGATGTTCTGGATATCAATCTGCGGCAGGCGGATGTCCCGGACAGGTGCGATGTCATCCCCAACAGGCTTGGGACAGCCCCTGTCATGGTAGCCAGATTCCCGGACACGGCTTTTGGCCGCAAGGCAGTGCTTTATTCCCTGCCCGGTGTCCCGTTCGAGGCTGAAGGCGCGATGCCGTACGTCTTGGAGGATATCAGAAAAGGATTCTGCCTGTCGGAAATACATCACAGGACCATCATGACATACGGTATAGCGGAATCTGCCCTCTCAGACCTGATTGCGGAATGGGAAGAGAGACTCCCCTCCTGTGTCCGGCTTGCATATCTGCCAGATCCTCTGAAAGGCGTTTCCCTGAGGATGTCGGTCTATGGTGTACCTGATGCAGAAAAGATTTTCGAGGAACAGACCGCCAAGCTCAGAAGTCTGCTCGGAGACAACATATATTCATGTTCCGGGGAGTCTCTTCCCGAAGTGACCGGCCGGCTGCTCCGGTCTAATGGATGGACGGTAAGTACAGCGGAATCGTGTACCGGCGGACTGATAGCATCCTTGCTTACATCCGTACCCGGCTCATCGGCTTATTTCCTCGGCTCCGTAGTGTCATATGCCAGCAGTGTCAAGGAAAACATACTCGGAGTTCCCAAGTCGGTAATAAACACGCACGGTGCTGTAAGTCCTGAATGTGCCGCTGCCATGGCCGAAGGGGTAAGGCGCATCACAGACTCGGATTTCTCCGTCGCCACTACCGGGAATGCCGGTCCGTCAGCATCCGAAGGCAAGCCGGTAGGCCAGGTATGGGTCGGTATCAGTTCAAGGAAGGAGACCAGAACCATGGAATTCCATTACCATAATGACAGAAAAAGGAATATCGAACGTTTTGCCGCCTCTGCACTCGATGCGCTGAGACGTGTCATACTTTCCGGAACGGAGGCCTAACCGAGCACTCTCAGGAAGTTCCCTCCGGCTATTTTTGCCATATCACCTTCGCTGTATCCCCTGTGCCTGAGCTCATCGAGTATCCGGGAGAAGTGCGACACATCCTCCATACCGTCAGGTGTGACTGATATGCCGTCGAAATCTGACCCGAGACCGGCATGGTCGGGACCGACAAGCGAGACTACATGGTCAACATGGTCTGCAATACGTCTGTATGACGGTCTTGCAAGAGAAGCCAGTTCATCCTCTATCCTGTACCACGCCTCCCGTTTCTGCGGATCGGACGGATCCTTGATGAATTCAGCTTCCACTGCCTCACCGACTGATTCGATTCCCGAAGCTGACAGTCTCGCTGCGAAGCCGTCATCAAGGAATACCGGATAGAAATTAATCTGCACCACACCGCCTTGTGAAGCAAGAGCCTTGATCATGTCATCGGTCAGGTTCCGTCTATGGCCGGCGAGTGCACGGCAGCAGGAATGGGTAGCCACCACAGGCTTGGCTGAGCACTCCAGCACATCATAGAATGACCTGTCGGAGATATGGGACACATCCACAAGCATGCCGAGCCGGTTCATTTCAGCCACGACTTCCCTGCCGAAAGGACTCAACCCGCCCCATCTTGGCTGTGAAGGTCCGGATGAGTCGCAGATATCGTTGTGGTCCGAATGCGTAAGGGTCATGTACCTTACTCCCAAACGGTGGAAAAGTCTGAGCAGCGGAAGGGACGTCTGTATGGCAGCTCCGTTTTCCAGTCCCAGGAATATGGAAACCAGCCCTTTCGCCTGAGCCTCCAAAGCCTCCTGGCGGCATGTCACCATAGCCGCCGAATCCCGGTTTGCTCCGACTGCATCATACACATCGGCCATCAGTTCCATGGCGTAGGCAGTAGATTCTTCAGGTCCGAGAGAAGACGGGACATAAAGTGCGAAAAAAGCACCGTCCACTCCCCCTTTCTTCATCTTCGGAAGATCCACCTGCCCATGGCCGTTCCATATTCCAATATTCCTCAGCCGGTGTATCTGAGAGGGCGTATCGCAATGTGAATCCAGTACGAACATTTCCTTATCTGGATTTCATCTTCTTCTGGCGGACAGCCTCGTAAAGAACTACGGATGTAGCTACAGACACATTCAGAGAGGAAATGCCCCCTTCCATCGGTATGGCCACCTTATCGTCAGCCAGATCCAGCATTCCCTGGGAAATACCCTTGCCCTCCGATCCCATTACAAAAGCCACAGGACCGGTCATGTCAGTATCATATATCAGTCCGGAAACCTTCTCTGTCACGGCGATTATCCTGAAACCGCTCTGTTTCAAATAATAGACAGCAAGCCTCAGATTAGGGACCTTGGCCACGGAGAGTCTCATAAGAGCCCCGGCCGATGCCTTTATGGCTTCAGCATTGATTGCAGCTCCACCCTTTGCCGGGACAATGATACCGCTGCCGCCGGCACATTCCAGAGTCCTCGCTATGGCTCCGAGATTCCTGACATCGCTGACACCGTCGAGTATCACGATCACAGGAGAGGCTGCAGTGGCAAGCGCCGTATCGATAAGCTCTTCATATGGCACATAATCGATATTCGAGATATAGGCAACGACTCCCTGATGGGCGCCTTTGACAATCCGGTTCAGACGTTCTGCAGGCACAAACTGGAACGGGACGTTTTTCTGCTTCAGCACATCCATCAGTTCCCGGGATGTATGACCTTCAAGGCCTTGTTTCAGAAGCACCTTGTCGATTTGTTTTCCGGCCTTTACCGCTTCCATTACGGGGTGTATCCCGAACAGATATTGAGGTTTCCGCTCTTCCATATTATCAGTTCATGTATGTTGTTTTCATGTAAGGCAATAGTCAGGATTCCAGAGTTTCCACAAGATCTTCCCATTCCTTCGTCATGGAATCGAGGTCTCTCTTGAATTCCAGATACTGTCTTGTAAGTTCCATTATGTCATCCGACGGCCCCGGGTCGGCCAGAATCTTTTCGAGCCCCTTCAGTTTCCCTTCAAGTTCCTCTATCCCTTTTTCAAGGTAGGATATACGATTCCTTGTACGGCGTTCCTCCTTGGAGATGAATTTCTTCCGGACATAATCCTGTTTCGCTTCCGATACGCTTTCCTGTGCTTTTCCAGTTCCGGGCTGCTTCTCCTCCTGTTCCGTCCGGTTCTGTACGTTTTTCCTCTCGAGCTCGTTCAGGTTCTCTA
This sequence comes from uncultured Bacteroidales bacterium, assembly GCA_944326385.1. GTDB lineage: Bacteria > Bacteroidota > Bacteroidia > Bacteroidales > UBA932 > Cryptobacteroides. The sequence goes on along the minus strand of CALVDT010000052.1, from coordinate 6,786 downwards.
TCCTGCGTTTCCTCAGGAAGTCCGCGATACCGCCGAGATGTTCCGTCACTTTCCCGTCCTTGAACTCATAAAGTTTGCCGACAAGTCCATCGAGGAAATCCCTGTCATGGGAAACTATGATCAGAGTCCCGTCGTACGATTTCAGGGCCTGCTTCAATATATCCTTCGAGCGGATGTCCATGTGGTTGGTAGGCTCGTCGAGTGCCAGAAGATTGTATGGTTTGAGAATGAGTTTCGCCATTGCGAGTCTCGCCCTTTCTCCTCCGCTGAGCACAGCCACTTTCTTGTCTATGTCCTCACCCTTGAACAGGAATGCCCCGAGGATATCGCGCAGTTTAGTCCGGACATCCCCTACCGCTATCTTGTCCAATGTCCCGAAGACCGTATCGTTCTTGTCGAGGATATCTTCCTGATTCTGGGCATAATAGCCGATATTGACATTGTATCCTGTCCTTGCTGTCCCTTCCAATGGGGAAAGTTCTCCCATGACAGCCCTCATAAGGGTGGTCTTCCCTTCTCCGTTTCGCCCGACCAATGCCACTTTCTCTCCCCTGCGGACTTCTATGCATGCACCTGTAAAGACAACCTTGTTCCCGCTGCCGTCCGGTTTGGGATAGCCCAAGGAAAGATTGTCTGCCTTGAAGACTACATCTCCGGAGCGCGGTGCAGGCGGGAACTTCACTGAAAGGGCCGAATTGTCCTCAATGTCGACATCTATCCTTTCCAGCTTGTCGAGCTGCTTTATCCTGGACTGCACCTGGTTTGACTTGGTGGGTTTGTATCTGAATCTTTCGATGAAATCCTCGGTCTTCTCTATCATGCGCTGCTGGTTCTCGTAAGCAGCTTTCTGCTGTGCTATCCTCTCCTTGCGCAGTTCAAGATACTGACTGTACGGAACCTTGTAGTCATGTATATGCCCGAGCATGATCTCGACGGTCCTGTTGGTGATGTTGTCGAGGAATTTCCTGTCGTGGGAAATCAGCACAAGCGAGCCCTTGTAGGCCTTGAGATAGTCTTCAAGCCATTCTATGGACTCTATGTCAAGATGGTTGGTCGGCTCGTCGAGCAGAAGTACGTCTGGCTTGGCAAGAAGTATCTTGGCCAGTTCGATACGCATGTTCCAGCCCTGACTGAAGGTCTCGGTCGGCCTGGAAAGCTCTTCCGGCCTGAAGCCGAGTCCGAGCAGTGTCTTTTCCGCAACTACTTCCGGCGATTCCGACCTGCTGTATGTGAGTCTGTCATTGACATCGTTCATCTTCTCGATCAGACGGCTGTATTCCGGAGAATCATAATCCTGTCTGGATGAAAGTTCAGCCATCAGCGAATCAAGCTCTTCCTCCATCCTGAACAGTTCGGAAAATGCAGTCATGGTCTCGTCTATGACGCTTTTCCCTTTATGATGCTCCATAATCTGCGGAAGATAGCCTATCTTCATGTCTGCCGGCATCTCGATTTTTCCGGATGTCGGCTTCTGCAGACCGCAGATGAGCTTCAGTATGGTAGACTTACCCGCCCCGTTCTTTCCCACCAGACCGATCTTGTCATTCCCGCTGATGTGGAAACTTATGTCGTCCAGAAGGGTAAATCCTCCATAAGCTACAGTCAATGAATTGATTGAAATCATAATGTCTCTGCTATGAGGTCAGCAAGTTTTTTCGGACATCTGACCGGATGACGGGTCACGGCATCGATAAAGCCGAGCACAACCTTGCCTGTGCACAAAAGCAGCCCGTCCTGATTATAGATTTCATTGTTCACTTCAAGTTTTGCCATGGGGACCTTGTCTATCCTCGACACGATCCTTACAGTATCCCCCATCTTCGCGGAATTCCTGTATTTCGCTTCGACAGACACCACGGGAAGCATTACGCCTTCCCTCTCGATGACTTCTATGGGAAGACCATGCTTTGCCATCATATCCGACCTTCCGCACTCGAAATACCTCACGTAGTTCGAATGATGGACAATCCCCATCTGGTCTGTCTCGTAATACCTTACGGCAAGTTCAAGTTCCGATTTCATAATTAACATTACTCCCCTTTCAGGGCTTTAAGTGAGGCTTTGGCGGCATCGATCTTGGCAAGTGAGTCTGCCTCTTTCTTCCGTTCCAACGCGACGACCTTTTCAGGTGCGCTGTTCACGAATTTCGCATTCGAAAGTTTTTTCCGCACGCTTTCGAGGAACTTCTCCTGATATGCGATCACAGCTTCGAGCTTGGCTGTCTCCTCCTCAAGGTTCACCATGCCTGAGAGCGGTACGAACATCTCGCTGGTCCCGACCATGAAAGTCACACCGGATGCTGTTTCACCGAATGAATCGGCAGTCTCTACCGATACGTTCGCCAGTTTCTCTATGACAGGAATCGTCGAGACAGGGAAACCGGTCTTCACCTTGAGGGTAAGAGCCTCCTTCTGTGATATGTTCTTCTGCTGCCTGATGTTCCGGATGCCGGCGACAGCCTCGCAAGCCATTTCAAACGATGAAATGAAACCGGCATCGAATTTCCCTGTCTGAGGATACCTCAGCAGCATGATGGTTTCACCGTCCTTCCGGTCGGACAAGACCTGCCACAACTCCACGGTGATGAACGGCATCACCGGATGTATCATCTTCAGCAACGCTTCGAAATATCCGCGGGAAGCTTCGTATGTGGCTGCATCAATACCGGCACCGTACGCCGGCTTGACTGCTTCGAGATACCATGCGCAGAAATCGTCCCAGAAACATTTGTAAATGGTCATCAGGGCATCCGAGATCCTGAATTTGGAGAAATGGTCTTCCACCTGCTCAAGAACCTGGTCCAGCCTGTATCCGAACCACTTCACGGCTACTGCCGCAGACTGAGGCTGCTGTGCCTGCGCGTCCACGTTCCATCCTGCTATCAGTCTGTATGCATTCCATATCTTGTTGCAGAAATTCCTTCCCTGCTCTATCTGCGCTTCGTCGTACAGGATATCGTTTCCGGCAGAACTGCACAGAAGCATCCCGAGCCTTACGGCATCGGCTCCGTATTTTGCTATGAGATCCAGCGGATCCGGGGAATTCCCGAGGGTCTTGGACATCTTCCTTCCGAGCTTGTCTCTCACGATTCCGGTAAGATAGACGTTGTGGAAAGGCACATCCTTCATGAACTCGTTTCCTGCCATTATCATTCTGGCGACCCAGAAAAAGAGGATATCAGGGCCTGTGACCAGATCGTTCGTAGGGTAATAATAGGCCAGATCCTTGTTCGGCTTATGGTCCGGATGTCCCGGCTTTTGAGGGTCGAAGACGGATATGGGCCACAGCCATGACGAGAACCATGTATCAAGCACATCCTCGTCCTGTCTCAGGTCAGCTTCAGTGATGGACGGGTCTATTTTCCTGGCTGCCTCCAGAGCCGCTTCCGCATCAGGTTCTACTACAAACCGCCCGTCAGGCAGGTAATATGCAGGTATTCGCTGGCCCCACCAGAGCTGACGTGAAATGCACCAGTCGCGGACATTCTCCATCCAATGCCTGTATGTGTTCCTGTATTTGTCAGGGATAAGCTTCACGTTGCCGCTTTCCACGGATTCAAGGGCATCCTTGGCAAGAGCGTCCATTTTCAGGAACCACTGCATGGAAAGGCGCGGCTCTATGACCGCATTGGTCCTTTCCGAATAGCCGACCGGAGAGGTGTAGTCTTCGACTTTTTCAAGGTTTCCGGCATCCTTGAGCATTCCCTCTATCTTGCGCCTGGCCTCGAAACGGTCTTCTCCAACCAATATCTGCGCCTTTTCGTTCAGACGTCCATGGTCGTCTATGATGTCGATGACAGGGAGTCCGTGCCTCTGCCCTATTTCATAGTCATTCACATCGTGTGCCGGGGTGACCTTCAGACATCCTGTACCGAACCCCATCTCCACATAGCTGTCTTCTATTATGGGTATTTCCTTGTTTATCAGAGGAATGAGAACTTTCTTTCCTTTCAGCCAATGATATCTTTCATCTTCCGGGTTGATACATACAGCCGCATCGGCCATGATGGTCTCCGGCCTTGTGGTGGCGATGATGATGTACTTGCCGGTAGGATTCCCCTGTCCGTCTGAAATGAAATACCTCAGATGATAGAACTTGCTGACCGTGTCCTTGTGCACTACTTCCTCATCGCTGACGGCCGTGTGTCCCACCGGGTCCCAGTTCACCATCCTGATACCTCTGTAAATATACCCTTTCCTGTAAAAGTAGACGAAAGTATTGATGACAGCCTCGCTCAGGTCAGAATCCATCGTGAAACGGGTCCTGTCCCAGTCGCATGATGCACCGAGCTTGCGCAGCTGGCTGAGTATGATGCCGCCATGCTTTTCTTTCCATTCCCATGCATATTTCAGGAATTCCTCGCGCGTCAGGTCATCCTTTTCTATCCCTTCCGCCTTGAGTTTTGCCACCACCTTGTTTTCGGTAGCTATGGACGCATGATCCGTTCCAGGCACCCAGCAGGCGTTCTTGCCGTCCATCCTGGCTTTACGGACAAGCACGTCATTCAGGGTATTGTTCAGCACATGTCCCATGTGGAGTATGCCCGTGACATTAGGCGGCGGGATTACTATCGTATAGGGTTCGCGTTCATCCGGTTCCGAATGGAAGAACTTGTGTTTCAGCCAGTAGGCGTACCATTTGTCCTCTGTAGCCGAAGGATTGTATTTAGCGGAAAGTTCCATATTTTAAATTAGTTATCAATAAGGGAAACGCCATATTCCCGGCCGGGCATGACGATTCCAGCGCACAAGTCTGCAAAGATAGCAAGTTTTTCCGTTAAGAAGCTGTTTTGAATTTTTTAATTATAAATTTTATGAAGTATTTTCGAGGATGTCAGGTTATTCTTTTTGAAAAGGATAGCCGTAGCTATCTGACTGAAAAAAAGAAGAAGCGTGCGGACCGGAGCTCTTATCCGTGGCCGACAGAAATATGCGATTCTCCGTCGGCAACCTGTTTTTTCGGACTTACAGTCGCGGAATCGGAAGTTTACGCTAAAAACAGATTTATCAATTTATCGAACAAATATTATGTTTATGGTTTTCATCTATCGATAAATTCCTTCAGATGCCGGTACACCCCGTATACCGGAAAGCCCATTACGGTATAGAAGGAGCCGCGGATGGATTCGATGCCGATGTATCCGATCCATTCCTGGACGCCATATGCCCCGGCCTTGTCATAAGGCCTGTAACGGTCAATATAATATCCGATTTCCTCCTCAGTCAGTCTGCTGAACTTTACAAAGGTATTGTCAGTGAAGGTGTCCTTTGCATCCAGCGACCTTATGGTCACGGCGGTGACGACCTCGTGTTCCCTGTCCGAGAGCAGGCCAAGCATCCGTACTGCGTCTGCTCTGTCCTCCGGTTTCCCAAGGACCTCATCTCCGCATATAACTATGGTGTCAGATGTAATCAATATCTCGTCTTCGGCAAGCGGGCGGTGGAAGCCGTACGACTTCCCTTCCGACATCAATACCGGAATCTCATGCAGGGCCCTGATTCCGTGGAAATTCTCACGGAATGTATTTCCGGTGTCTACAGTGAAGTCGACATCAAGCCCTTCAAGCAGTTCCTTTCTTCTGGGCGAAGCGCTGCCCAGGATAATACGTTTACCTTTAAGCTCCATATATGACTGTCTGCCCTGTCAGAATTTCTTTTTATACAATGCTACGTCAAGGCTCCATGTCCCCTGGGCCTTCATCACTTTCTCTAAGGTGTCCCTCACGCAACCTCTGCCTCCTGCTTTCGGAGAGACATAGTCTGCTGCTTCCAGGGCTTCTTCCACGGCATCAGCCGGAGCGACACCGCATCCGCATTTGAGCATGACAGGTATGTCCGGAAGATCATCTCCGAAATACATCACTTCTTCCGGCCGGACTCCATGTCTGGCACAGAAATCATCGAAGTCTTCTATCTTGTCCCTTGACCCCAGATAGACATCTTCAGCCTTCACTCCGCAAGTCAGGAACCGTTTCCTGATGCTTTCCGAACGGCCGCCGGTGATGATACCGAGGTGATAACCACGCATGGAGGCCATCCTGAGTCCGAATCCGTCTTTTGAGTCGAATGTACGGAAAAGCTCCCCGTCCAGATTCGCGAGTATGCCACCCGTTGTCAGGACTCCGTCCACATCGAAAGCGAAGCCCTTGATTGTCTTGAACGTCTCTTCCATAATCAGGACAATCCGTTCTGACCTCCGCCTACAGGGAATGTTATCTTGTGCTGGTCGGATGCGAATCTGATCTGGCCGAACTGTGCTTCGTATTTTGCGACATTGTCCTGAAGCGCCAGCATCAGTCTTTTGGCGGTTTCAGGCGTCATTATCACCCTGCTTACCACTTCCGCTTTCGGATACCCCGGCAGATTCGACACGCAGTCCACTACGAATTCTGTCGGAGAGTGGGTGATGAGTGCGAGGTTCGAATATACTCCTTTGGCCACATCCGGCTTGATCTCGATGCTGAGCTGAGATCCTTTCTTGTTGTTCTGGTCTTCCATATTGTTGTCCTTTTCCGTTAAAAACATTGTGGGTGACCCAAAAGGAGGAATTTCAAGGCTTGCGAAGATGAAGAAACCGCAGTGTACTGGCGTACATGAGGATTCCTGAATCAAGCGTAACACGGAAAGTACCCTTTTGAGTCGCCCGCAAATTTAAGAATATTTAACACTAGTGTCCAAAAGATTTTTTAACAAACTTTTGTAACTTATTTATATATAATTAAATACATAAAGAAAAGTCACGTGTCGATTTGAATTGATTTCGCATATTTGCTTCCGACCATAGAAT
>CALVDT010000051.1 GCA_944326385.1 uncultured Bacteroidales bacterium | reverse complement strand
CACTGCAGGTGCCACTGGATTTCCTTGAGTCCGGAAAAGAATACAGGGCAGTCATTTATGCCGACGGACCGGATGCTGACTGGAAGACGAATCCGTGCTCGTATACAATCTCTGAAATGACAGTGTCGTCAGACGATGTCCTTGAGGTGAAGATGGCTTCCGGCGGCGGCCAGGCGGTGGTGTTCTTCCCGGCCTGCTGAGGCTCCGGACAGCAGTCTGGAATTTTGACAATCATCGGCGCCACATAATGCAACATTCTCTGTTGCCCGTGCATCTTTATGTCCGGAATCAAAAATGGTTTTGTGATGAAAAGATTTCTTGTACTGTGCGTGGCGCTGGTGACTGCTCTTGCAGTCTATTGCCCGGTGTCTGCCATAGGCAGGGAAGCCGGAAATCTGAATGACATGCGGTATGAAGTGCGTCTCGGGTGGGGAGGATATCCTGTCGCGGATGTCATCAACTTTGTGGACAGGAACTGTGGCGGATATTTCGGCGGACGGTCGCTTTCTTCAATTTATGGCGATTATTCCGGACCTGTGTACATGACCGGGGTGATTTCGGCCGAGTTTGACTTTGTGCTCAGACGATGGTTCACTCTGTCTCTCGGGATAGGCTGGAACGGCATCCGGGGAGAAACGCATGACGGCGTTACATCTTCTCTGAAAAGCACGGACAGCGGATATGTGGCCACTTTCCTGCCGCAGGCAAGGTTCACATATTTTTCAAGGGAATATTTCAAAATGTATTCGGCTGTAGGTCTCGGCCTGAGCTACGGACAATTCAGAGGCAGGGCTGTCATCAGCCCGTGCTTTCATACAGTGCCGTTCGGGATAATGGCGGGCGGCAGAGTCTTCGGCTTTGCGGAGCTGGCGTTGGGAATGCTTAACATAGGAGCGACAGCGGGCATAGGAGTCCGCTTCTAAAAATATCGGAAAATGAAAAGATTTGTAATCATGTGTCTCGTTGTCTTCCTCGCGGTGTCGTGCCGCGTATACAAGGGAGACAATCATGCAGACAGTTATATTCTTGAGGAAACTTCAGAGAATCTGTTTGCCGGCTATGTGTCTGCCCCGGTCATATTTGTCGACTGGATGCAGGACTTCAACGGATATCTCTTCGGGGAAAATGGTTCCTGGAATGATATTGCCGGGGTTAATGTCGTACAGACAGGAGAGCATGCGTATCATATAGACGGTTTCGGTCTTGTGGATACGGGAGGAAAATCCCTTGATGAGCCAGGGTCCGTCTGGTCCATTACTGCCGAGTCGTATGCCAGATGGACAGGATTCAGCAGTCTGCAGTGCTCCGGGACCGCAAATGATGAGCCTTTGGTCGTGACGGTAACCTGTGGCTCCGAAAACATGTGGGAACTTTCAGCATCTTCCCAGTCGGGCCATGCTGACCTTACTGTCACGAAACATGATTATGAAATCGGAAACGGTACTTATGAGGCGAGGGGAGACGGAAGTTTTGATGACGGGGATTATTCTGCTGTTTTCAGTATAGGTCCCGAGGGCTTGACAATAGTCCGTGATGATGCCGGCGTCATGTATGGCTCGTTCAAGGTGGAATTCATGAGCGGAGAACAGAAACTTGACACTTGTGTCATGTCATTCTACGGGAACGAACAGAGTTTTACCACAAGCAGGGACTGACATTCCATGCTGTATGCGGCGACTGACAAATAGTCAGTCAGCCTCGCATTGGAACATATTTTGACTTATTCCGGCTGCCTGCCGTTCATGGAAATGAACCTGGCGGCCGGTTTTGTAGAATATAGAAACAAAAAATCAAATATTATGTCAACAGAAACCAAAGGTAAAATAGGTGTGACCACCGAGAACATTTTCCCGGTAATAAAGAAATTCCTGTATTCGGACCATGAGATTTTCCTCCGTGAGCTCGTGGCAAATGCTGTCGATGCAGACCAGAAGATGAAGGCTCTCGCAGTTTCTGGAGAGTTCAAGGGAGAGCTCGGCGAGCTGAATGTGCGCATCGTGCTTGATGAAGACGCCAAGACTCTCAAGGTCATAGACAACGGCCTCGGAATGACAGAGGCGGAAGTCGACAAATACATCAACCAGATAGCATTTTCAAGCGCAGGGGAGTTCCTGGAGAAATACAAGGACCAGATAGGCAACATCATCGGGCATTTCGGCCTCGGCTTCTATTCTGCGTTCATGGTGTCAAAGAAGGTGACAATTGACACTTTGTCATGGAAAGAGGGGGCGAAGGCAGTGAGATGGACATGCGACGGAAGTCCTGAATATGAGATGTCCGAAAGCGACAAGAAGGATAGGGGAACGGAAATCACCCTTTACATAGACGACGAGGACGCCGAGTTCGCGACCAAAGGCCGCATACAGACTCTCCTGGACAAATACTGCAAGTTCATGCCGGTGCCTGTCATCTTCGGCAAGGAGCAGGAGTGGAAGGACGGCAAGTATGTCGACACTGACAAGGACAATGTCATCAACAGAACTGAGCCGCTCTGGGCAAAGAAGCCTTCTGACCTGAAGGAAGAGGACTACATGGAGTTCTACCGTACGCTCTATCCTATGCAGGACGAACCTCTGTTCCACATTCATCTTAATGTGGATTATCCGTTCCATCTGACAGGTATCCTCTATTTCCCTAAGATCAAGGACAGGATGGAGGTAACAAGGAACAAGATCCAGCTTTACTGCAACCAGATGTTCGTGACGGATTCGGTGGAAAATATCGTTCCTGATTTTCTGACATTGCTTCACGGTGTGATAGATTCACCTGACATACCGCTGAATGTGTCCAGAAGTTATCTGCAGAGCGATGCCAATGTGAAGAAAATATCCGGTTATATAACGAGGAAGGTTGCCGACCGGCTGGAGGAGATTTTCAAGAATGAAAGGGAGGCTCTCGAAAGCAAGTGGGACAACCTGAAACTGTTCATCGAATATGGAATGCTCTCTGACGAGAAATTCTGCGAGAGAGCTATGAAGTTCTGCCTGCTGAAGAATACGGAAGGCAAGTATTTCAGCATTGACGAATATAAAAAAGCCATAGAGACGGAGCAGACTGACAAGGACAAGAAACTGGTGTTCCTTTATGCAACTGATGCTGTCGCTCAGTATCCGTATGTGGAAGCGGCTAAAAACAGGGGGTACGATGTGCTTCTTCTCGACTGTCAGCTGGATGCACATTTCGTGAATCTGCTTGAAACGAAAATAGGGGACTGCCGTTTCGCCCGCGTGGATTCGGACAGTATAGACAACCTTATCCCCAAGGAGGAGAGAATCCGTCCCGAAATGAGCGAACAGGACAAGTCCGATCTGGAGGTTATTTTCAAGAGCATGCTTCCCGAGGGCAACAACTATTACGTGACTGCCGAGAATCTGGGCGAGAATGCTTCTCCTATCCTGATTACCCAGTCGGAGTTCATGCGGCGTTACCGCGATATGTCATCCCTCGGCGGCGGAATGAATTTCTACAGTGAGATGCCGGAGTCCTACAATATCGCTGTCAATATGCAGAATCCTTTGGTTATGAAAATAATGGATGCCAAAATGGCGGAAGTCAAACCTGCAGAACAGGTGGAAGATGCGCCGAAGGATGCTGCCGAAGATCAGAAGAAAGCGGTCGAGGAACAGAAAAAGGCCGTGTCCGAAGCGCACAGGAAGGACCTTGAGTCCTTTGCCGCCGGAAACAGTATTCTGAAGCAGATTACGGATCTGGCGCTTCTGGCCAACGGTATGCTCAAGGGCAAGGCTCTCAGCGACTTCATTGCACGCAGCGAGAAAGTCGTATCCGATGCATATCTTGAAAAATAAAGCAATATGACAAGCAGTCTTTATTCAGTTATGACGACCGTTTCTCATATCGGGAAAACTATGCTGGCCCTGTTGTCTGCATTGCTGGTAGCGCTGCCGGCAATGGGACAGCAGGCTATCTTTACCTCTGAAGGTCTCCGCTCCCCCGAGGTGAACGGGGACAATTCCGTCACTTTCCGCATCTTCGCTCCTGAGGCTTCGAAAGTGGAGGTTACCGGAGATTTCATTGACGGCGGAAACGGCGGCTGGGGAAGCGCGGATATGTCGGAGACAGGCAGCGGAGTCTGGACCTGGACTTCTTCGCCTCTGGCATCGGAACTGTACAGTTATGCTTTCGTCGTGGACGGATTCCGGACTACAGATCCTTCCAATGTCTTTATTATGAGGGACGTAAGTACCATGATGAACATATTCACAGTCCCGGGAGGGTGCGGCGACACCTATTCGGTAAATGATGTGCCGCATGGTACTGTTTCCAAGGTATGGTATGAATCGGAACTTCTGGGAACAAACCGCAGGATGACTGTTTATACGCCGGCAGGCTATGAGGATTCAGGCAGCAGACGTTATCCAGTGCTTTATCTTCTCCATGGAATGGGCGGCGATGAGGATGCCTGGCCGACTCTCGGAAGGGCCGCACAGATTCTTGACAATCTCATAGCTTCGGGAAAAGCGTCTCCTATGATAGTCGTGATGCCTAACGGCAATGTCGCACTTCCGTCTGCACCCGGTGAAGGCCCCGACGGGCTGGTGCAGCCGGAGTTCAATCTGCCGAAGACCATGGACGGGACTTTCGAGGCAGCTTTTCCTGAAATCGTCAGTTATGTGGATGCGCATTACAGGACTGTTCGGAAGGCGGACGGAAGGGCCGTCGCGGGACTCTCCATGGGCGGTTTCCATTCTTTCCACATATCCTGCCAGTATCCGGGAACGTTCGGTTATGTGGGGCTGTTTTCAGCCACGGTCAGGTATCTGGAAGGCGGTGAAGGTCCGGTGTATTCTGATATAGGCGCCAAGATAGCCGGACAGTTTTCCGACGGGGTATCCCTCTATTACATAGCCATTGGACGGGATGATTTTCTGTATGAGGAAAACCGGGCCTTGAGGTCATATATGGATTCGTGCGGTTATCCTTACGAGTATCATGAGTCCGAAGGAGGGCATATCTGGAGAAACTGGAGGCTGTATCTTACGGATTTCCTCCAGAAGATTTTCTGACTGTCAGCCAGCCGGGATTTTCCGGGTGCGATGCTTTTTTCAATGACGTATCAGATTGAGGAATTCGTTCCTGGTCCTTTCGTCTTTCAGGAAAACGCCGGAAAACGCTGACGTCGTAGTGATGGCGTTTGCTTTCTGCACGCCCCTTATCTGCATGCAGGTATGGGCGGCTTCTATGACTACGGCGACTCCGAGAGGATTGAGAGTCTGCTGGATACAGTCGCGGATCTGAACTGTCAGACGTTCCTGGACCTGAAGCCGTCTGGCGTATGTCTCGACTACTCTGGCTATCTTGCTGAGTCCGGTGATGTAGCCGTCAGGGATGTATGCGACGTGAGCCTTGCCGATGAAAGGCATCAGGTGGTGCTCGCAAGTCGAGTACAGTTCGATGTCCTTTACCAGAACCATCTGCTGATATTCTTCACGGAATATGGCTTTCCTGATGATTTCAGACCCGTCCTGCCCGTAGCCCTGGGTGAGGAACTGCATGGCCTTGGCCACCCTTTCCGGAGTCTTCAACAGGCCTTCCCGAGAGGGGTTTTCACCGAGCAGTTTGAGTATAGCCTTGTAGTGTTCAGCGATTTTCGCTGTGGTTTCTTCCGAGTATTTTTCTTCCTTGGTATATGCCATGTCGCTTCTGGTATGAATATTGACTTCGTGGAGCGGACCGTGAACGGCCCGGGAGAGTACTTCTGCGTTACGCGGTACCCTCGCGATTGCGGCACAAAATTAAGAAACTGTTCCTGAATTTCAGACAGTTTACTGCAAAAAAAATCCATCTTATA